>JBKPCD010000212.1:0-40310 GCA_046727175.1 Acidobacteriota bacterium | reverse complement strand
GCGCCCGGCGGTACGATCGTAGTCAGCATAGTGGTCGACGTAAGTCCTGACTATCGTCTTTGCCAACTCTTCTCGATTCATATGCGGAATGGCCTGACTTGCCAAATAGTCTTTTGCAGCCACTAGAATTTCGCGGTAGGGCCAGCCGAACGCAGGCTCCAACCCTTCCGCCCCAACGAGAATGTCGACATAATCCCGAATTTGATAGGCGACCTCGCCCATGCTCATGTAGCAGGCATCCATACCCAGAATGTCGATTTTCCGGCGAGTGCCGTTAATCCTCGTCGCCGATTCCAGAACATCCGTGAGTTCGTCGATCGACAAGGCATCGAATGAGTTGTCGTCTTTTAACAGAAAGTCTTCAGTCGTCCCGCTACCATGGCCAGAAAGAACGAGAAGGTAGTTCATGTTCTTACTGGCAGCCGTGCTCAACGTATCTTTGGTGTATGCCCACTTGATGAACTCAATGAGAGTATCTGGACTTCCAGTGTCGCTCTCCGTCGCGTCGAATGTCTTGTCGCGGAAATCTTCGAGCGTCACTTTGCCCTGCGGGTCGCTGAAGTCGTATCTCTGCGTAGACAAGCCGACTCCGCTCGGATCGAATTGCGCGACGATCTTGTCGCCGGCGAGAGGACCCAGTTCCAGAAGGTTCTGCAGCGCGAGCACCATGTCCTCGGTGAGGTTGTTGTCGCCTGCGAGATACAGCATGACGAGCCACGGCTGCCGCAGGGGGGCTGTCGGATTCATGGCGACGACTCCTTTTCAATGGGGCGGGCCAGTTAGCGCATCGGAGGTACAAACGTATGAACGCTCGGTTGCTAACACTATTTCTGTTTGAGTTTTTCTAAGTGCCACCGCGCCTCGTCCGCCCACCCCGGCTTCTGGTCGAGCATCAGCGCGCGCGTCCATGCCTCAGTCGCCCGGATGCGGTCGCCTGTCGCCTCGGTTGCCAGTCCGAGGTTGAACCACGCTTCGGCGCGATTGGGGTCCAGGGTCACTGCGCGTTCCAGCAACCCCAAAGCAGACTTGACGTCCCCCTCGCGCTGTCGGGCGAGGAGCGTGGCGGCCAGGTCGTTCAGCAATTCCACCTCGGTTGATTGTGCAAGCGGCGCGAGAGCATCGGCTGCACGCCCGGCGCTGCCGAGTGTGAAATACATCGCACCAAGCGCCCGCCGTCCCTCGGTGCCAGCCGCACGAGCCGTCGCGGCTCTTTCGACGCGCACCGCCGCCTCGTGAAGGGCGAGCGGTGCCTCCGCACCCGGCGTAGCCGACCGCGTCGCAGGCTCCAATGGACGGTAGGTGGGAGTAACAGTGAGTCGGGGTTCGAACTTCCTGTAGGGGCCGGCCGCCCCTTCGAGCTGCGTGAGCGCGACCTTCAGATCGACCTCCGGACTTTGGGTCGGAGGCCGTTTGAAGATGATCAGCGCGCCAATGACAACGAGAACTGCCGCGGCAAAGCCGGCGGCAAGTTGCGGTGACCATACTCGCCACCAAGGCGGGACCTCAGACTTTTTTGCGGGCTCGCCTCCCTGCGTCTGCTGCGCCCGCACGGTTTCCGAGAACACGAAGTAACAGTCTTCGCACCGTGCCAGGTGCGCCTCGATCTCGCGTCGTTCAGCAAGCGTCGCGCGTCCATCAATGTAGGCAGCCAGCAGCTCGGCATCGGGACAGCTGGAACCCGATGTGGGCGCGCCGTTCTCCCGAAGCGGTGTCGAGGTCATGCGTCTCCCTTATGCGCCCGGCGCCCCCGAGGACGGAGCCGACGCCGTCTCCGCGGCCGTGCCGCTGAGCAGCGCCAGGCAGATGTCGACGTCCTCGCGAGCGATGATGTCGCGCGCTTCTTTGCGATCGATGCCGGCCGATTCGAGCGCCCTACGCATCTGGTGCAGCAGGGCCGTGAATCGGCGATAGAACGGTTTCTCCTCGAGGTGTAGCGCGCGCGCGATATCCGCGAGCGCCAGCCCGTCCTGAAATCGAAGCCGCAGGATCAAACGGTCTTGATCTCCCAGGCTCCGCGCCGCCGCCGCCAGCGCCGCCTGAATCCGGCGCGCTCGTGTCCGGCGTTCATCGGACAGAATCCGATCATCGAGGCCGGTCGTCGTTTCGGGAACGTCCTCGAGCGATTCTTCTCCGACCATCGCGCGACGGGGCCTGAGAGGTAGCCTGATGGTAATCTCCGCCAGCTCGCTCTCGGTTTCCGTCACGCGGTCATTCGTCCTCAGATGCTCGCAGGCCTCTGCGAACCCGTAGCCGTCGCGCGCCATCAAGGTCTCGAGACGGATCGCCACGGACCCGAGCCGCCGCGCTTCCGTCGACGGCCTCCACTTTCCCCAGAGATGGTTTCGATAATCCAGGTAGATGCGCTGAATGACGACGGTGAGATACGTCCGTAGCGTGCTCCGCTGCTGGAACTTCCGGAAGATCTCGTAGTTGTTCTCGATCAGTTTGAGCTTGACCTCGGAGCCGAATTCATCGGCGTCGGTCAGGTGGTGTCGTTGACAGACGTGACGGATGACGCTCTCGACGACGTCCAGATTGGCGAGGAACAGCGCCTCGTAGCGGCGGGTCTCACTGTCGCCCGCAGCAACGGTGGACCCGGTCGGATCGTGAGTGGTCACGAGGCGCAGCTGACTCGGACCGTTTGACGCCATGGAGAAAGCACCTTGGCGTCCTGCAGACGAGGAGCAGGAACGCCCGGCGGACGGTCGTTGACTCGCTATGACGACGGGTGCAGGGACGCGATTATTCATCAACGGTTCCCGCCTGGCAACAGGCAAGTCTCCCACCCAATCCAGTCCGGTCTATATGCGTTAGACGGACCGCCGGCTCGATTTCCCAGTGACCCGCAGACGGCCACGGTCACCTCCGCTTCTTCTTGTCGTTTCGGGAATTCGTGACGTCTGTCCGTCTCATCGGGTGCGAGCGAGGCGCCGTTCGGGTCGCGGAAAGAACAGGTGACTTATGCGACGTCGATTCCCGGCGTGGACCGCGGCAATGGTCATGGCAGTCTTTGGATCCGCAGATGCCCTGGCCTCCGACGCAACGTGCCTGCTGCCCTTCCGTAACCTCCAAACGTTCGATGCCGAACCTGCATCGGCGGTCATGACCTGCTACGAAAAATCGCCGACGTGCCGCCGGATCATCGACGAGATCGAGCTGTCTTCGACCGTTCTGTTGATCCGGCACGGCGAATGTGAGCCGGGGAAAGGCGGATCGTGTCTCCGATTCGCGAGGACGCTGCCGGAGGCGCGGTATCTCCACGTCGTGCTCGATCGAAATCTGCTGGGCCGGTACCTCCTCGGCGCCATGGCGCACGAACTTCAGCACGCACTGGAAGTGGTTCGAGCGCCGGAAGTGGTCGACCTGCCCTCACTCCGGTCGCTGTACAAGCGCATCGGGTTCTTCCAGTACGCATCGAGAGAGCGTGAAGTGTGGGAAACGGAGGACGCGCGGCGCATTGCGTCGGTCGTCTGTAAGGAAATCAGGCAATCGCGAAAGACAGCAGCGGCAGCGCACGAGTGAGCGTTGGTCAAACAGCGCGAGGCGGACACATGCTGGCAAATTACCAAACGAGCGTGGGAGCACACGGCGGCGCGGATCTGACATGTCTGGTCGAACAGCCGTCGTGGCGATCGCAGGTGCGGCCCCGGGCCCTCGAGGCGACAGTCGAATTGATCATGAGGGCACAGGAAGGCGACGAGACAGCCTGCGAAATCCTGATCAACCGGTACTGGCGGCCGCTGAAACAATTCGCGAACAACCGATTACCCCGATACGTGCGGTCGATAACGGACACTGACGACATCGTCCAGGACGCGCTCGTGAAGACGTTTCAACGGCTCCGGCATTTCGACTGCAGACACAGCGGGGCGTTGTTGGCGTATCTCCGGCAGGCAGTCCTCAACCGCGTTGTCGATGAGGTGCGCAAGGCATCGCGACGCGGTGCGAGCGTCGCTGTTACCGACGCTCAGGTCGCGCCAACGCCCTCGCCCCTGGCGCACGTCCTTGGAAAGGAGTCCGCAGCTCGGTATCGGGCGGCACTGCTGCGACTGCGTGTGCGTGACCGGCAACTGGTAGTGCTGCGGCTGCAACAGGGCCTCTCCTACGAGGCCATCGCGCAGCAGTTGCAGATTGTTTCGCCCGAAGCAGCGAGGACCGCTTGTGCACGCGCGATGTTGCGGCTTGCCTCCGCCGTGAACGAGATCTGAACGATGCACCAATCTCTGAGCACGATGACGGCGCCAAAGGAATTCTTCGTGATCTTCGTCTCTTCGTGGGCTTCGTGACTTCGCCGTCGGCGTGTGACACTGAGAACAGTCCAATGTTTACGTCCGGAAGCAATCAGCGAAATTCGAACGATGCCGGCGGCTCACAAGTCGCGAATTTCGAGAGCCGAACCAGCTCCGCTCGCCGATTCGCCGCGCGCTCTTCTTCAGTGTGACCCACCCAGAGCGCACGTACCGACGCACAACCCTTCGCGACGAGCCGATCGGAGGAGATGCCGTGTGCGGTGAGCCAGTCGACCACGACTCGTGCGCGGTTCCATGAGAGCTCGGCTCCGCCAGCCTCGCGCGCGTCGCTGAAGGCCTTGACGAGAAGCCGCAATCCGGAGTCCCGCTGGAGCTCCGCAAGCACCACTCGCAGCGGGTCATCAGCGTCCGGCGTCAGCATCGCGGCGTCCCGTTCGAAGCGGATTCTGCCACCGCGAAACGGCACAGTCGCCTCCGCGAGCCGACGGCGCCGCTGCACCTCCGCGTCGTTCGTCGAATCGACCCGCGGAGCGTCGTCGCCAGCCATCGACTGCCAGAAGATGGCGACGTCCATGTTCTGTTCGACGGTGCCTGTCGAGTATCGCGCACCGATTTGAACGGCATCGAGGCGACCGAACCACGTGCCGCTGACCGGCGACGCCGCGAAGGTCGGCCACGCATCGAATCGGCTGACGACGCGCGGGTCGACGTTGCGTGCATCTACGGCGAGCGCGACGAGCGTCCGATGCGGAAAGCGCCGATCGAGGAGGTGAATCAGGCTGTCGGGGAACCGTACCTGCCGGCTGATGTGGGCGCCGCCAATCCACAGGAGAGCACGATGGCCGCGTTTCATCACCCGTTCCTCGACCACCCACGCGAAGTGCGCATCACGCCAGTCGTTCATGTCTTCATCCGCCGGCCCGCGCACGACGCTCCAGTCGATTGGTGGATCCCCGAGCAGCACGCGAATCCGCTTGCCCGCCGGCAGACGCGCATTGACGTTCCGGAACTCCTTCAGCACCTCTTCGTAGACCGGCGCGGACCACACACCGCTCACGATGGTCGTGTTCTCCCACACCTGCTTCAGCTCGGCCCGGTCGACGGGCTCGCCCGAGATGTAGCGATCCACAACGCTCTGATAGCGCGCGTTGCCGAACTCCACGACGATGTCGTTGACGGTGCCTGCGAATCCGGGCTGGGTGATGAGCGACGTCAAGAACGCCTTCGGTCCGGCGGCGCCATGACCTGGCTCACTGAACGCCACGAGAGGAAATCTGCTGAACGCTGCAACGAGGTATGCGGCCGCGGGATTCAAGGAGAGGTCGCCGCGAGCAATTGGATTGGCCGAACAGGCGCACGCATGCACGCTGACTACCGAGCAGACACCAGCGACCAGCACTCGCAGATTCACGAGCGACACGGCAGCACGAATCTTCATTGCCCTACTGCGTCCGGAGCGTCGTCGCTGGGTCGGCCGACGCGGCGCGTAGGGCGGGACCAAGGCAAGCGCCAAGCGATGCGAGCGTCAGGATCGTCGGCGCCACAACGAACGCGATCGGGTCGAGCGGCGTCACGCCGAACAGCAGATCCCGCATGAGACGCGTGAGGAGACTTGCACCAGCCACACCGAGCACGATACCGGTGAACGTCACCAACAGGCCTTCGCGCAGCACGAGACGCACGAGGTCAATGCGCCGTGCGCCCAGCGCCGAACGGATCGCGAGCTCGCGGACGCGCTGCGATACGCTGTAGGACGATACGCCATACAATCCAATTGCTGCTAACACCATTGCGACACTCGCGAAGCTGCCCATGACCGTTGCTGCGAACCGCGGGGCTTCGAGCGATGCAGCGACCGTCGTGGTGAGCGGCTCGATTCGATCGACCATCGCGTCGCTTTCGACTTCGCGCACGAGCCGGCGGACGTCCGGCGCCAGCGCTACCGGATTCACGATCGTGCGGATCACGAGATTCACCTGTCCGTCGATACGCTGGCTGTGCGATCCGTGGATGAAGTAGAGCTCTGGCTGAGGCTGTCGATCGTTGCCGTCCTTCAGCACGTTCCCGACGACACCCACAATCTCCGCTGTCAAGGGCGGTTCCTGCCCGACGAGATTCGGAATCGTCAGGCCAGTGACCTGCGCTACGGCCAGGTGCTGCCGAACGAATTCCTGGTTGACGATCGTCGCGAGGCTGCTCGCTCGCACGTCAGCCGCAATGAAGAACCGGCCTTCGCGCAACCGCAAGCCGAGTGCCTCCGCATACCCGGGTGTGATCCAATACACGAGAGCGCGTCCGTGAGTAGGCTTTCCACCTGTGAGCCTGTCTGGTAGTGCGAAAGGCACGATGGCGGTCCGCCTCATGAGCGGAATCATCGCTCCTGCGCCGGCGGCCGAGATACCGCGCATGGCGCGGAGCCGGGTGAGGGTCGTATCGATGAAGTGATCCGTTCGAGCCTCAGTCGCACCGCGCGGCAGCTCCACACTCGCGATGAGCACACCATCGGCGACGTAGCCGTTGTCGACGCGCATCAGCCGAACGAAGCTGCGTGCGAGCAGACCCGCACCCACGATCAGAATGACGGCAAATGCCGCTTCGACGACGAGAAGGCCGGCGCGCAATCGGACGGCGCGCACTCCGCGGAAACCGGTGCCCGACGAACCGTCGGCGCCGCGAAATGCCTCATAGAGATCGACGCGTGCGCCGCGCGCGGCGGGTGCGAGACCTGCCGCAACGGCGACGATGCACGTCGTCACGATGCTGAACATCACGACCGAGCCATCGAGCTTCACGGCGTCGAGACGCGGCAGCCAGACGGGTGCGACGACTGGCAGCAGACGTACGAGCCACCACGCCAGCAGGAGTCCGAGCGCGCCTCCCGCGATCGAGAAGACCGCGCTCTCGGTGAACAGCTGTCGTACGATTCGAGCTCGGCTCGCACCGACCGCTGCCCGGATGGCGAGCTCGCGTTGTCGCGTCGCGCCACGAGAGAGCATCAGGTTCGTGACGTTCGTACACGCGATCAGCAGCACGAGCGCCACGGCAACCGCGAGGACCGACAAAGCCGGCCGCGCCGGCGCGGTCATGTCGGCGACGAGCGCCCGAGCGTGCACCACCACGGGACCGCCCTTGC
This sequence comes from Acidobacteriota bacterium, assembly GCA_046727175.1. Taxonomy (GTDB): domain Bacteria; phylum Acidobacteriota; class Vicinamibacteria; order Vicinamibacterales; family 2-12-FULL-66-21; genus JBKPCD01. The sequence continues at coordinate 32,927 of JBKPCD010000212.1, read as the reverse complement.
CAAAGAAGAGCTCCGTCAGGCGGTGCTTCGGCGCGGCACGCGCAGCCGTCGTGCCCTCGGCCTCGGCGTGCGCGACTGTCACGCCCGGCTTGAGTCGAGCGAGCGCGGTGAAGACAGCGGCCCCCGTCGGCTGCACGGCGGATCGTGGAATCACGTACGGCAACCAGAAGCGGACCCGCGGATCGGGGAACGCAAACGCCGGCGGGGCGACGCCAACGATCGTGTACGCGTTGCCATCGATTGCGAGCGATGCGCCGACCACGCCCGGATTCGATCCGAAACGCTCGCGCCATAATCCATCGCTCACGATAATGACTCGCGGCGCGTCCTCACGATCGTCATCGTCGGTGAACAACCGGCCGAGGGATGGCGCCGCGCCAAGTGTGCTGAGAACCGCCGGCGAGACCTGCGCGCCGACTGTTTTGACAGGCTCACTGCCGAATGCGAGCCGGTATTCGTACACGGCGTACCCGCCAAGCGCGTCGAGCGTGTGCGTGCGCTCACGCCAGACAGCGTACGTCGAGCGGCTCAACCATCGATTGCCGGCAGGCGACACGCCGCCTGGATACTCTTCCCAGACGCGAACGAGTCGCTCCGGATTCGCGTACGGCAGCGGACGAAGCAGCACGCCCTGAATAATCGAGAAGACGGCGGTCGTCGCGCCGATCCCGAGCGCCAACGTAAGCAACGCCGTCGCCGCAAACCCCGGCGCTCGCCGCATCGTGACGATCACCGATCGAATGTCCTGGCGAAGTGCGTTCACGATTGACTCTTACCTGGCGTTGAGCCGCAGCGACTCGCCGAAGCCAAGCGTTCGGAACCGCGATCGTGGGACATCGTTCGCGGTGCACGCGTCGTCGAGTGCGCGCAGCGGTTCGTCGATACCTTCGGCCGTCAACTGGAACGTGCCGAAATGCATGCCGACGCTCTCGGCGGCTTCGAGATCCAGATGGGACTGCACCGCCTCTGCCGGATTCATGTGCACGGCCTGCATGAACCAGCGCGGCTCGTACGCACCGATGGGAAGAAGCGCGAGATCGATCCGACCTAAACGCTGCTTGATGTCGCGAAAGAAAGGCGCGTACGCGGTGTCGCCAGCAAAGAATATTCGCTGCCCGCCCGTCGTCAGTACGAATCCGCCCCACAACGCGCGGTTTCGATCGAGCGGCGTCCGCGCGGAGAAATGATGAGCCGGAGTCAACGCGATCGGCAGCGGCGTCGTGGTCGCTTCCTGCCACCAATCACGTTCCTCGACTCGTCGGATGCCCGCTGACCGGGCGAGGTCTCCATTTCCCGATGGCGTCACAACGATGGGATCGTCGCGGCCCGCGAGCTTGCGGAGCGTCGGCAGATCGCAGTGATCGTAGTGGTTGTGACTCAGCAACACGACCGAGATAGGCGGCAGGTCCTCGAACCGGACAGCAGGCTGCCGAACGCGTTTCGGTCCGAGCAAATTCAGCGGACCTGCGCGCTGAGAATACATGGGATCAGTCAAGACATTCCCGGCCGCCGTTTGAAGCAAGAACGTCGAGTGTCCGATGAACGTGACGACAGCGGCGGCGCCGTCCAACTGCGGCGGTCGTTGCGGCAACAGGTCGACGTGCGCAGGCCACGGCGTTCGGGGCTCGCGGAGCATGCGCACAACTGCGGAGAATGGCTGCCCCGCTGCGCCGGTCGCGTTCACGAATCGCTTGCCATCAAAATGATCGCTCTGCTCCGTCATCGATCGCTTACACGCTATCGACCCACCAAACTAATCTGATATGGAACGCTAAAAAAGACCGCCTGGGAAATGGGAAATGGGAGATGACACAACGTTATTGAGTTTTCCAGCTTGTGTTAGCGCGCGGGAACGACGCCCTTGACGGCCCACGCGCGCGCGCGAAGCGCGATAGGCCCGTCCTGGCGTTCACCGAGCAGGCGCTTGCGAAGCCTGGATGCCAATGCGACGCGAGCCGGTTCGGGCAGCGATGCCACATACGATCCCGCGGGCCCTTGTCCCCCCAGAAAGGGTGACCAGTAGTCGTCGAACGACGGAAAGGCGAGATCGATCGTAATCGGCTGTTCGTCCACCTGCTGAAGCCCGGTCGCGCGCCACAGGGCCGCGAGCTCGCCGCGCTTGCACAGGGGCATGTTCCGTTCATCACGCGCGGCGACGCCCGCATCCAGCGCGACCGCTTCGTCCCAGAACACGCGAAGCATTTCCATGCCCTCGCGGTAATCCCACACCGCCGCGGCCACCACCCCACCAGGACGCGTGACGCGAACCATTTCGCGCAGCGCTTTCGTCGAGTCTGGAATGAAGTTCATCACGAGCAGCGCCAGTGTGCGATCGAAGGAACCGTCGGGCAGCTGCAGATTCTGGGCATCGCCGACCATGAATCGTACCCTCTCGCTCGGTGCGCGTGACGTCGCGTACTTCACGTAGGCGTCGGACGGATCGACGCCGGTGATACGGGCCGAGGGCATCGCGTCGGTGATGGCAAACGCGAGCGCGCCCGTGCCGGATCCCACATCGAGGACGTCATCCCGCTCGCCGACCGCCGCGAACTTCACCAGCAGGGGGGCGAGTCGCCGACTCCATCGCCCCATGAACCGCTCGTATGCATCGCTTTCGGCAAACATCTCACGCTGCTCCGTCCCGGCGAGCTGTCGCGCGACCGCAAGCTCCGGGCGATCCGGGTCCGCGTCCTTCCACAACCTGAGAAACTCGTCGTATCGCGCCCTGGCAGTCGCGACGTCTCCCAGCGCGTCGGCGGCTTGCGCGGCGGCGAACACGGCCTTCGGACGCCCCGGCGTTCGCTTGAGCGCTTCGGCGAAGTGTTTGGCCGCATCGGACGGACGTTTCATTTCCATCAGCAGCGTCGCGTACAGCTCGTGCGCTGGAACGATCGGATATGGCGGCTGTGAAAGCGCATAAATCGAGTCCTCGATTGCAATCGCCTTTTCCATCTTCGCAACCGCGTCGGCATCGTGCCCGCTCGCGTGCGCCGCGATTGCTTCCGTTTCGCGCGCCTGCATCGCGATGACCTGCTGCGCGAACGGATGCTGTCCCCGTTCTTCCGCCAAGGCCGCGATTCGTACGGCTGCGGCCGTCGCGGCGCCAGGATCGCCTCGCTTCGCCGCGGCCATCGTTTCGAGCTGCAACTTCATCGCTACGAAGTCGCGCGAAGGCGCCACCAGTGGAACTGCTGACACCGCCTGCCAGTCACCACTCTCCACGATGTAGCGCGTGAGCATGTCGAAATAACCATACGCCACGCGATCGGGCAGCGCGTAGATGGTCCGGCCGCGGACGTGCCGGGCCTGGAGATCCGGTGTATCGGGGGCCGTCTTTTTGTTCGGCAGCTCGTCGAACTGTTGCTTGATGATGTCGGTCATCCGCCTGGCGTCACGATACCGGCCAAGCTGCAGATACGCGTATTGAAGATAGTTGAGCGAGTGGAAATCGCGATACGCGCCACTCTCGCCGCTGCGCTTCACCGACTCTTCGGAGCTGCGCCAGGCGTTCTCGTTCGTTGCGGCGGATTCCTGCCAGTACCCGAGCCTCGTGAAGATATGGGACGGCATGTGCTGCGCGTGCGGGACGGCCGCGGCGGCTTTTGCATACGCTCGTGCGGCCGGCAAGCCGTCGAGCGCATGTTCCGGATCGTCGTACACATGAATCAGATAATGCAGGGCGCCCGGATGGGCGGCGTTCTTCGCGTACACGCGTTCGAAGATCTCGGCAGCCACGGCCTGCTGGTCGAAACCGCGCGTCCCTTCCTTGATGGTACCGAGGATCGACAGCCCGTAGAACAAACCAGTCTCATCGTCCGGATACTTCTCGTACAGCGCCTTCATGGCCTCCCGATACGCTTCGTCGCGATCGGGTTTCGCGCGGGCTCCCGCGTCCTGGTACAGAGCTGCGACAGCGGCGAGGAACATCTTCTCGCGAGCCGTTGCGTGTGTCGCCTTCAACCCTTTCTGCACGAGAGTCCAGGCGGTGAGCTCGTCCGACGGCGTGGGCGCGTCCCAGAACGGATGATTGAACGTCATCGCCGCGCCCCAGTACGCCATCGCACACGCCGGGTCGACCGCGGTCACTGCCTTGAAGGCATCGAGCGCCCGGTCGTACCAGAAGTTGTGCAGCAACGCGAGCGCGCGATCGAAATCCGCGCTCGTCGTGCTCGAGCACGACGTGTCCATGTGCACGTGGCCGACGCTGTGAATGTGATCGGCGCCAGCCTGGTCCCTGGGAACCTCCGTGCGCGGGCTCCCAACGAGCAGCAGCGCGAGGACGACCGCCGTAGCTCGCATTTCTAATTGGCCAGCCGCTGTGCGCGAATCACCGTCTGCCCCATCGATCCGCTGGTCCATGCGACGATAGCTCCGTCCTCAACGGGGGCGACGATTGGATACGCGGCAGCCGCGGCGTCACCGATCGGCTGTGGGACGAAAGACGCCGTTCCGTCGCGGTGGACGATCCCACGCGCGAGCGCGATTCGGCGCGTACCGTTGGACTGTTCGTCCCACACGGCGATGACATCGCCACGAGGGCCAGCCGCAATCTGCGGGTGGCGGGCAACGCCGTCGGTTGGAATGCGCTGCCGCGCCGTGAAGTGGCGGCCGTCCTCGGACATCGCGTAGAAGAGACCCAGCGTGGGCTCGCTTGCCGATGTCGAGCCAGGAACGAGCGTCGGCCAGACGACGTGGATCCGGTGATTCGCATCCACGGCGAGCGCCGGCCCATTCTCGGGACATCCGTTGATGACCCAGTCGTCCTGGCTGACTCGGACCGGCGGCGTGAAAGTGCGCCCTGCATCGGACGACCTGGAGAATGCGATATCGCGGATGTTCCCTTCGTATACGTGGCGCCATGCCGCGTAGATGACGCCATCTGCGTCAGTGGCGAGCGCGGTCTTGCAGCAGTAGCAGACTCCGCCCGTGACCGCGTGCGCGCTCCCGGGTTCGCCGAGTCTGGCGAAGAATAGTTTCGAAAGCTGCGCGCGGACGACACTGTCGGTTGGATTTCGACTGGCCGCGTCGTGCTGGTGTCGCGCATGATTCATCGGCGCACCCGAGGCACTCGTCGATGCTTCTCGATGATCCAACCAGAGTGCGACGACGGCGCCATCCTGGCTCGCCGCAACTGATTCCCATCCACGATTGCCGGATGCATCGGTGCCCACCACCGGTGCCGCCGAGGAAAACGACCGTCCCCCGTCGTTCGAGCGCGCTGACAAGAGACGCGTGCCGGTGGACCCCTTCGCCGTCCACGCCACCACGATCGACGGATCGCGTCGAGCGCTCGGGACGAGCGCAATTCTCGGCGGCTGCTCGCCGGATACGCGGGCGTCACCGGGGACGTCGTTCACGCGGGTTGGAGTCGTGAACGCGCGACCTCCGTCGCGACTGGCGGTGAAGAAAATGTCCGTGACGCCCTCATTCGTGCTCGCGCTCCACGCGAGGGCGATAAACCTGCCGCGCGCGGCCACCGATGCGTTGCTGTTTGCGCGTTCCTTGATCGCGATTTCCGTCGCACCGTTGGTCACCGACGATGACGCGGAGACCGTCATCGCCAGCCCCACCGCGAATGCGCCGCTCGCCTTCAAGAGATTCATAGAGATTCCTCTCCGACTCGAGCAGGTTCCCCTACTCGGTGGGCGCCGGCTTCAGCCGGCGCGAGTCCGCCCGAAGGCGGACACTACGGCTCGGAAACCGCTCAAAACGTCAGTCTCAGGCCGAACTGGAACGTCCTTGGGTCGCCGACCGCAGTGATCTGGTTGAACGTGGGCACCGGGTTCGTCGAATACGCGCCGGCACCGAAGTTCGCGTTCCGCGTCAAGTTGTTCACGCGATTGGTCACGTTGAAGGCTTCGACGAGACCTTCGAGCTTGACACCGCTGGTGATTCGAAAGGCGCGGCTCACGCGAAGATTCCACGTGAAGAAATCGCTGCCGATGCCAGCGTTTCGCGGGATCAACGTCACAGCCCGCACATCGAAGTTCGCCGAGGCTGTTTTCCCATCAGCAAGCGGCCGGCTTGTCGTACCCTGCAGGTTCGCAACGCCCGAGGTGATATTGAACGGGAGCGCCGAGTAATACTGCAGCATACTGCTCAACGCGAATCCGTGGCTGATCCGCTCCCATGCGGTCGTGGCAGGCGCCATCGACGTATTCACAGTCGTGTTCATCAACAGACGATGGCGCTGGTCGTCGTCGGAGCGGCCCCAGTCTCTCCTGATATCCGTAGGATCGACCGGTGAACTGAAAAATGCCTCGCCGACGTCGTTCATCGATTTCGACAAGGTATACGTGAGGCGAACGCTCCCCCACGTGGCCGCCCGTTGCACGAACGACACATGCAACCCGTGATACGTCGAATCGGCCACCGACGAATACCGACTGTTGTTTCGGTGCGTGGAATTTGGCCTGCACCCGTTATTCGTGCCCGCAGCCACACAGGTCGGCACGTTCTGGTTCACCGACATCAACAGGTTCTCGCCGCGCAGGTACTGATACCCGGCGCTCACCGTTCGCCCTGGCCCGAGCGCACGCTCCACCTCGACGCTCGCCTGCTTCGAAAATGCGTTCTGCAGGTTCCTGTCCATCGTCGTGAAGTCCACGAGCGTCGTCGTCAGGATGCGCGCAGGCAGGATGTTCGGGAACGCCGGGGCGCCATCCTGCGTCGGAATGAGGCCAGCCACGCTCGGCTGGTGAAGACTGTTCAAGTCGGTCGTGTTACCAGCGGACAGAATCGCGTTCGCCACCGCACGAAGCGGCACACGGTCGAAGAACAGGCCGCCGCTGCCGCGGATGACGAGATCCTGCGATCCCGTTGGCGACCACGCGAACCCCAGCCTCGGGGATACGTTGTTCGTGTCCGTGCTGATGGGTTCCAGGAACTGGAGGTCGTAGCGCACGCCAAGGTTCAGCGTCAGCCGTGACCCGAGCCGCCACTCATCCTGAGCGTATAGCCCGACGTTCGGGTTCGTCTGCGACACGACCGGATCACCGAACGTCTGGGTGAAGCCGCTGTAGTTGCCGGACAAAAAGCTGGCGAGATTCGAGAACGAGTAACTGCCGCGGACGGATCGGGGATAGGTAATGGTGTCGTCGTTGAACACGAAGTCCACGCCGACCCGCAACGCGTGCGCGCCCGCCTGGTGCGACAGATTGTCCACGACCTGGTACATGTTGTTCCGGCGCCTCGTCGGACTCCCCGACAGGGTGCCGAAGGACGCCACGCCCGCGATGCTGACCGCCGGGCCGACAGGGTCGGTCGGAGGCGCCTTCAAGTCGCCGTACGTAAACTGCGCACGTGTTTCGTTGACGGTCCGTGACGAGATGGCCCAGGTATTGCCGAATGCAAGCGAATGGTCGATGTTGTCGAGGCCCGCCGAAGCCGTCGGGGCGTTCAACGCGCCGGCGCCACGCGAGTTATCCGACGTGACGTGATAAAGGCTGTACCTGACGGAAAACTGATCCGATCCGTTGACATGATGATCGACTTTCCCCAGCGCGTGGACGGTGTGGACGGGGTTCGGATAAATGCCAGTGCTGATCGGTGAGCCCGGGTACCCTGCAGCCGCCAGCCTGCCGTTGATGATCGGCACGTTCTCCGGGAGGATCGTGACGAGCCCGGTTTGATCGAGCAAACGCTGCTCGAAATTCGAGAAGTAGAACGTTCGATCGCGTACAATCCGGCCGCCGACGCTGCCGCCGTACTGCTGCTGGTCCATCGGCAACTTTCCGCCGGAGAGTGCGTTCGGGGCGTTGAAGTTGTCATCGCGGATGAAATCGTAGGCCGTGCCGTGCAGCGAGTTCGTGCCGCTCTTCGTGACGACGTTGATGTAGCCGCCGAGAGCGCGGCCGAGCTCCGCCTGCCCTCCCGACGTGATCACCTGAAACTGCTCGACGGCGTCCACGCCGAATGGAATTCCACTGAGCCCCGCCGCGTCATCGTTCGCTGAGAGGCCGTCGACGATGAAGCTGTTCGACAGATTGCGCTGACTCGCGATCGAGATCCCTTGGCCCGGGACAGCCGACGTTTCCGCGAAGAGCTGCGTGCTGCCGATATTCGTCGGAGATACGCCGGGAACGAGCAGCGCGAGGTCGAGGAAGTTGCGGCCGTTCATGGGCAGGTTCTGAACCTCGATCTGCGGAACGGTTCCCGCGATCTGGCTTCGCGCCGTCTCGAGCACGGTTGTTTCCCCGGTGACGACCACGGTCGTTTCGAGACCTCCAACAGCGAGCGTGATTGGAAGGTCGAACGCCGAGCCGACCGTGATCCTGAGAGTCCTCGTGCTGTCAGTGAACCCTCGTGCGCGGACTTTCACCTCGTAAGTACCGATCCTGAGGTAGGGAAACCGGAAGCGTCCTTCCGAGTCGGTCACCGTCTCTGCGGTGACGTTCGTTTCCGTCTGCCGGGCGCCGACGTGTGCGCCGGGAATGACGGCGCCCTGCGGATCCGTGACCCGCCCGCTCAGGCTGGCGTAATTGACCGTCTCCTGCGCGCATGCGATGCGACCGGACGCGACGATGCACGCCGTCGCGATGAGGCCGCGGAAAAAACGCTGCTTCACGTTCACCCCGGTGATTCGACAGGTACCAACAACCAACAACACGTTCAGCCGCGACCATCCGAGGACGCGCCTCAGTGACGATGAAGACCTGACCCGAACCAAGATCAGATCTGGTTGGTGTTGCGGGAAGACGCTAAGCGCGCGGTGGAGGCGAATCCGGGACGGAAGACGAGTCGAGCAGTGCGGGATTGAACGCTGGCACCGACTTAACGGCGTTCGTCGGCAGGATCGTCGACGTAGAAGCCGAGAGCACGGCGACCGGACCGATCAGCGACGCCGCCATCGCGGCCACGGGATCCGACGCGCCGCGGCACGCACAGGAGTGATGGTCGGTGGTGAGCGCGGATGCTGAGCGGGAGTGGTGCATCGGGCACATCCCCCCGTCAGCGTGATCGCAGGTGCACTTCAACGCGACCGCGCTGGAGGATCCCATCGATAGCGCGGTCGGAACGGACGCAAGCAGGCAGAGATGGATTACGAGCCAGCCGCCGGAAAACCGCGCGAGCCGCGACCGCATCCAGCGCATTTCACCAAAGGGTATCACAGCAGAAGGCAGCAGACAGCGCTACGGTGAAGCTTCGACAGAGACGACCGCCATGACCTGGACCGTGCAATCCGGCACGAGACGTCTCAGCGGCTGCGTGAACGCACGACCCACGAGCTCGATCAGCCGTTCCCCTTCAGACGCCACATCGAGTCGCTCATCGGAGCTGTTGCGGTAGCCGACGACCATCAGAGGCTTCGTTCGAAAGAACCCGTCCACCTTGATGTAGCCGGAGGATCGCCAGCGGCCGGAAGATGACGGCGGTTTCCAGATGTGGAGGAAGGGCTTGACGAACACCCCGGTCTTCGGTTTCAGGATCCCCTGCTCGATCAATGCTTCGAAGTCCTCGAACGTGACAGGAACGCTCTCCTCCGAGGTATCGGGCACACCGCGTTCGATCCCGCCGGCACCGTAGATCTCGCGATGCGCTTCGGACACGACCGGTCGCATCAACGGGAAGAAGATCACGTCGTCGATGTTCTCTTCCCCGGTGAAGATCATCGCCATCCGCTCGATCCCCGGACCAATGCCGGTCGTGGGCGGCATCCCGTATTCGAGCGCTTCGACGAAGTCGTAGTCGAGAGGGTGCGTTTCGACCTCCTCTTCAGCACTCTCCCTCGCCCGCCGCCAGTGAGCAAGCAGTTCGGTAGGATCGTTCTGCTCCGACCAGTTGTCGCCGCACTCCATACCAGCTATGAAGATCTCGAAGCGTTCCGCGAACCGCGGATCCGCTGCGCTTGGTTTGGCGAGCGGTGAGATCTCCATCGGATGCCCGTAGACGAGCGTGGGCGCGATCAGGTGCGGCTCTGCGCGAGCCTCGAAGGCATGCACCAGACCGTGACCGATCGTCGGCTGAGGAGCGAGACCAAGCGCCTCGAGTGCGACGTTCGATTCTTCCGGACCTTTGAACCCGCGAAAGTCGACTCCCGTTATCTCCGCCACCAGATCCGCCATCGAAACCCGCCGCCATGGCGCCGCGAAGTCGATCTGATGACCTCTGACCTGAAACACCGTCCGCTCGAACGCTTCCTGCGCTACCCTCCGGAACATGGATTCAATCAAGTCCATGTTGTACGTGTAGTCCTCGTACGCCGTCATTGTCTCGATCATCGAGAACTCCGGATGGTGGTTCTTGTCCACTCCTTCGTTCCGGAAGTACTTCCCAATCGTGTAGACCCTGTCGTACCCGGCGATGATCAGTCGCTTCAGGTAGAGCTCGTGCGAGATCGCGAGGTACGCGTCGAACCCGAGCGCGTTCACGTGCGTTCGGAACGGCCGGGCAGTTCCGCCGCCGTACTGCGGCTGCAGAACCGGCGTGACGAACTCGAGAAAGCCGCGTTCGTGCAGAAAGGATCGGATGCTCCACAACATCCGTGAAATGGCCGCGAAGCGCTCACGGTGTTCGGGGCCGACGGTCACGTCGAGATACCGCTTCCGGAGGATGAGCTCGCGGTCCTTCAACCCAGACCACTTGTCGGGCAACGGTCGCAGCGACTTCGTCAGCAGCCGAACCTGATTCGTAAGGACCGAGATTTCGCCAGCCTTCGTCTTCGTGACCGTGCCGGTGGCTTCGACGATGTCGCCCACGTCGATGCTGACGAGATCGGCAAATCCAAGAGTGCCGGCAGCCGGATCGGTTCCTCCCAGGGCGTCGCGCTTGATGTAAAGCTGGATTCGGCCGGTTTCGTCCTGCACGTGCCCGAAAATCAAGCCGCCTTGCTTGCGCAGGGACATCAGCCGTCCAGCCACCGTGACGGTCCGGCCTTCGTGCTCCTCGTACGCGGCAACGATTGCTCCGGCGAGGTGGGTACGCTTCGCGGTCGCGGGATACGGATTGATGCGGAGCCGCTCGAGCGCCGCTCGCTTGTTCAGACGAGACTCCCGCAGGGTCAGGATTGGCGGTTGTGCCACTCAGACTCCTTATCGGAAACGAGCCAGAACCACTTCCAATGTGTATGTAGGCGCCGGCTTCAGCCGGCGCGACGTCCGCCTGAAGGCGGACTCTACAAGGAGATGACTGGCGCCGGTACCAAATCGGCAGTTTACAACGGAAGGTCCGGCTCCCGCGCGTTCGTTCGCGCGCTCACCGCGGAGTCTCAGGCGCTCCGACACGCCGGTCGTCGCGAGTACGTCGATCAGCTCTGTTAACCAGGTACTGGCGCCGACGTCATAACAGCAGCGGCGCTTGTCATGGGAAGATATCTTGGTAAGATTACTCGGTATGGCACGTCAGGACGCTCTTCAAGGATCACTGCCGCTGCTCGTGATGAAGCTGCTCGCACGCCGCGGACCGCTCCACGGTTACGCGATCGCGACACAAATCGAGAGCATGTCGGACGAGCTCCTCCGTGTGGAGGAAGGATCGCTCTATCCCGCGCTCCATCGGCTCGAAGAGACCGGGGTGATCAAGGCGCGGTGGACAACCACGGAGACCGGCCGGCGCGCGCGCGTATACGAGATCACGGCCGCTGGCCGGAAGCAGCTCGAGTCCGATGAAGTGCGCTGGAAGGCGATTACCTCCGCGGTGGGCAAGATCCTGAAACACGCCTAAAGGCAGGCGCGCCGAAGGCGCGCCCCCCGGGGGCAGAGCGGGGCGAAGGGGCCCCGCGAGCGACCGGGATGGGGGGTCCGGCGGGGCGAAGCCCCCGGTCGAACAGGAGGAATGTGCGATGTCGTGGTGGTCCCGGCTGACGAACGTGTTTCGCGCGCGCCGCATCGACCGCGAGCTCGATGAGGAGCTCCAGTTCCATCTCGACGAACGCATTCGCGAGCTGACATCCGCCGGCATCACGCACGAGGCCGCCGCTGCGCGGGTAAGACGACGATTCGGGAGTCCGCTGCGATGGCGCGAGCAGAGCCAGGATGTGAAGCTGATTCCCTGGCTCGATTCGATCCGCCGGGACGTCCGCCTCGGCCTTCGCATGCTGCGGAAGAATGCCATCGTCACCATTGCTGCGGTGATCTCGCTGTCACTGGCACTTGGGGCATGCGTCGCGGCGTTCTCGCTGGTCGACGCGCTGATCCTGAAGCCGCTGCCCGTGCGTCATCCGGAGCAGCTGGTTTACCTGACGTTCGACACGTACTCGCCCGAACGTCCTGAAGGCGACACCTTCAACGATCCCCTTTTCCTCCATCTTCGGGAGGCAGGACGCGGACACGTCGATCTGTTCGCGATGAGCACGCAAGTGATGCGGCCGGCGAAATTCGCCGATGCCGGAGGCGAGAAGGAACAGATTCGGACGCAGTACGTGTCGGGCGACGCGTTCGAACGATTCGGGATTGGTGCCGCGGCGGGCCGTTTGATTGCGAGGTCGGACGATGCGGAGCCGGGTGCCCATCCGGTGGCCGTCGTGAGCTACGCGTTCTGGGTGCGGCGGTTCGGCGCGGATCCCGCGATCGTCGGACGCTCGTTCGCACTCGAGGATCGTCAGCTTCAGATCGTGGGAGTCGCGAGAGCAGGGTTCCCTGGCGTCGAACCGGGACGGCCGACGGACGTGTGGATCCCGTACGCGATGTACAACCCTCGAGCGTTTGGCAATCCCACGTTCGGCTGGTTTCGCATTTTCGGCCGGCTGAAGGAAAACGTCCGCTCCGAACAGGCGCAGAGCATTCTTCAGGCAGCGTTCACGAACTTCCGTCGCGAATATACGCCAAGACTGTTTGGTCCGAACGAGTCACCCGAGAGCGTCAGACGCTTCCTCGAGGCGCCACTCTACGTACGATCGGCGGCTAATGGTCCATCGCCGATTCGCCGCGAGTTCGAGCGTTCGCTCTGGATCCTCGCATCGATTGCCGCGCTGGTTCTGTTCATCGCCGGATCGAATGTCGCCAACCTGTTCCTGGCTCGCACTGCGGGTCGCGAGCGCGAGATGGCGTTGCGCCTGTCGATCGGCGCGGGCCGCGGCCGCTTGATCCAACAGCTGCTCGTCGAAAGTGCCATCGTCGCCGGCGCTGCCTGCGCGATCGGCCTCCTCTTCGCAGCCGTGGCTGCTCCGGCAGTCATCGGCATGCTCGCGCCGCCGGAAGACCCGGTGCAATTCGATCTCCGCTACAACTGGCGGCTGCTCACGTTCGCGGGTGCGCTGACCCTCTTGACGACTGGGGTATTCGGTCTCGTGCCGGCCCTGCGTGCGTCGGGCGTGGCGCCAATGACGGCACTGAAGAGTGGCGAATCGCGAACCGGATTGCGCGCGGGTCTGATGCGGCCGTTCGTGGCCACGCAAGTAGCGTTCGGTCTGATTGTCTTGTTCGTAGGCGGCCTGCTGGTCCTCTCGTTCGCGAAGCTGAACTCCGTCAACCCCGGCTTCGCCACGTCGGATGTGCTGCTGCTGTCGCTGGATAGAGTACGACGGGTGGATCCTGCTGAGCAGCGTGCGACGCTGCTGCAGGTCATCGAACGTTTAAGGAGCGTTCCCGGAGTGAAAGCCGTCAGCGCCGCCGAGTTCAACATCCTCGGGCGGGCCTGGACGCATAACGTCCGCGTGCCTGGCACGGTGCACGACACGATCGAAGCGACTGTGCAGCCGGTTACGACCGGGTACTTCGAGACGATGGGGATACCCGTGCTGGCCGGGCGCGGATTCGTCAATCGCGACATGGCGGAAAACTCCACGGCGGTGGTGATCAACGAGGCGTACGCTGGGCGCTACTTCGGTCGTGAACCCGCACTCGGCCACACACTCGAGGCGCGTTTCGCACAAATCGACGAATCCCACGACGTCGTCGGCGTCGTCGCAAACACGCGGTTCGATTTGCGCAAACCTGCCGCGCCGATCGTATACATACCAATAACGCGACGAAACGCGACGCTCAACGTTCGCGTCTCGGGCGATCCTGCGACGCTCGGCGCCAGACTGCGTGAAGAAGTCCGCGCTGCAAATCCGGTGTTCCGCGTGACCAGTGTGGTCCCGCAGTCTGCCGTCGTAGATCAGACCTTGCTGCGCGAGCGGCTGCTGGCTCTGCTCTCGGGATTCTTCGCCGTCGTGGGACTCGTGCTGGCGGCTGTGGGCCTGTACGGCGTCCTGAGCTATTCGGTGGTGCAACGGACGCGCGAGATTGGCATCCGCGTCGCGCTCGGTGCGCGTCACGGCAGCGTGATTCGTACGGTCGTAACCGACGCTGGCAGCGCAGCACTCGCGGGCGCCGTCTGCGGGCTGGCGGGCGGATTGTACGTGTCGCGATTCGTGGAGAGTTTGCTCTTCGAAGTGAGGCCGCTCGATTTCTGGAGTCTGACACTCCCGCTCGCGACGTTGCTGCTGACGGCGCTGCTCGCGGCGGCGATCCCTGCAATACGCGCGGCCCGAGTCGATCCCGTCGTCGCGCTTCGATACGAATGAGAGGAGCAATGTGATGACTCAGAGAGTGTTCGCGGTCGTCTGCTGTGTGCTGCTGTCTGCGATGACGGTGCTCGCGCAATCGCGCGGCGCGAAGAGTGCAAAAGCCGACCCGCTGACCGGCACGTGGACCGGCGAAATGACGCCGGAGAATGCGCCCCAGCCCGTTCTCGTGACCCTGCAACTGAAGTTCGACGGCAAAAGCGCTGTGTCAGGGACCATCTCGGGTCTACCGAACCCGGGCGAGGTGAAGGACGGGACCTTCGATCCGAAAACAGGCGCCTTGAAGCTGCAGTTGGGAAAGACTGGTGAGAGTGCGGTCCTCCTCGTCCTGGAAGGCACCGTCAGCAAGGGCACCGCGACCGGCCGTGTGAGCGGCGAGGGCGGAAACGGTGAGTTCAAATTCTCGAAGAAGCTGTGATTTGGCGCGGTTCAGATCGCTCGAACCGCGCGGACCCTCCGCGGGAAGTCCTTGTCGTCGCCGTGCTGCCGACCAAGATCGGCGAAGTCGATATGGACGGCCATGTCGGCAGTCTGCTGCGACGACGCCCAATACGTGAAGTTGTCGGCGACCCCGCCGTCCTGGAAATCGCCGAGGCCCTTCGCTTTCAGATTCCGATACATGAGCGCCAGCTCGTCGCGCGACGGCAGGAACAACCTGCGCACGCCATTGATCGACAGATTGGTACACAGCTCCGCAGCCGATCCTGGTTCGACGCAACCAGCCATCATCTCCGCTGTATTCTGCTTGCCTGTGCCAACGGCCGTACCGCGTGCGCCCGCAGTCAATCGACGGAAGCATCCCCACTTCGCGCCGGCGCTCTGATCGAACGGCGCAGCTTCGAGGTATCGCCAGCCATCGGTGGCATAGTTCGGGTTGTCGTAGAAGATGAATCCACCGGCGGGTCCGGTGTCTCCGATTTCGTAATCGGCCGTGGACAGCCACACGCTCATTTCCCCTGCTCCGCGGTTGGCCCAGAGGTAATACGGGATGAGCCTGACCCGCTTTGACGGCAGCGACGGATTCGTCATCCTCTTCGCCTCCGTCTCTATGACGGTTACGCCGCCATAGAACGCGTGATCGACCGACGTCCTCAGCTCCGCTTTCGGATCGAACAGCAGGTCGAGTACCTTCCCGCCTTCGACGTCAGGCCACTCCACGCAGTAGACGATCGGGCCGCGCTCGACTGCCGTCCGACCTCTGTTCTGCGCCACTCTTCGATCGGCGATTACCCGTCGGACCTCGAGTGGAAGGTCCACGACGATCGCGTCGCCGTCTTTCCAGAGGCGGTCGATTGAAACGTATCCGAACCTGTCTGGAACAGCGCTGACCTGCTTGCCGTTGACGGAAACCGCCGTCTGCTTGTCACCCTTCTCCAGACATGAATACAACCCTCCCGGAACCGGCCGGTTTCGCGCCCATCCAGGTATTCGCAGCTTGATTACACCTTTCACATCGTCCTTCGTCGAGATGCTGATCGTCGACTTGCCGCCCCACGGCATCTCGCTTTCGACGGACAAGTTGATCTGTTTCTCGTTCACCTGGAACGCCGTGCGGCTCGACACGTACAGGTTGACGTAGATGGCGTTCTTGTCCTGCGCGTAGATATACCCAGGCATCGACGCGAGAAACCGGACGAGATTCGGAGGGCAGCACTCGAGCGACGCGCGCTCCCATCGGAGATCGCGTCCGTCGCCCGCGCTCGCGAGCCTGTTGACGTAGAAGAAGCGATTCCCCCAGGCGGACACTCCGTTGATCGCGTTGTTGTACATGCCGCGTTCCATGACGTCGATGTACTGAGCGTCGCCGGTCGCCATGAACATCCGATGGTTCAAGGTGATGAACATCAGCACTGCGCAGGTTTCCGAGTACGCCGAGATGTTCGGCAACGAGTACGGCGCTCCGAAACCTTCGTTGCCGGTCGCGCCGACGCCACCCGTGACGTACATCTTCGCGCTCACCGCATCGAGCCACATGCGATGCGCGGCGTCGAAGTACTCTTTCAGCCCAGTCAGGACGCCGACGTCGGTCAGCGACACCATCAGCGTCACGCAATTCACCGCGTGACCGACCGCTTCGCTCTGCTCGAGCACGGGCTTGTACGACTGATTGTGCCGGCTCCTGTTCACGGAATTCGGCAGCCCTCGAATGTCGAGGTAGTGCTTCGCGAGATCGAGGTGCTTCTTCTCGTGCGTGGCCCGATAGAGCTGGATGCAGTTGACGGCATCCCGCTCGCCGCCCGAGAACGGCGGGTTGTTGACAGTGAAATTTTCGTAAAGCGCATCGGCAGACCTTCTGGCGATCTCCAGCAGGTCCCGTTTGCCGGTCGTGTTGTAGTAGGTTGCCGCGACCTCGAAGCCGCTGTTGCCGCTGCGCTCGTCGTGGATCAACTGTTGAACCCGGGCGTCCACCTGCGCCTGAAGCTGAGGATTCGGGTGTGTCTTGAGCGAGAGAATGGCCGCTTCCAGCACGTTGCCGCGGAACTCACGGTCCAGTTCCATCAGCTTCTGCACTTCGAACGGAATCGTCACTTCCGCGTTCGTGGTGACCTTCGGCTTCCAGAACGCATCCGTCAGCGTCACGTCGGAGTAGCGAGTCGGTTGTATGGGGTAGTCCGTGACGGGCGTGTACGCGACGCTCGCTATTCTGACCGCGGTTGGCTTCGCCTGCGTGGCGCCGCGCAGCTGAGCGTCGACTGCATATGCAAGTCCAGCTGCGGCAGGAACCGTCTTCAGGAAATCACGACGAGCAACGCTGCTCATGACGCTCTCCCATCGAAGGACGAATGCGAAGAGAGCTTACCTGATTCGGCGGAAGGCTATTCCTGCCGCAATACGCTGACGGGGTCGACGTTCGCGGCCCGGCGCGCTGGAACGACGCACGCGGCGACAGCGACGACCACGATGAGGGCGATGACCGGGACGATCGTCGTGGCATTCGGTTGGCGGATGGTCATCGGCGCGTAGCGCAACAACGGCGTCGCCGCTGCGGCGGCGCCCAATCCGCAGACGAGACCGAGCACGGTCAAGCCCAGTCCCTGGCGAAGAACCAGTCGAGTCATTCGCACGGAATCCGCACCGAGCGCGACACGAATCGCAAACTCCCGAGCGCGCGAGGTCACGATGTACGAAATGACGCCGTAGGTTCCCGTGGCAGCGAGGACGAGCGCGACGGCGGCAAAGAACGCCATCAGCGACAAGTACAACGTGAAGTCCGCGAGCGAGCTCTGAACGACGCGATCCATCGACATCACGTTGAAGACAGCGAGCACGGGGTTTACGTCGCGGACGACGGACCTGACGGCATCGACTAGCGGCTCCGTGCTGCCCCGAGCGCTCACGACGAGCGTCAGGCCGAGTTGCGGCAAGTGCGACCAGTTCTGGGCGATCGGCGTATACAGCTCAGGTACTGCCGTCCGATCGATGTTCACCTGCCGCACGTCTCCAACGACTCCGACGATCGTGCCGCGATTCATCTGTTTGCCGACGGGATCCTCGTCGCCGAAGTAGCGACGCGCGAGCGCCTCGTTGATAAGGATCACGCCGGGCGCGTTGCGAGTGTCGCTGTCGGTGAACCCGCGGCCCTTGCGAATTGGAATGCCGAGCGCCTGAAAATATCCCGGCGTCACGAAGCGAAGCTCGATTGGGAAGAACGGCTGTCGCGGCGCTTGTCCCTTTACGAAGAAATCGCTGGAGTTGCTGTTCCATCCCCAGTTCTGAAGCGGCAGGAGCTGGGTGAATCCGGCTGCTCTGACGCCTGGGAGCCGCGAGACGCGGTCGGCTATCTCGTAGAACTCCTGACCATCCGATCCGTAGAGTCCGGCGCGGCCGATGTGAAACGTGACGACGTTCTGGGTCACCATCCCCATGTCCGTGTTGCGCAGCCGGATCAGTTCCCGCACGAGGCCGATGGCGCTCAGGCCGAGGACAACCGCGAGCGCGACTTCTGCGACGAGGAGCGTGTCACGAATGCGCCGCTGCCTCACGCCCATCGATGCGTGGCCGTCGGACTCTTGCAGAAGCGGTTGCACGTCCGCGCCCTTGGATCTGCGGAGCACGGTGATGGCGGGCGTCATGCCGGCGGCAAGACCGACAAGCGCACACGCACCGAGCAGGAACACGAACACATGCCCATCGAGGCTGACCTCCTGGCCCCGTGGAATTCGTGTGGCGATGACGGTCATCAGTTGACTGGTGATCCACCACGCCACGGCGAAGCCGGCGCAGCCACCGACGAGCGCCAGCAGAAGGCTTTCCGTGAGGAGCTGTCGAACGAGACGTGAGGGGCGCGCCCCGAGCGCGACGCGCATCGCGAGCTCGCGACTGCGGAGCGTCATCCGAACGAGCGACATGTTCGTCACGTTCGCGCACGCGAGCGCGAGGACGAGACCCACGGCGCCGAACAGGATGTAGAGCGGGCGCCGTACGGACGTTTCAACGATGGCGCTCGAGAGCGGCACGATCTGGAGGGTGCGGCCTCTGGCCGCGGGCGGATACTCGGATTCGAGGCGTTTCGCGATCACCGACAGCTCGTTCTGCGCTGCCTGCACCGAGACGTCCGGCTTGAGCCGACCTGTCACCTGCCCGATGCGTCCTCGCGGCCGAATCTGAACATCGAGCGGAACCCACAGATCGAGTCGCCCGTCGGTCTGCGTGCTGCTCAATCGCGACCCGGACCGGTACGGAAAGTCAAAGGACTCCGGCATCACGCCGATGATCGTGCAGGGCCGATCGTCGAGCACGATCGCCCGCCCGACGATTGACGGATCGCCGCCGAACCGGCGCTTCCAGAATCGTTCGCTGATCACGACGGCCATCGGCGAATCGTCCGCGCGGAACGTGCGTCCCAGAAAAGGCGGCACGCCGAGCATCGAAAAGAACTCCAGCTCCGTCCGCACCGCCATGACCCGCTCGGAACCACCGGATCCGCGCACGTAGCGCGCGCCGACTTCGTATCCGACCAAGGCCTCGAACGATTGGCTTTCGCTGCGAACCTGGACGAGGCCGGTCACCGGCTCGCGGCCGAAGACCGGGCTCCAGCCGTACATCTGAACGAGCCGCTCGGGCTCGGGAAACGGCAAAGGACGCAGCACGACGCCATTGACGACGCTGAAGATGGCTGCGTTCGCGCCGATCCCGAGGGCCAGCGTCGCAATGGCCACCGCCGAAAACGCCTTGTGCACGACGAGATCGCGCAGGGCGTAGCGAAGATCGTGAACGAAATCCTCGAGCCATCGCCAGCCCCAGGCGTCGACGGCCTCCTCACGCAGCCGCAGCGCGTTTCCAAAGCGCTGCTGCGCGGCGTCGCGCGCGGCGTCATGCGCCAGGCCCTCGCGAACAAGCTGTTCCTGCCGGAGCGCGAGGTGCAAGCGCATCTCCTCCGACACCTCGGATTCGATGCGCGATCGGCTCGCGAGCGCGCGAAGTCGTCTGGCGATCTCGGCAAGGACTCCCATCGCCCGGCTCAGCCTGTTTGAAGCACGCGCACGATCGCACCGGTCACGCGGTGGAATTGCGCGAGCGCCGTGTTCAGCTGCTTGCGTCCCGGCGGCGTCACGCGGTAGTAGCGCGCGCGGCGATTTCCGGCCGTCGACCCCCATTCCGCTTCCACCCAGCCCTTCACGAGGAGACGCTGGAGTGCCGGATACAGCGAGCCCTCTTCGACCTTCAGTACGTCGTCTGACTGCCGTTCGATCGCTTCAGCAATCTCGAACCCGTGCATCTCGCCCTCGCGCGCGAGCGTCTTCAGGATGAGGAGGTGCAACGTGCCGGGTGGGATCTCGTCTCTGGGCATGCGGGCGTTCGTCTGACATAGACAGTCTATGTCAAGGTTATGAGCAGCTGTCAAGTGGCGTCTGATTCCGATACCAGAGGTGGAACGGGCCACGGCCGTCAACACGAAGACCACCAAGGCCACGAAGACCACAAAGTAGATCACGAAGACATTTAGGAGTTTCTTCGTGCCCCTCTTCGTGAGCTTCGTGAGCTTTGTGGGCTCCGTGTGGTAGCCGTCGGCACGTGACAGCGGAAAGCGCTCAAATCTTATGTGATACCCTCGGTCTGCCGGACGTCGACGCGTCGGACGCTTCAAACAGTTTTCGAACCGTTTCCGTCTAAGCACACATGAACCGCATCGCTCACGACATCCGCTATGCGCTCAGGAAGCTGGCACACAGTCCCGGCTTCGCCCTGCTCACGGTCATCACGCTCGCGTTGGGCATCGGCGCTAACAGCGCGATGTTCAGCGTCGTCAACGGCGTCGTGTTGCGGCCGCTGCCCTATCCCGCGCCTGAGCGGCTCATGCTCATCACGAGCCAGTTTCCGTCGCTCGGGTTCGACCAGTTCTGGGTGTCGGCTCCCGAGTTCCTCGAGTTTCGCGACTGGAACCGGGCATTCGACTCGGTCGGCGCGTATTCGGTTCGTGCCGCGAACCTCGGTATCGAGCAGCCCATTCGGCCCGTCACCGCGCTCGTCACGAGCGAGCTCATGCCGACTCTCGGTGTCCAACCTCGGCTGGGACGGCTCTTCACGCTGGAGGACACGCTCCCGAACGCCGAAGACGTCGCCATTCTTTCTTCCGAGCTGTGGGAGCGGAGCTTCAACGCCGATCCCGGCGTGCTGGGTCGTCTCGTGAACATCGACGGCGTGAGCACACGCATCGTCGGCGTCATGCCGCGCGGACACGATATTCACGATCAACGCGTCGAGCTCTGGCTGCCGCTGACGCTCGATCCGCAGAATCCTGGCGGGCGCGGCAGTCACTTCCTTTACCTCGTCGGCCGGCTGAAGCCCGCCATGGGCATCGCGCAGGCGCGGGCAGACCTCAACCAGCTGCTGCCAACCTGGCGCGAGCGTGCCAAGTCGCAGCACAGTCCTGATCCCGAGGGGCATCGGCTGCGCATCGACGATCTGAAGGCGGACATCATCGGCGGCGTCCAGAGAGCGCTGTACGTCCTGCAAGGGGCCGTCGGATTCGTACTGCTCATCGCATGCGCGAACCTGGCGAACCTGCTCCTCGTCCGCGCCGACTCCCGTCATCGAGAGTTCGCGGTTCGATCCGCGCTCGGCGCCGGGCGCAACCGGCTCTTGCGGCAGTTCGTCACCGAGGGTGTCGTGATTGCGATTCTCGGCGGCGCGCTGGGGATTCTCATTGCCGCTTTCAGCCTGCGCGCGCTCCTCGCGGCGTATCCCACGAGCATTCCCCGGTCGGCCAGTATCGCCATCGACTGGCGCGTGCTGCTGTTCACGCTTGGAGTGGCGGTGCTCACCGGCGCGATTTTTGGTCTGGCTCCGCTGCTCCACCTCCGCGAACAACGTCTCACCAACGCACTGAAGGAAGGTGGCACGCGCGCAACTGCCAGCAGCGCCCGCACGCGGACGCGCAATGCACTCGTCATGGCGGAAGTCGCGCTGGCAGTCGTGCTCGTCGTTGGGGCTGGTCTCCTGCTGCGCAGCTTTTGGAACCTGATGAAGGTCGATGCGGGGTTCGACCGCTCGCGGCTGATCACGTTCGGGCTCGTCCTGCCGGGGGGTGCCTTCCCCGACGCGCAGGTAAGGAGCGATCTGTTCTCGCGTCTCATCGTACGCATTCAGCAGATTCCCGCCGTGCAGAGTGCCGCCGCAATGACCGGCCTCCCACCAAACCGTCCCGTCAACGCGAACGACACCGCCTTCGAAGGGGTCGCCCAGCTCCCGGGTGGACCGATTCACAACGTCGACTACTACAACACGGTCACGGTGAATTACGTCGAGACGATGAGAATTCCGGTAATGGCGGGCCGCTCCTTTCAAGCTGCCGACATCGGCGGCGGGCCGGTAGCGCTCGTGAATCAGGCGCTCGTGAAGAAGTTCTATCCCAACGTGGATCCAATCGGCCGCGGCATCAAACCAGGAGGCCGCTCCACCGCGCAGGCTCCGTACGCGCGCATCGTTGGCGTGCTCAAGGATGTGAAACAGGGCGGGATGGACAAACCCGCCGCGACGGAGCTTTTCTTTCTGGCCGAGCAGACCGCACGGCTGACCCGATCGTCGCCGCAGAGCATGAACATCGTCGTCCGCTCGGCGCTCCCCTTCGAATCGCTCGCGCCGCCGCTGCGAGCGGCGGTGCGGGAGCTTGACGCGTCTCTTCCCATCGTCAGGATGCGAACGATGGACGACGTATTCCAGGCGTCGGTGGAGCGGCCGCGCTTTCTCGCCGTGCTGCTCGTGACATTCGCGCTTCTCGCCTTGGCCCTCGCGGCAGTCGGCACGTACGGCATCCTCTCGTACATTGTCTCCGAGCGGCGTCAGGAGATCGGCATCCGGATGGCGCTCGGCGCCGAGCGTTCGAGCGTGCTGCGCATGGTCCTCAAGCAGGGGCTGGTCCTGACCGGCGTTGGGCTGGCCGCGGGCTTTGCGGGATCGATCGCACTGAGCCGCGCCCTCGGTTCGCTGCTGTTCAACGTGAAGCCCACCGATCCCGCCACGCTTGCCGCGGTCGGCGGCGTCATCGGGGCTGTCGCTCTCGTGGCCTGCTTCGTGCCGTCGTGGAGCGCGACGCGAGTCGATCCGCTGATCGTCTTACGGCAAGAATGACCGACGGACGGGGCTGAAGCCCCGTCCCTACAAGTGGCGTAGACTTGTGTGCGATGCCACTTTCCGGTCATGAAGTGGTCGGCGCGCGCATCGTCGGACACTTGCCGAGCGACGACATGGTCGTGTTGTGGAGGAAGGTCTCGTCGGGCATCGTGAAGCACGGATTCGCCATCGAGTACCGCGACCTCGAACCTCCCCGGACGGGAATTTTCGACGGGCTTCGAATCGTGATCGATCCGGACGTGGGCTTCGAGATGCAGTGCTTTCTGCTGCTGCATCTCTTCGGTCATTCCGTTCAATGGGTCGCACCATCGCTCCAGCACAAGCTCGACGATCTCCAGAACACGCAGGACCGCGCCCACTTCATGAAGGTGCTGCACGACTACGAATTCGAAGCCGCCGGTTTCGGGCTGCAGCTGCTGCACGATCTGGGTGTGACGCATCTCGATCAGTGGTATAGCGACTTCGTCGAGACCGACTGGCGATATGTAGAGCGCTACTACGAGACCGACCGGATTCCGCCGTGGGAAGAGTGCGTGGTCAGCGGCTGTCAATTGATCACGCCGATCGTGATCCCTGAGTTGAGGCACCGCCAGGTGCAGGTCAGGTTCGCTTTCTGATACGCCGATTGACGGAGACGCGGACGCCCGCGGATCGATGAAGCACACGAGACGCGGACGCCCGCGGATCCATGAAGCACACGAGACGCGGACGATCGCGGATCCACGATTCACACGAGACGCGGATGCTCGCGGATTCACGATTCGCACGAGACGCGGATGCTCGCGGATTCACGATTCGCACGAGACGCGGATGCTCGCGGATCACACATTCACACGCGACGCGGGTTCGCGGAGATCCGCGGATCACGGTAGACTTTCTGAATCGTGTTCCACGCCTCGTCACCGGCAATCGAGCAGTGGTCCGTAGACCAACTTCCGGACCGCCTCTGGGATGTTGCGGTCATCGGTGCCGGACCCGCTGGCGCGACCGCGGCGGCGTACCTGGCGCGCGCGGGACATTCGGCCCTGCTGATTGATCGCTATCGTTTTCCGCGCGACAAGGTGTGCGGCGACGCGATTATCGCCGACACGATCGCAGCGCTCACGAGGCTCGGGGCGCTCGCCGATGTTGAAGCACGCGCGTATTCAACCAGCGTCATCTCCGTGTACAGCCCGTCGCGCGTGCGCGTGGACGTGCCGGGGCGTTTTCTGATGCTGAAACGCGTCGAGCTCGACGTGGTCATTGCGAGGCGCGCGGCGATTGACGGCGCACGGATCGTGCGGGGCTTCGTCACGGGCGTCGAGCCGGCCGGCGATTGCGTCCGGATTCTGGTTCGCGGACGCGCGACGCCGATTGTCTCCAGGTTTGCAGTCCTCGCGACCGGCGCCGACGTCACACTCCAACAGCGGCTCGGCGTCAAGAGCACGAGCGCGCCAAGCGCGATTGCGCTCCGATGTTACGTGCGGTCGCGCAGGAGAATCGAACGGCCGATCATCTCCTACGATCGCGAGATCCTTCCCGGCTACGCCTGGATCTTCCCGCTTCGCGATCACGAGTACAACATCGGCTGTGGCATTTTCTTCAAGCAGGTCGTGCACAGAGACGTGAACCTTCGAACCATCCTCGATCGTTTCCTGCGCACTTTTCCCGAAGCCGCGGAGATCATGCGAGAGGCCGATGCGCCGACGGCAATCAAAGGGGCGCGGATCCGTTCGGGCTTGAGCGGGAGCGAGGCGGCATGCGTTCCGCGCGTGCTCTCGATTGGGGAGAGCATCGGCGCGACGCTGCCGTTCACGGGCGAGGGTATCGGCAAGGCGATGGAGACCGGCGAGCTTGCGGCCGAAACCCTCCACCAGGCGATTACGACGGGCAACGCCGGCGTGCTGTCCTCATTCGGCCGTCGCGTTTCGGCCGAGCTCGGACCACGGTATCTCGGGTATCTCGTCGCCGAGCGCTGGCTGTCGCGGCCGTGGCTGAACGATCTGATCGCCCGCCGCACACAGCGAAGTCCGCTCCTTCTCAAGCTGATTGCAGGCGTGTTGAACGAAACGATCGACCCGCGCGCAATCTTCTCGATTCGCGGAGTCGCACGATCATTTCTCGACTGAGGCTTCTCCCACTCCGTCACCCGCCGCGCAGATCCACACGTCAGGCCGGACGCCCGTGGCGGTTTCGTAGCGTTGCTTGATTCGTTCCGCGATCTCTTCAGCGCCTGCCGCGTCGACGAGCGCGACGGTGCAGCCACCGAAGCCACCGCCGGTCATGCGCGCACCGTACACACCTTCGAGCCCGGAAGCCGCTTCCACCATGATGTCGAGCTCGCGGCAGCTCACGTCGTAGTCGCGGCGAAGGCTGTCGTGCGAGTCGTACATCAGCCGGCCGAACGCCGGAGGGTCGCCTGCCTCCAGCGCGTGGGCCGCCGCGAGGACCCGCGCGTTTTCGAGCACGACATGCCGGCACCGGCGGTAAACGCGCTCCGGGAGGAGATCTGACGAGGTCTCGAGCTGATTGGCCGTCACGTCGCGCAGGGCACGCACCTCCGGGAATCGAGATGCGAGCAGCCGGACGCCGGTCTCACAGTCCGCACGACGCTCGTTGTATTCCGCCGATGCCAGTTGATGCCTGATCATCGTGTTGCACGCGAGGATCCGGAGCTCCTTCGCGAGCGGTAGCCAGGACGCTTCGAGGCTCCGGGTATCCAGCAGCAACGCGCACCCGGCGCGCCCGTAGCACGCGATGAACTGGTCCATGATGCCGCAGCGCGTGCCGACGAATTCGTGCTCCGCGACCTGACAGGCGCGCGCGAGCGCCGTCAGCTCGATCTCGCGATCCGCTAACGAAAGCAGCGCGTATGCGCACGCCACCTCCAGGGCGGCCGACGAGCTCAGGCCGACGCCAACCGGCACGTCAGTGCGGACGGTCAAATCAGCCCCTCTCAGCGGCGCCTCACGGTCGAGGACCGCCGCCACGCCCGCAACGTAATCGGTCCAGCCGCCGGTCGGGCGATCGCGCGGATAGTCCAGATCGAGTGTCGCGGGTTCCGGTGCCTGATCGGACGACACAACCAGCAGGCGGTCGCATCGAGGCACGGCGGACACCCACGTCGCCCGATTGAGCGCAACCGGCATGACAAAGCCGTCGTTGTAATCCGTATGTTCCCCGATCAGGTTCACTCTGCCCGGCGCGCGAAACAGACGTCCCCGAACCGCACGCGCGGCCGTGGAGTCTGCCTCCCTGCACCCTGGACGAATCACAACGGTCTGCTCCTCCCCCATCCTGATTCCGACAGAGACCGACACGCTACCAGGAAAGGGTCACCGCCGGATCGTTTGATAGGCACGCGATAAAAGTCGCGCAACCAGCGCCCTTCCGTGAACGATTGCAACGCCGCACCTTCAAAAACATCAATATCGACGGACCTGAGTCGATATATCATACCTGGAATATACCTTGCTGGTTTATACACCAGCGCCAGGCGAGCCAGGCCCGGTTCCTGTCAACCTTAAACCTCTCGCAGGATTCACCTTTCGCCATCCTGCGCGGCTTCAGGGGCCCCGCTGAGGCGCCCCAACTCGGCCCGTGGTGTGTTCCCCCGCCCACACCACGGGCCGGCAGGGAGAAATCACAGCCCGCCGTCAACTGGACGGCGCAACACATCGATGCCCGCGATTCTTCCAGTGCGAAATGCCGCAATCACCAGCACGATCGCCAGCTCGATCAGCGTCTTGTTGACGATCAGGTACGTCCCTTCAGCGCCGGGTTGCGGCGCGCCGCTCAGGGGAATCATCGATAAATAGAACAGCGTGAGGAACGCCGCTGCCCCGGCGCAGCCGGCTTGTGTGAAAAGTCCTGTCATCAGCGACAACCCCACGAGCAGCAGGCCGACCGGGACCAGCACGTCCACCACCGCAAGCGCGCGAGGCTGTGCGAGCGCGTGCATCAGCGGCGCGAGCGGTCCGGAAGCAGCCTGCAGGTATGCCGCTGCGCTCCACGACTTCGTCGGCTCGCCGGCGCGCGACCAAGCGGGCAGCATCAGCTTGTAATAGCCTTCGTACGCGAAATGCCATCCGACGAGTGTCCGCGCAAGAATTAGCGTGAATCGCTGAAACGAGCTCAGACCCGACATTCAGCAGGCCTCCGTCACCACGAGTGAATGGTGCCGTCCGCGGTGTGGCTGACCGGCAGATACGCGCGTTGGTACGGAAAGTGCCCGGCCAGCGTTTCATCGATCTCGACACCAAGGCCAGCGGCGTTCCCCGGATGCATGGCGCCTTCGGCGAATGTGTACGCATGCGGAAACACCAGGTCGGTTTCCGCTGCGTGCCGCATGTATTCCTGGATCCCGAAATTGTGCACGCTGAGATCGAAGTGCAGCGCCGCTGCCATCGCGACAGGGCTGAGATCCGTTGCGCCGTGCGCGCCGGTACGGACGTGATGCAGCTCTGCCAGCGCCGCAATCTTTCGCAAGTGCGTGATGCCGCCGGCATGACCCACCGCAGTTCGAATGTAATCGATCAGGTGCTCTTGAATGAGCTGATAGCAGTCGTAGATGGTATTGAACACTTCCCCGACGGCAATAGGCGTCGTCGTGTGCTGCCTGATGATTCGAAACGCCTCCTGCACTTCGGCAGGAACCGGATCCTCGAGCCAGAAGAGCCGGTATGGCTCGAGACATTTCCCGAGCCGGGCCGCCTCGATCGGCGTCAATCGATGATGCACGTCGTGAAGGAGATGGACTTCATAACCAACTTCTTTGCGAAGCCGTTCGAAGAGCGGCGGCACGACATCGAGATAGCGCTCGGTGCTCCATACGGTCTCGAGCGGCTTTCCCTTCTCCGCAGGCTCGTAGAAATCCGCCTTGCCGACCCCATACGCGTGCTTGACGCCTGGGATTCCACATTGCGCTCGAACAGCCCGATACCCCTGTTCGATGTAACGACCGACTGCGCTCACGGCCTCGTCAATGGTCTCACCGTGCGCATGACCATAGACGAGCACCGCGTCACGCGAGGCACCGCCGAGCAGCTGGTACACGGGCTGGTTGAGCGTCTTTCCCCGGAGGTCCCATAGCGCCGTATCCACCGCGGCCACAGCGGCCATCGTCACCGGCCCCCGGCGCCAGTACGCGCCTTTGTAAAGAAACTGCCACGTGTCCTCGATTCGTCGTGCGTCGCGTCCGATGAGCAAGGGGACGACGTGATCGGTCAGATAGCTGGCGACCGCGAGCTCGCGGCCGTTGAGCGTGGCATCGCCCAGCCCGTGAACGCCGTCTTCCGTCATGATTTTCAACGTGACGAAGTTTCTGCCGGGGCAGCAGACGATAACTTTGGCGTCGACTATTCGCATACGCGGACGGGCACGGTCTTGGGCGAGACGCGGATCTTCGCGGATGACCGCGGATAGATCAACACGAGACGCGGATCTTCGCGGATGACCGCGGATAGATCAACACGAGACGCGGATCTTCGCGGATGAGCGCGGATAGATCAATACGAGACGCGGATTTTCGCGGATGAGCGCGGATAACGGTCTCCAAATCCCAGGGCGACGCTCACCAGCCGCTCGCGCGCCGGTCGCAGGCCGGCGGGTCGTGAGCGGCGATTCGCGAACATCCGCGTGCCTCCGCGTCTCATGAGATGAGTTCTATCCGCGAATATCCGCGTGCATCCGCGTCTCGTGTTGATCTCTCCGCCTTCCATCCGAGCACATCCGCGTCAGGTCAGCGCCGTCCGCGTCGCCGCATCCGCTGTAAGGGGGCGGCCCGGCAGCAGAGAAATCGCTGCGGCGCCCGCGAGTGCCGTCACCACGAGCACGGCAAAGCCGGTCTGGTATGCGCCCGTGATGTCGCGGAGGTAGCCGACGAGCATTGGCGCCGTCGCTTCCGCGACGCCGTCCGCAGTGAGGACGATGCCCATGATTCGCCCCAGGACGCGGACGCCGAAGAGCTCCCCTGCCATGAGCGGGATGATCAGGTATTCGCCGCCAAGCCCGATGCCGAACAAGACGGCGAACGCGTAGATAATTCCTGGCGACGAGGCGACGAACAGCAGCGGAATCGCGCTCGCGACCAGCAGATAGATCAGCAGCATCACATGCTTGCACGGGATCCGGTCGGCAAGCCAGCCCATGAGGAGCCGGCCCGCAATGCTGAACCCAAGAACGAGAGAGATGACGCGCGCGGCGTCGGCTTGTGAATACCCGCTGTCGAGGCTCAGGAACAACTTCAAATGCTGGTTCGTGCCGCCGACCGCGGCGATCGAGCACATGCTACCCACGGCCAGAAGGTAGAACGCTGGCTGTCCGAGAGCGGGTCGGATCGATGGCACGGGCATGCTGCCCTGCACCGCCCTCATGGCCGCGGGTTGTTCCTTGACCATGAATGCCAGCGGAAGAGCGATCACGACGATCAGCACTCCGACGAGCTGAAGTGACATGCGCCAGCCGAACTGCTGCGTGAGCCAGTGAGCCAGCAGCGGTACCAGCGCGCCGCCGATCCCGATGCCGAGATAGGCGACGCCCATCGCCCTGCCGCGCGCACGATCGAACCAGCGCGATAACAGCACCTGGTTCGGAAGCGGCCCGCCGCAGACATATCCAAGCGCGTTGAACAGGTAGAAGAAGTAGAACATCCAGAGCGCGGACATCGCGCCGAGGCCAACGAGCGCACCCCCCGCCATCAGGATGCCCGCCATCATCACGCGCCGCGGGCCGAATCGATCGACGATCGCGCCCGCGAGGAAACCAAAGAGCGGTCCGACGACCAGTTTGCTGAGCGCGTTGCCGGACGTGACCAGCGTCCTCGACCAGCCGAACTCGCGAACCATGAAGTCGTAATAGAGCGGCAGGCCGTACAAGGCGAGGCCGACGACCGAAAAGAGCGCGAAGAACGCGGTCGCGGTGACCTGTACCTGCGACGTCCGCTCGGACGAATCCATCGGCCTCCTTACGTTTTGCGTTTCTCGTCGAACAGCGCGATCGTTCAGCGTGCGACGAGCAGCCGCGCCGATCGCGCGGGCACGTCGATTGAGATGACCTCTGCGCGTCGGCCGAGCGACTCACCGCTCCAGAAGTCGGACACGACTGCGGGCTGCGACAGGCGAACGGACGTGGTCTCGGCCGCGTCACCCCAGTTGAACAGGCAGATCATACGCGCATCCGCGAGCCGGACGATACCCGCACGGAAATCGTCATCTTCGAACTCCGCCGCAATGCCCGTCGGCGGCAGGAGCTTGAGAAGCATCGCCAGCCGCGCCGGCGGTATCGTCGTGAGGTCGTCGCCGGAGAGCACCATTCCGCCGGACGCGTAAATTGCCGTCGCGTGAAACTGGAATTCCGCGTCCGTGAGATCGCCCGTCACGACGACCGCGTCGGGATCGTTCCACCACAATCGTCCGTTCTGCCAGTTGCGACTGAGGTTCTGCCGCGCCGTTGTCGCGAACCGGTTCCAGTCGCGCCTGATGTCGTTGGAGCTGCGCGAGCCGTGAATCGTGCCGATCGAGGGCCAGAGCGGATGGTTGCAGCCGAGGACGAACGCGTCGCCCGTGCCCCGAACGATTGCCTGCATGCCGCGGCGGTACGCCTCCACTCGCGTGGCTCGGGGGTCGTGAAACTTCCCCCCGTGCATCGCGCCCCAGAAATTCGCATCGAGCTTGAAATACGTGCAGCCCCACTCCCGTCGCATGGTGCGGAAGAGACGCTCGAAATGCTGCTGAACCTCGGGATGTGTGCCGTCCAGCGCATACCAGGGGCCGCGCCGCCAGCCTCCGAATGTCACGCGATCCGAGCGCAGCGGATCGCCGTTCGCGTCTTTGAT
Organism: Acidobacteriota bacterium; assembly: GCA_046727175.1. Lineage (GTDB taxonomy): Bacteria > Acidobacteriota > Vicinamibacteria > Vicinamibacterales > 2-12-FULL-66-21 > JBKPCD01. Next base: position 2,094 of record JBKPCD010000212.1, on the reverse strand, counting down.
GAACCAGTCCTTGTGTTGCTGGAAGACGTTCGACGTTTCTTCGGCGACGAACGGCGCCACCCAGATGGCCGGCTCGAACCCTCGTTTGCGAATCTGCTCGAGCACGCTCCTGACGCTCCCTCCGAATGCGCTGCCCGTCTCGAGCCAATCACCCATCGCACGCTGATACCCGTCGTCGATCTGGATGTACTTCAGCGATGGAATGCTGCGGGCGATAACATCAAGATTGTCGAGCACCTGCTGCGCGGTGACCTTCGGACCGAAGCAGTACCACGAGCACCAGCCGGTGGGCGGTTTTGCTGTGAGGAGGGGCCGATGGTGCGAGGCGAGACGCGTGGCGAGATCGGAGAGCAAGCGTGAGCGATCGGAGCCAGTCACGACCATGAGCTCCTCGAGCGCCCAGCTCTCGCCTGCGCCAAGCTCGAGCCCCTCCGCGTCGATGATGGCTTTCAGCGATGGTCCGTCGATCTGGAACCGGCCCACGAACCGCGCACACGACGAAAACGCGAGCAGTCGCGTCTGGTCGCCTGGCGGCGTCAGCATCAGCAGTCCGTAGAACGCCCTCGCGCCCTCGGGTATCGGGATTCGATAGTGTGTGACGTCGGTGTACGAACTGAAGTCGACCGGCGAACCGAGCGTTCCGCCGGTCTGCGTGAGCATCTGGAACCCTTCCCCATACAGCGACGTGCTGGCGGGCAAGGAAAGATTCACATCGAACAGCACAATGTCCTTGAGGGCGACCGCCGCTTGACTGCGATTCGTGACGCGCGCCCGACAGAACGATCCCGACCACTCGCGGATCACTTCCACATCGGAGACCCTGGCCCCGTCCGCCGCGATCGCGCGGGCCGGCGCGTTCATCACGGTTTGGAGATCCAAGGTCCCGCCCTGAGTCGCGCGCCCACCGAAACCAAGCACGGTCCATAGCGGCGGCGCCAAAGCCGCGCCAAGCAGTTCTCGTCGAGTCATCGTTCAATCGTCCGTGAAGTCATCGCCGCATAACAGGAGATAAAGAGATCAGGAGAATAGTAAGACTCCTGATCTTCTACTCTCCTGTTCGCGGCGTCGTCCGATTCAAGTCCGCGGTTTGTCTGATTCGATCCGCGACAGGTAATGGATCTCACCCGCGTCCCGAAGTCTCGCAGCCGCCGCCTCGGGCGTCACATCGCGTTGCGGCGATCCGAGCATCTCGAATCCGACCATGAACTTTCGGATCGAGGCCGACCGCAGCAGGGGAGGATAGACGTGCGCGTGGAAGTGCCAGACCCCGGCGTCGCCGCCGCGCGTCTCGTGCGCGGTGAGCTGGAGGCCCGCCTCGTCGCCGATTAAGGGCCGCTGATGAAATCCCATCGAGTACGGAAACGACGTCTCGAACAGGTTGTCGTATCGCGTGGTCAATCGCCTGAGGACGTCCGCGAGCGCGCGCCGCTCGGCATCGATCAATTCATCGATCGCGCCGAAATGCCGGCGCGCGATCAGCATCGTCTCGAACGGCCACACGGCCCAGAACGGGACGACCGCCACGAACGCGTCGTTCTCGCAGATGATGCGTTCGCGAGTGGCCGTCTCGGCGGCCAGGTAATCGCACAGCAAGCAGCCCCCGTGCGTCGACCGATAGCCGAGAAGCGACGCCTGCTCGCGAGCAGGCTCGTTGGGGATACTCTCCGTCGCCCAGATCTGTCCGTGCGGATGCGGATTGCTCGCGCCCATCATCGGCCCGCGGTTCTCGAAGATGAGAACGTACGAGATCCACGGAATCGACGCGAGCGCGACGTGTTCCGCGATCCACCGATCGACGACAGCCGTGAGCTGCTCGACCTCCATGCGCGGAAGTGTCAGATCGTGACGCGGACCGAAGCAGACCACACGACAGATTCCGCGCTCGGCCCGAGCCATGAAGAGCGGACTCTGGCCAGGTACGGAATGCCCGCCGTCAGGGCTCGATGAGACGAGCGCCGCGAAGTCGTTCTCGAATACGAACGTCGACTCGTACCGCGGATTCGTGTGGCCGCCGCTCCTCCGATTGCCGGGGCAAAGGTAGCACTGCGGATCGTAGGACGGCGGCTGCTCCCGATGAATCGCCTCGACCTGTCC
>JBKPCD010000211.1:0-23793 GCA_046727175.1 Acidobacteriota bacterium | reverse complement strand
CTTCTGGGGTCCGCTGTACCTGATGCAGGAATGCGTCCCGGCGATGCGACGTCGGAGCTTCGGCAGGATCGTCAACATCAGTTCGATTGGCGGACAGGTTGCCGTCCCGCATCTGGCCCCTTACTGCGCGAGCAAATTCGCGCTTGCGGGACTCTCTGACGCGGTCCGCGCCGAGCTGGCGCAGTACGGCATTCGCGTCACCACCGTCTCGCCGGGTTTGATGCGCACGGGATCGCCAATCAATGCGGAAGTCAAGGGACAGCACGAAGCCGAGTTCATCTGGTTTGCCATCTCGGACGCGCTGCCTGGCCTGTCGATTTCAGCGGAACGCGCCGCGCGTCAAATCGTCGAGGCATGCCGCTTTGGCGATCCCGAGCTCACTATCACCCTGCCCGCAAAGCTCGCCGTCGTCGCCAACGCTGCCGTCCCTGGCTTCGTCGCGCGCGGCATGATGCTCGCGACGCGTCTCCTGCCCGGTCCGTCGGGTCCCGACGGTGATCGCCTGCAGTCCGGCCGCCAGAGCCGTTCGAGATGGGCGCCGTCGGTGATGACGATGCTCAGTGATCGAGCGGCTGTTGCGAATAATGAAGTGTGAACACGCACCGGTCGCTCGGTAGTTCGGTTGCTCGGTAGCTCGCGGTTCGCGCGCCGGCAGCACCAACGGGCTGTGACAAAGTTTACCGTCTTGCTTTCGTCGCCTCGCCGCTTTCGAGCAGCCGCTTGAGCGTCCGCAGATCTTCACGGATCTCCGATCCGGGATCGCGCCCGAGCAACCTGGCGATCCGTGCGCCGAGCTTGCCGCCGGGCGGGTTGTACTGCAGCCGCACTCGAATTCGTGTTCTGCGATCGGGACCGGCGGCATCGAAATGGACGGACCCAGCGCTGACGACCTCGGATCCCTCGATCGAGCGCCACGCGATCAGCTTGTTGGGGATTTCGTTGATGACTTCGGCGTTCCACTCGACGACCTTGCCCCCTGGTCCCTTCGCGCGCCAGCGGGAGAGTGTGTCAGTGATTCGTTCGACCGACTCGAGATGCCGCATGAACCGGGGCAGGTTCTCGAGCTGGCGCCAGAACGAGTAAAGCTCCTCGACTGGCCGGCTGATGGTGACGCTCTCTTCGACGAGGATGCCTGCGCTGCCGCCGAGCGCGCGACGCGTATCCGACCGGGTTCCCGCCTTATTGATTCCGAGTGCCTCGTATGTGTGACAGTAGCCGCGTGCGCCGCGCTGAACCAGAAGCCCCCCAAAGCCGGCGAGGATCCATCCACGGGCGTGTCGTTTCCTAAGCCCGTAGAGCAAGAGTCCAGCGCCCGCCGCGACCGATGCCCAGCGTTCGACCTCGCTGATATTGCGCCCGCTGCGCACGCGCACGTCGCGCGCGTCGCCTGGGTATTCCATTTCCATGTTCATTGCTGCCTCACTGCAGCAGCCGTCCGGGTCCGGCGCCTGGGGACCGGCTTCCAGGCACCGGGTCTATTCACCGACCGATCGTCGCCCCCGAATCAGCTGTCCACGACGGCGCATCGCTCGCGGGGAACGAATCCGCGGACGTGTCTTCCACGATGTCTTTCGGGCGCCAGCCGCGGTCCATCAGGACGTCGTTCAGCCATCCGCGAATGACGCGCAAATCGCGTTTGCCGATTGCCGCGCGTATCGCCAGTGTCGAACCAAGCGTTGCCAGAAGCCCGCCGCGGAAGCCACCCGCTCGCGCACCAACAATCGTCAGCGCCGATCCGATGGCCGCCGCGAGCCATCGTTCCTGATCGTATGTGGACAACGTGGAACTGAATCCAGGCGCGTCCCAGACGCTCTTGGTTCCACGGGGGACGGTAAGATTCATGGTTACGTCAGACATGTTTCAGCCTTTCTAATCTGTTCCGGGGGACTTCGTCCCCCGGACCCCCTTACACGCTCGCTCGCGGGGACCCCTGCGCCCCGCTCCGCTCACGTGGCTCACTCGCTGCGCTCGTTCGCTCGCTCATCGAGTAAACGATTCCCCACCGCGCACCATTCGTCCAGTGGAGCAATCGCTACGCCGTGCACGACCCGTGCCCGGGTCCGTACTACAATTCGACCATGCGCCAGACCCTGTTCGCGCTGCTGATCGTGCTCTCGGTTTCGTGGCCGGTTACTCAGCCGGCTCGACCGTCAACATTCGATGTTCTGATTCGCAACGGTCGCGTCATGGATGGCTCAGGCAATCCGTGGCGGCGGGCAGACATCGGAATCACAAGCACGCGGATCACCGCGATCGGACGCCTGTCGACCGCGCAGGCCAAAACCATCATCGACGTCCGCGATCGACTGATTACTCCGGGGTTCATCGACGTGCACTCGCACGCCGCCGAGGGATTGAGGCGCGAAACTCTCCGTCAGGGCCGACCGCTTCTTGCGCAAGGTGTCACGACGATTGTCGCGAATCCCGACGGCGGAGGTCCAGTTGATCTCGCCGCGCAACGCAGCGAACTGCAGAACGGAGGTATCGGACTCAATGTCGTGCAGCTCATCGGTCACGGCAGCGTGCGGAACGCGGTTATGGAACGCGCAAACCGGCGCGCGACGCCGGAAGAGCTCGAGCGCATGCTTGAACTCGTCAGACGGGGGATGGAGCAGGGCGCGTTCGGGTTATCGAGCGGTCTTTTCTACACGCCCGGAAGCTTCGCGGACACTGAAGAGCTCATCGCGCTCGCGGCCGTTGCCGGCGAGTTCGGCGGCGTGTACACGAGCCATATCCGTGATGAAGGCAACTACAGCGTCGGCGTCGTCGCCGCAGTCGAAGAAGTGATCCGCATCGCCGAGCAGGCACATACCGTCGGCATCGTGAGTCATATGAAGGCACTTGGACCTGACAACTGGGGATTGTCGGTGCCTTCGATCGCAAAGATCGACGACGCGAGATCTCGCGGAGTCCAGGTGTTCGCCGATCAATACCCGTACGAGGCGTCGTCCACGAGCCTGCGAGCCGCACTCCTGCCAGGTGGCATACAGCTGCCATCGTCCGACGCGATCGCCCGCGAGAACGAGTCGCTCTCCGACGAAGAGAAACGCTCGCGCGAAACGCTCGAAACCACGATTCGCGAGAACCTGGGAAGACGCGGCGGCGCGAGCGCAATTCAGATCGCGGCGTATCGTCCGGATCCGTCGCTCGAAGGAAAGACGCTGGCGGACATTGCCCACAGCCGCACCGTGACGGCGGAGCGCGCCGCGCTGGAACTGATGGCCCGCGGCAGCGTCTCGATCGTCTCGTTCAACATGTCGGAGGAAGATATCCGACATATCATGACGCGTCCCTACACGATGGCATCGAGCGACGGCGGCCTCGTGCTGCCGAGCGAAGGCCAGCCGCACCCGCGGGACTACGGCGCATTTGCGCGGCGCCTCGCCGTTTACGTCCGCGAGCGCGGCGTCGTCAGCCTCGAATTCGCGGTGCGATCGATGACCAGCCTGCCGGCATCGGTGTTCGGCTTGAACGATCGGGGCTGGATTCGCGAAGGGGCGATCGCCGACCTCGCGATTTTCGATCCGACTCTCGTACGCGATCGCGCGACGTACACCAATCCCCACCAGCTCGCGGAAGGGATGGCCTACGTGCTCGTGAACGGCAAAGTCGTGATCGACGACGGAAAGTTCAACGACACGTTGGCCGGAGAAGTACTACAGCGCCGGTAGGTTGGTCGCTCGGTGGCTCACCGAGGTGTCGGTATTCGCGGCTTGTTCGCGAATCCCGCAAGACTGTTCCGGAGCTCCGCAAGAGGTCCTTCGTCAGGTCACGAGCTGGCGTCCATGCATCGGCGTCGCAGCGCGCTCAGCCCATATCGAGTATTGTGACCGCTCACCTCGGGCGAAGCGCTACACCTTTCGCGGGTGAACAAACAGGAGTATAAAAGGCATCGAACTGGGCTGTTCACGTCCAGGCGCATGGAGAATTTGAAATGCACATCAGGTTTCGCTCGGCCGCGATCCTCGTCGTCGCGATTGTCGCGAGCCCTCGTGCCAATGCGTCCGGTTTCATTCCCGATCGCGCGACGCTGGACGCCCTCGTGAACGGCAACGCGGTCACCGAGGGTTTCGAACGATACGTTTTTTCGCCAACGGGCTTCCCGCCGTCGATTCTCCTTCTTAATTCCGCGCTCGACTCGCAGACGATCACGTTACCGTTCGGCGGAGATGTTCCGCAGGGCCCAGGCCTCGTTGTCGACGGGGTGCGCTTCCTCGGCGGCCCATACTTTATTTGGATTGGTGACGGTAATTCCGGTCTTCACTCCCAGACGATCAAGGGGGCAGGGCACATTATCAGTTCCAACCCACCTATGGCCTTTCAATTCACGCAGCCAACTACCGCCTTTGGCCTCGATATGGAATTGGGCGCGAATACCTCGGATACGGTCACCGTGACGGTGTTCGGTCCCGATCTCGTGACGATTCTCGGAACGATGGCCGATATACCGGTCAATGGACCAGTCCCCGTGTTTGTGGGTTTCAGCGATCCGAACGGGATCGGACTCGTCCAGTTGCAAAGATACATTCCGCCCTCCCTCGCTCGATTCGTCGACTCGGTGACGATCGACAACCTGACGTTCGGACCCGCGTCCACCGCATCCGCCGTCCCCGAACCGGCGACTGCGTTACTGCTCGCTCTGGGTCTCTCTGCAATTCCGCGTGTGATCGCGCAGCATCGAAAACGTGTCCGCACGTCCCCACCGGCTGCCCGGTACGATTCGGCAGCACGATCCTGATCGGCAGAATCGTTCAAGTGCCTTGACGTCGAGGGCTGCGCTTCACAGCAAGCCGAGTGTCCTTGACTCGTTCATGACGATCGCCGAGAACCATGGCTTTGGTCCGAAAACCCGCTCGCAAGCGTTTCCTGCGAACTACCGCCTTGACACGCGCCGTCGCCGCATGTAACACTTAATCCGGATTTACGGATGGAAGCTGCCATCTTTGATGATCTCACCGCGTTGGCGGACGCTACGCGCAGCCGGATGCTGCTGCTTCTCGAGCGGCACGAGCTGATGGTCTCGGAGCTGTGCACGATCCTCCAGCTGCCGCAGTCGACGGTCAGCCGGCACCTGAAGACGCTGGCCGACGGCGGATGGGTAACGTCGCGGCGGGACGGAACGAGCCGCTACTACACGCTCGCACTCGACGACCGCGGCCCAACGACGCGGCGGTTGTGGTCGCTGCTGCGAGAGCAGGTGGTCGACACGACCGGGGCCGACCAGGACGCGCGGCGGTTGAGGAGCGTTCTCGCACGGCGGCAGACGGCATCGCAAGAGTTCTTTGCATCGGCAGCCGGGCGATGGGACAGGCTCCGCGAGGACTTGTTCGGGCGCGCTTCGTACCTGCAGGCGCTCGTCGGCCTTGTTGACGAGGGATGGACTATCGGCGACCTCGGGTGCGGGACGGGGCAGGTCACGGCGGCGCTGGCGCCGTTCGTCACAAAGGTGCTTGCGATCGATCGATCCGGAGAGATGCTGCAAGCCGCCCGACGCCGCCTGAAGGATTGTCAGAACGTGGAGATCCGCCGCGGCGAGCTCGAATCGCTGCCAATCTCCGATGGGACGCTCGACGCGGCAACACTGTTGCTGGTGCTCCACCATCTTCCGGATCCAGCCGAAGTTCTGGCCGAAGCCTCGCGTGTCGTGAAGCCAGGTGGCCGTCTCCTGATCTGTGACATGCTCCCGCACGATCACGAGGAATATCGTCAACAGATGGGCCATGTGTGGCTCGGTTTCAGCGAGGAACAGGTTCGGCGATTGCTGGCCGTCGCGGGATTCAAGAAGGTGCGATTGGTGAGCCTGCCTGGGGATCCTGATGCCAAGGGACCCGCGTTGTTCGTCGCAACTGCGACGCGCGGACAATCATGAAATGCGCGTCCATTCTTATCGAAGGCCCAAAGCCGAAAGTCCTGGTCCAAAGACTGGATTTCGGCTGTCACCGTAAGAGGTAATCACAATGAGTACTGCAGTCCGTGAAAGGCATGCGTTCGAGGCAGCGGTCAAGGCGGGGCGCTTTCCGTACAAGGTGAAGGATCTCTCGCTCTCCGATTTCGGCCGAAAGGAAATGCGTCTGGCAGAGCAGGAGATGCCGGGTCTGATGGCTCTGCGGGCGCGCTACAAGCGGAAGCAGCCGCTCGCGGGCGCTCGTGTCATGGGCAGCCTGCATATGACCATTCAGACCGCCGTTCTCATCGAAACGCTCGCCGATCTCGGAGCGGACGTGCGATGGGTGTCGTGCAACATCTTCTCGACGCAGGATCACGCCGCGGCTGCTGTCGTCGTCGGACGTCCCGAGACGGGCGGCACGGTCGAGAACCCGAAGGGCATTCCCGTGTTCGCGTGGAAAGGGGAGACGCTCGAGGAGTACTGGTGGTGCACGAGCGAGGCGCTCATGTGGCCCGACGGCAGCGGCCCGACGCAGATCGTCGATGACGGCGGCGACGCGACGCTCCTCGTCCACAAAGGCGTCGAGTTCGAAAGAGCAGGGAAGGTTCCCGTATTCAATCCGGACAAGGAGCCGGAAGAGTGGGGCGTCATCCTCGACCTGCTTCGGAAGGAGCTCGCCGAGAATCCTTCGCGCTGGACGAAGGTGGCGGCCGCAGTGCGCGGCGTGAGCGAGGAAACGACAACGGGTGTCCATCGGCTCTACCAGATGATGGAGAACGGCACGTTGCTGTTCCCGGCGATCAATGTCAACGACTCGGTTACGAAGAGCAAGTTCGACAACATCTATGGATGTCGTCACTCTCTCGTCGACGGCCTGAACCGCGCCACGGACGTGATGCTCGGCGGGAAAGTGGCGGTCGTTTGCGGCTACGGTGAGGTCGGCAAGGGCTGCGCGCAGGCCCTCCGGGGGCAGGGCTGCCGCGTGATCGTGACCGAGATCGATCCGATCTGCGCGCTGCAGGCAGCGATGGAAGGGTACGAAGTGTCGACGATCGACAGCGTGGTGGATCGAGCGGACATCTTCATTACAGCGACCGGCAACCTGAACATCATCACCGCCGAGCAGATGGCGCGGATGAAGGACAAGGCGATCGTTGGCAATATCGGGCACTTCGACAACGAGATCGACATGGGCGGCCTGAAGAAGGTCATGGGCATCGAGCGCATCACCATCAAGCCGCAGTACGACGAGTACCGGTTCCCCGACGGCCACAGCGTCATGGTGCTTGCGGAGGGACGTCTGCTCAATCTCGGATGCGCGACCGGCCATCCCAGCTTCGTGATGTCGGCGTCGTTCACCAATCAGGTGATCGCGCAGCTCGAGCTGCATCAGCACAACGAGAAGTATCAGAAGAAGGTGTACATCCTGCCCAAGCACCTCGACGAGGAGGTCGCCAGACTCCATCTCGATCATCTCGGCGTGAAGCTGACGAAGCTGACGAAGGAGCAGGCAGACTACGTCGGCGTCCCGGTGGAAGGGCCGTACAAGCCGGAGCACTATCGGTACTAACGCGAGCCGGCTTTTCGGCTCAGGGCTTTTGGCTTTGGGCCCGAAACCGCGCGCCCCAGAGCCCTAAGCCGAGAGCCCAGAGCTTGAACGGTTCGTCGTCAGAATTCCATCGTTGAGGAAGGAGATGAGCGGCGCGGCGGCGCTGAATGTACGGAGCAGCGTCGGATAGAAGTCGGCCGTCGTCGCGAGCTCGGCCGGGAACTCACGGCCCGCGAGGAACTGCCGGTGTTTCAAGTACTCGGCGGCAGGGTGATCGCGTGGAAAACCCCTCGGCACGCGGCTGACACGTTCTCCGGTCAGCGCACCGATGTCCGACGTGAAACGGCGGCCGCCGACGATACGATCGAGCTGCGGCCACGTCGCCGCGATGTGCTTGCGGACCCGCAGGAGCTCCTTCGGCTCCGGCGCGTAGATGCCGCCTCCCATCCACACCCATCCAGGCGCGACCTCGAAATACAGGCCGGCGCCCTGCTTCTTCAACAGCACGCGATGCGGAAACACCGCTGAGATGTACGTTTTCAGCGGCGTCTTGTCCGGGCTGAAGCGCGTATCGCGGTAGATGCGATAAAGCGACACTTTCGGCGCCGCGACGAGGTCCGGCGCGAAGCGTTTGAGGTCCGACGCGAGCCGTTCGATGACGGCAATCATCGGCCCGCGAACGTCACGCTCGTAGCGGTCGCGCCGCGCCTTGAACCACTCCCGATCGTTGTTGCGTTTCAACGCGCGGAGGAACTTGAGAGTTGCTGAAGAGAATTGTGGTTCCATGAATCCCGAACCCCGAATCCCGAACTCCGACTCCCGGCCCGCTGACGAGGCACCGAGCGACCGAGCCATCGAGCGACCGAGCCACCGAGCTACCGAGCCTCCGGCGCGAGGTCGACGGTGTAGAGCGACTTCCCCGACAAATCGTGCAAGCTGACCGTCAGCGCGCGCGTGCGGTGATCGATCTGCATCTTGCCAAAGAACTGCAATCCGTCGCTCGGCGGCCGATTGCCTTTCATTCCTTTCGCGACGCTATTGAACTTCACCTCCGGCCCGAACGTCGGATCGAGGTCGTTTGGTCCGAATGTCCCTGCATTCAGTGGACCCGCGACGAACTCCCAGAACGGATCGAACTCGGTGAATTTCGCCCGTGATGGGTGATAGTGGTGTGCCGCGCAGTAATGCACGTCGGCCGTGATCCAGACGATGTTGCGGAGGCGACGATCTCGAATGAAGCGCAGCAGCACGGCGATCTCCAGCTCGCGCCCGAGCGGCGGTCCGGGATCGTTGTTCGCGACCGCCTCGAAATCCGACGGAAGATCCCTGACCACGAGCCCGATCGGCAGATCGCTGACGATCACCTTCCACGTGGCGCGCGACGCTGCCAGCCGCGTCTTCAGCCATAGCACCTGACTCGCGCCGAGCAGGGCCGAGTCGCTGTCGAGCTCGGTCTGCCGATTCGTGCTGTTGCTCCCGCGGTAGCTGCGCATGTCAAGTGCGAAGAGCTCGAGCAACGGACCGAACGGAACGGTTCGATAGACGCGCTCGGGGTCGTCGCCCTGAAGCGGAAGCGGGTTGTACTCGAAGAAGGCCTGCCGCCCCCGCGCGGCGAGCAGCGCCATGCTCTTCTCCTGGTACTTTTCCTCTTTGCTCAGGTCACGCGCCGGATACCAGTTGTCATGGATCTCGTGATCGTCCCAGATGACGACCTGCGACACCTCAGCGTTGAAGCTGCGCATGTGCTCGTCGAGGAGGTTGTATTGATAACAGCCGCGAAAGTCATCGAGCGACTGCGCCGGCTTCGACTTCGCGGGTCTCACCACGTTCCGCCAGATCGTTCCGTCGTCCAGCTTCACTTCGGGCAGCACCACCTGGTCGGCGTAAATCGTGTCACCGCAGTGGACGAACAGATCCGGGTGCGCCCGACTCATCGTCTCGTAAAGCCGCAGGCCGCCCCAGTCGCTGTTGATCCCCCAGCCCTGACCGACCGTATCTGCCGACCACACGAGCGTGAGGTCGCGCTGCGACGCGGGTGCGGTGGCCGGTGTGACCAAGCATCCGCTCACCGGCGCGCTCCACGTGCGAAGGTCGCTGAGATCCTGAAAGAGCACGCGGTAGAAGATGCGCTGACCTGGTGGAAGATCGGTCAGGAGGAGCCGGCCCGTGAAATCCGAGCTCTCGAGCGCCGCTGGTCCACGGATCCTGCGCGGGTCCGTGAATGCCTCGGTCGTCGAGTACTCGACGAACATCCGCGCCGCTCGATCGGTGCGGCTCCAGATGACGGCTCTATCGACGCCGACCGCGCCGGCCGCGACACCTTGTGCCAGCGCCGGACGATTCGCGTCAGATTGGACAATGGCAGGCGCCTGCGCGAGAACCGTTCGCGCAGCGGGGCTGCCAATGGCGAGCGCGGACGCACACCCGATTGACCGGCGGAGAAATGTCCGCCGATCGACCCGTACGCGGTTGCGCATTGTGCGTGATGACGAACGAATGAACGGCGATTTCAAATGGAAGATTGTAGGGCGCGGTCTTTAGACCGCGCCACGGGCGGGGCTTGAAGCCCCGCCCTACGGATTCATGCCCCAATTCACCGATATCGCGCGGGCACGGTGCCAAGCTCGCGCGCTGACGGCAGCCCGCCGCTGCTCTGGGCCTGGGTCGCAGCGCGGACGATTGCGTCCGCCATTGCCTCGGCTGCGAGCGCGCCAATCAGCGTCACGTTGGCTTCGCCGGACCATCTGCCGGTCGCCAGCGCGAACACCGTATCGCCATCGGCCATCGTATGTGACGGGTTGATCGCGCGCGCGCACCCATCGTCAGCCATCAACGCCAGCCGATTCGCTTCGGACTTCGTCAGCTTCGCGTTCGTTGCCACGAGGCCGATGGTCGTGTTCTCACCGGCCCGGGGGCGCGGACCGATCGATCCCTCGCGCATCAGCCGCCGGACGTCAGCCAGTGACCCATCGGGGTTGCGCGATCCCGCGACGACTTTTCCGGTGTCGGGATCGATGATGTCGCCGACCCCGTTGACGGCCACGATCGCGGCGACGACGAGACCGCTCGGCAACGTGATGGCGGCCGATCCGATGCCTGCCTTCGTTGGCATCCGTCGTCCGGGCGGAGATCCGGGATGTTCGACGACGCCGCCCATCTTGCCCACCGTCGCGCCGGCCCCGGCACCAACGTTGCCCTCGGCGACCGGACCGTCGGACGCTACTGACGCCGCTTTGTAACCACAGTCTGCAGTCGGCCTCACTGTCGAGTTTCCGCCGAAGTTGAGATCGAACAGGATTGCCGCGGGGACGATCGGCACCACACCGGCACCGGTTTTGTAGCCGATGTTCTTCTCTTCGAGATAGCGAACCACACCCTGCGCGGCGTCGAGCCCGAACGCGCTCCCACCCGAGAGCACGACCGCGTTTACCCTCTCGACCAGGTTCAACGGATCGAGGAGGTTCGTCTCACGGGTGCCCGGGGCGCCTCCACGCTGCGAGACGCCACCTGTCGCCCCCTCGCCATCGACGAGGATCGCCGTGCAACCGGTCGGCCGCTCGGTCAGGGTGTGATGACCGACCTTAATGCCTTCAACGGCGGTGAGCGTCTTGTTCGTGCTCGGGTTCGACGCCGGCTTCGTTGTCGCGCTCTGCGTCGGTGGAGATTGTATCGAAGGAGCCTGCGCTGAGAAATGCACCGCGGACGAGGCCAAAAGAGACGTACCGATAAGAAGGAATCTGATCTTCATGGAAACTCCAAACTCGAACCAACGAACCGCGAGCCGGAAACATGCAACACTTACAGGAGATCAGGAGACTAGGAGATCCAAAACGTCTCCTGATCTCCTGACTCCTGTGCATCTGGCACAGCGCCGAAGGCGGGTGCCGAACCCCGAACCCGAGCCCCGAACCCCGAGCCCGAAACCTGCAACTCTTACAGGAGGTCAGGAGATTAGGAGATCCAAAACGTCTCCTGATCTCCTCAACTCCTGTTAATCCGGCAGCGCCGAATGCGCTGCCGAATCCGAACCCCTGTAGACCCGGCCCCCGGGCGCCGGCCCCTGCTATCGAGCCACCGGCGCCGATGTCAGAAGTTGTACTTCACCGCAAGCTGAATGATACGACCATCATCCGCGGACGTGATGCGTCCGAAGTTCACGGTTCCAATCTGATTCCCAGGCTGCGCGAATCTCGTCTGGTTGAAGAGGTTGAATGCTTCCGCACGGAACTGCACGCGATGGCTGCGGCCGAGATCGACGTTCTTAAAGAACGAGAGATCGGTCCGCGCGAAGCCAGGACCGCGGACGGTGTTGCGGCCGGCATTGCCTGGCCGCGTGCCCGTGTCAGGCACCGCGCGGCGCACGAAGCACGACGTGTTGAACCATTGCTCGATCGTGTGCGGCGCGTTGTCGTTTGGATCGCAGGTCACGTCCGGTCGATTCGTCAGATAGCGGATGTCCGTCGTGGGATCGTAGACACCGGTCGGGAATCCGGTCTGCCACTGCACGATGCCGTTGGCCTGCCAGCCGCCGGCGAGATGCCGAAGCAGCGCGCCGTAGTCTGTGGGCGTCGGTAATTCCGCGCCGAAGCTGAGGACGAAGCGATGCCTGACATCGAACAGCGCATCCCCCTTCTCGAACGTCAACGCCTGCTCGATCGATGCGTTGTCGCCAATCGTCACGGGCAGAACGGGCCGCTGCTCGCCACCAATATTCAGTCCCGACACGTGATCGACCGCATGGCCGAGTGTGTACGATGCGAGAAAATACATTCCGTGCGCCGGCCGCATGCGGAAGCTCGCCTGCAGGGAGTCGTACCACGATCGCGCGACCGAGAAGGTGGGACGAACGAGGCTGAACGCGGGGAAAAGTCGAGCACCTGGAGAGGTCTGCCCCGGAACGTACAGGCCCGGATTGACCTCCATGAAAATCGGCAGGTGATATCCACGCGATCCGACGTAACCACCTTCCGCGGCGAAGAGACTCCCGATCTGCTGCTGCCACGTGACATTGAAGTGGTGCGCGTACGGTGAGGTGAAATCCTCGCCCCAGCCGATGAAGATGAGGCCGGGCGGAAAGTCGGCGGCGCCGCCGCTGACGGCAGTCAATGGATTGCGCAAGGTCAGCGGGGCCGGCGGCGCGTTCACTTCCAGCAGCGGCGTGAACGGCGGTGCGAGCACGCCATTCTGGAAGAAGTCTCCCTGCCCGGCGAGCGCATCGTAGAAGATGCCCCAGGCCGCTCGAAGGCTCGAGCGCCCGGAGCCCATCGGATCCCACACGACGCCGACGCGCGGCGCGAAGTTGTTCTTGTCGGTCGCGTAGGTCCCGTCGGGAATGCCCGGGTCGCCTGGATATAGGAGCCCCGTCGGCGCCGTCGGGAAGCGCTGCGACTGCTGACCGGGGCGGAACGCGTTGAGCGCGCCGTTCGCGTCTTCGAACGGGATCGGCAGTTCGTACCGCAGCCCGACGTTCAGCGTGATGCCCGGCCACGGCCGGAACTCGTCCTGTGCGTATGCCGAATAGAGCCAGCCCGTTCCGTCCTGCGTGGTGTTCTTTGTCGTTCGACGGAACTGCGCGGGAAGACCGAGCAGGAAGTCCGCAGCCGCATTGCCAGTTCGCGCAGTCGTGGAGCCGGTGAACGTGAAGTCGCCGTTCGGGCGATTCACGAACGCAATCACCATGTGCTCCTTGCGAATGTCGACGCCAAACTTCATCGAATGCCGGCCGGTCACCCACGTGAAGTCGTCGGTGAACTGAATGACCTCGTTCTTGCGATCGACGAACGGCTGCTGCGCGTCGCCAAGGCTGAAGAAACCGGTGACCATGATGTTCGCGAGACCGGCGGCCTGCGGCACGTTCTGCGGGACATTGATGCCGTAGTCGGAATTCGAGAGGCCGCTCGTCACCGCGGGATTCGCGGCAATCCGGTTGTACGAGAAGCGGCCGACGTTGATCGCGTGCTGACTGAAGATGTGCGTGTCCGAGAACATCACGTCCTGCAGCGTCGCCGTCGAGACGCCGCCAATCGGGCGTGTCGTGGGCGGTGTCGTCGCCTCGGTCCGGCTGCGGAGATATCGAACGAGCATCGAATGGTTCGGCGTGAGCTGATAGTCGCCGCGGATGCCCATCTGATCGCGGTTGTCGTCGCTGTCCGGCGAGTCGATGTACCGGTTCGTCCCGCTGTTCGCGCGCGGGACGAACTCGTCAACCAGCCGTCGTGCGGTTGGATCGATCAGCGCCGCAGGAATTGTGTTGTTCTCGAACGGCAAGCCGGTTGCCGGGTCGCGGATGACGGTGCTGCCGAAGTTTCCGTTCCGTTGATCGTCAGTCAGCACCACGATGTTCGTCGTGGTGCCGCTGGTGTTCCGATGGCCCTCGTAATAGCCGAACGCGAACAGCCGATTCCTTGCGATGGGTCCGCCCAGGCTCGCGCCGAACTGGTTTTGCTTCAGCTTTGGTTTCGGCTGCGTCGCCAGCGCGAAGAAATTCCTCGCCTGGAGCGCGTCGTCTCGATTGAATTCCCACGCGGCACCGTGCAGCTCGTTGGTGCCGGCCCTCGTGACGACGTTCACGACCGAGCCGGAGTTGCGGCCGTATTCGGCGCTGTAGGAGTGCGTGAGGATCTTGAACTCCTGAATCGCATCCGGCGGCGGACGCAGCACGAAGCCGGTGTTGAACGTGTCGTTGTTGCTCGTGCCGTCGAGGAGAAAGTTGTTCGACTGATTCCGCATCCCGTTCACGCTGAACCCGGAGGTCGTCGCCCCGAAGCCGCCGGGAGTGGCATCGCCGCCGCCACCGCCGAGGGCGGCCGGAGGTGCGAAGACACCCGGGAGCAGCGTGCCAAGCTGCGTGAAGTTGCGGCCGTTGAGCGGCAGATCGACGATCTTCTTCTCGTCGACGACGATCCCGAGCGTGGCGTTCGACGTTTCGACGAGCGGCGATTCGCCCGAGACCGTCACGTTCTCCTCGATGCGGCCGACGGCCAGGCGCATGTCGACGCGCGATGTGCTCTCGACCGTCACGCTGACGCCGTCACGGATCAGCGACTTGAAACCAGGCAGGGCCGCTTTGACCTGATACGGGCCGGGCTGCAGCAGCGGGACGGAATAGTAGCCATCGGCTCCGGTGACCGCCGTCCGCGTTTGCGCGGTGCCGACGTTGGTCACTTCGATCGTGACGCCCGGGATCACCGCGCCCGTTTCGTCGGTAACGATGCCTGCGATGGTGCCCGTCGCCTGCGCGAAAACCGGCAAGGGAACAATTGCCGAGAACGCTGTCAACATGAAGACTAAAAGCAATGATTCACGCATGTTGTGCCCCCGACCCAACGAGCGAATTCGCCGCGTAGAACTCCAGGAGATCAGGAGATCAAGAGATTGTGAATGAACTAAGGATCTCCTGATCTTCTGATCTCGTGTTCACGTTGCCGGTAGCCCCACGCCCAGGCGCTGCGGCTCGACTCGCTGACGCTCGCCCGCCGCGCTGCTACCGAGCTACCGACCGCGTGAGTTCCAGGAGTGCGAGCGCGATGACCTTCGTTGCTGTCACGAGGTCATCGATGCTGCAGTACTCATCGGGCTGATGTGCGAGATCGAGAATGCCGGGGCCGTATGCGACGCAGTGCGGGACGCCAGCAATCCGCGCCACGTGCTTCTGGTCGTACGTCCCGGGACTCGCGACCAGACCACCGCTGCGACCGAGCACCCGCTGGAGCGCCCGATCCAGTGCCGCCACGACCGGCGAACCATCGGGCGTACGCACTGGATGCACGATCATCAGGTCGCGCAGGGCGTACCGAAACCCGGGCACATCGGCCGCCATCGACTCGAGTAGATCGATGATCTCCTTCTTTGTTGCATCGAATCCCTCTTCGAGGAGGAATCGCCGATCGAAGACCGCCCGGCACGTGTCGGCCACGCACGGCGTCTGAATGCCGTCGACCGGCTGACCTCCGAGGACGCCGTTCAGATTCAACGTGGCATGGCGAGCACCCTCCGGCACGACCGGCATCGCCGTCGTTCGGGCCGCGAGCTTCGGCTGGAGCTCCCGGTGAACTCGATCGAGCAGGAGCCCCATAAGACCGATCGCGTTGACGCCGTGGAACGGCATGCTGCCGTGCGCGGTCCGTCCCCGCGTCGTGACCTCGAACCAATAGACGCCTCGATGGCCGATGCAGATCCGATCCACGTACAGCGGCTCCGGGATGATGACGTAATCGGTGCGGCTCGCATGCAGCCTGCCCTGTTCGGCGAGCCATGCAACGCCCGCGAACCCGCCGCTCTCCTCGTCCACGGTTCCGCTGATCTCGACTGTTCCGTCCAGCTCGATGTCCGCCCGCCGAATCGCTTCCACCGCGTACACGGCTGCCGCGATACCGCCCTTCATATCGCAGGAGCCGCGGCCGTAGATCCGATCATTCTTGACCGTGCCGCCGAAGGGATCCTCGGTCCATCCTTCTCCGGCCGGCACCACATCGAGGTGGCCATTCAAATGGACCAGGGGACGTCGGCTCCGGCCCGGTAACGTGCCAACGACATTGATGCGAGGGTGGCGATCGGTGTGCTCCGGCCGTCCTTCGGCCGCGAAATACTCCACTTCGAAGTTCTGAAGACGAAGGGTCGCGCCAATCAGCCGCGCGCAGTCCTCGTACAGCTCACCAGGCGGATTGATCGTTGGAATCCGGACGAGCGCAGCGGTGAAGTCGACGATTTCGCCGGCCGCCTGGTCGACAGCGGCGAGGACCGCATCGACCTGACGGAGGACGGAAGGCATGAAGGCGTAATTACAAGAAAGGCCAGGCGTTGTCAAACGCGTGAGCGTGGACTAGCATGCCGAGTCCGCAGCGGGGATCTGCTTCTGTCGTATCTCGCCCTTCTCATCGTCTATTCAATCGCGCAAGTCGCGCTCGGCCTCTGGATCGGCCGGCGCGTTCGCTCGTCCGGCGACTTCTTCGTCGCCGGGCGCTCGCTCGGCCCGGGGCTGATCTTCTTCACGATGCTGGCAGCGAACATCGGCGGCGGATCCACGGTCGGCGCCACGCGTCTCGGATATCGCGACGGGCTGTCGGCTGTGTGGTGGGTTGGGTCCGCCGCTCTTGGATCGATCGTGCTCGCGTTCTGGATCGGCCCCTCAATTCGACGCCACGCGGCGGCGCACGATTTGCGCACGGTCGGCGACTATCTCGAGTTTCGCTACGGCCCGACGGTGCGCACCGCGATTGGAGTGCTCCTCTGGGTCGGTTCGCTTTTCATCCTCGGCGGTCAGCTGATTGGCATCAGCCGCGTTCTCACCGCAGTCCTCGACGTCCCGAAGCCAACCGGCTGCATCCTCGGCGGCATCGTGATTACCGCGTACTTCACAGCCGGTGGTCTGCACACGTCCGCGTACGTCAACGTGGTGCAGCTCGTGGTGAAGCTCGTGGGGTTTGCGATCGCATTGCCGCTCGCCCTGGCGGCCGTAGGCGGAGTCTCGTCGCTTCGCGAGCTGCAGCCGCATCCTGATTACTGGAATGTGTGGCGCGGCGGCGGTTCGGGAATCGTCTATCTCGCGATGCTCGGTCCCGCCTTCGTCGTCTCGCCAGGCCTTCTTCAGAAGGTGTACGGGGCGCGCGACGATCGCGCGGTTCGCATCGGCGTAGGCGCAAACGCGGCCGGATTGTTCGCGTATGCGCTCGTCCCCGTGCTGCTCGGCATGGTGGCACGCCTCCAGTTCCCGGCGCTTGCGCCTGCCGACTACGAGCTTGCGCTTCCGCTCGTCTTCATGCACGTCGTTCCGCCGGCCGTCGGCGCGATTGGGCTCGCGGCGGTATTCTCGGCAGAAGTCAGCGCTGCCGACGCCGTGCTGTTCATGCTGACGACGTCCCTGTCGCAGGATTTGTACAAGCGGTTCGTGAATCCAGCCGCGAGCGATGCGCAAGTGCTCAAGGTCACGCGTCTGACCGCGAT
The DNA here is from genome assembly GCA_046727175.1 of Acidobacteriota bacterium. Classification (GTDB taxonomy): domain Bacteria; phylum Acidobacteriota; class Vicinamibacteria; order Vicinamibacterales; family 2-12-FULL-66-21; genus JBKPCD01. The sequence continues at coordinate 6,415 of JBKPCD010000211.1, read as the reverse complement.
CTTCGCCGGCGTGCTTGGCGTGGTCGTCGCGCTGCTCGCGGCGAGCATCGTCGACGCGCTCGGCATCTTTTATACACTCATGTCCGTGAGCCTCTTCGTGCCGATCGTCGCCGGCTTGTACATCCGTCGAGCGGGAACTCCCGAAGCGCTTGCCGCGATCGGTTGCGGTATTGCCGTCGTGATGACGATCCAACTCCGTTATGGCGCGGCAGGAGTCGGCGGGTGGACGCCCGCGATGGCGGGTGTTGCCGCGGCCATTCTCGCGTTCGGGGTTGCGATGATCGTGCATGGGAAGGCGTCGACGTCCACGGCCGAGGTGCGCTGAACACTGCTCCGCAATTCTCGTCTCGCAGGGTTGTAGGGCGGGGACTTTAGCCCCGCATGGCGGCGCGGGCTGAAGCCCGCGCCCTACGGCGATGACGACTACGACGATGACGACGAAGAACATTTTCGATTTGACCGGCAAGATCTCCGTGGTCATCGGCGGCGGATCTGGAATCGGTGAGGCCGTCACGATTGGCTGCGTGCAGCACGGCGCGCGAGTCGTCTGTCTCGACGTCAACGCAGAATCCGCCGAACGCGTTGCCGCTCGCACGCGCGAGCACGGCGCCTGCGAGGCAGGCGCGCTCGACATCCGTGATTCCGCAGCCGTCGATCGCGTCCTTGGAGATGTCGTCAACCGTCACGGCAGCCTTGACATCCTCGTCTGCACGCCCAGCATCAACGTGCGCAAGAAGATCCTCGACTACGCGAATGAAGAGTTCGATCGCGTGGTGGACCTGAACCTGAAAGGAAATTTCAACGTGCTCCGCGCGGCCGGTCGAATCATGACCGCCCGGCGGCGGGGCAGCATCGTCCTGTTCGCGTCAATAAGGGCGCAGGTCGTCGAACCAGGTCAGTCGGTGTATGCCGCGACCAAGGCCGGCATCGTGCAGCTGGCGCGCGGCGCAGCATCGGAACTTGGCCCGTTTGGCGTGCGCGTCAACGTCGTCGGACCCGGCGTCGTCGAGACGCCGCTGACGTCACCTATCAGGAACCACACGGAATGGTCCAAGGCGTACGCCGCCAAGAGCGTGTTCAACCGGTGGGGCCGTCCCGAAGAAATGGTGGGCCCGACGATTTTCCTGGCGTCCGACGCCGCCAGTTTCGTGACGGGGACAGTCCTCTACGCCGACGGCGGATGGCTGGCTGCCGACGGCAGATTTACTCCGCCGGGCATGTGATTCCCTAATCCCTAATCCCTGATCGTGAATCGGACAAACTCTGATTCGATCGTGCGATTCGACGATTCGCAGATTCGTCGATGCAAGGATCAGGGATTCAGGATCAGGGATTCAGGATCAGGGATTCAGGATCAGGGATTAGTGATGAGGGATTCAGAGGGCCGCAGCCACCGCCGACGCCACCTCTTTAGTCGTCGCCTTCCCTCCGAGGTCCGGCGTCCGCGGGCCGGCGTTACCGAGCACGCGTTCGATCGCGGCGACAATCCGATCGTGGCCATCACGAAACCCGAGATGATCGAGCATCAGGGCGCCGGCCCAGATCGCGCCGATCGGGTTTGCGATGCCGCGCCCGGCGATGTCGGGCGCCGAACCGTGGATAGGCTCGAACATCGACGGATACTTCCGTTCCGGATTCAGGTTGGCGCTGGGGGCAACGCCGAGACTGCCGGACACGGCGGCGCCGAGATCGGTCAGGATGTCGCCGAACAGGTTCGAGGCGATGATCACGTCGATGCTGCCGGGATCGGTGACCATGCGCGCCGCAAGCGCGTCGACGTGATACTTGCGCCACTCGACGGATGGGTATTCCTTCGCGACCGATGCCACCGCGTCGTCCCACAGCACCATCGAGTGTTGCAGGGCGTTCGACTTCGTCGCGCTTGCGAGGCGCCGTCGCGGCCGCTTCGACGCGACGTCGAACCCGAATCGCGCGATGCGCTCGATGGCGCGACGCGTGAAGAGCCCGGTCTGCTCGGCCACTTCGTGCGGAGTCCCGATGTGCAGCCGCCCGCCGAGGCCGGCGTATTCCCCTTCGGAGTTTTCGCGGACGCAGATCATGTCGACGTCAGATGCCGCGCGGCCCACGAGCGGGCAGTGGACACCGGGCATGAGGCGCATCGGCCGGAAGTTCACGTATTGATCGAATCGCTGCCTGATTGGAAGGATCAGTTCCCAGACGGAGATGTGATCCGGCACGGCGGGATCGCCGATCGCTCCGAGAAAGATCGCGTCGGACTCCTTCAACCGATCGAGTCCGTCGCGATCCATCATGCGGCCGTTCTGTCTGTAGTAATCACAGCCCCATGGAAACTCCCTGAACTTCAACGACGCGGCTCCGGGCGCCGCGCGCTCGATGACATCGATTGCCGCCGGGATGACTTCCCGACCGATGCCGTCTCCTGCAATCACTGCGATGTTGTTCATGAGAATCGGCTTTTGGCTTAAGGCTCTTGGCTCTGGGCCTCAAGTGCATGCGACGCGCGGCTGAAAGACGAGGCACACGCACGCTGCACGAGGCACGAAGCACGGCATCATGCTATTGCCGCCAACCCCCGATCGATGATGTCAAACCCTTGCCTCAGTTCTTCCTCAGTTACACACAACGGAGGATTCGTGAAGAACGTGTTCCACCTGACGAACGTGTAGAGGCCCTGCTCGCGGAAGAACCGGGCGAGCTTCCCCATCGGCTCCGACGTGCCGTTGAACGGCGCCAGTGGCTCCCGTGTCGCTCGATCCTTGATCAATTCGACGATCCCGAAGAGACCAATCGATCGTGCTGCGCCGACGATCGCGTGACGCGCTTCGAGATCGCGCAGCAACTGTTTCATGAGCTCTCCGGTCCGGCGTGCCTTCGCGATGAGGTCGTCCTCTTCGTACACCGCGAGCGTGGCCAGTGCCGCCGCACATGCGAGCGGATGGCTGTTGTACGTGAGACCTCCATAGAAGACGCGATCCTGGAAGTGTTCGGCAATCGCCCGTCGCATCCCGACTGCCCCCAGCGGCACGTACGCGCTCGTCAGCCCTTTCGCCATCGTCATCAGATCGGGGACGACGTTCCAGTGATTGACCGCGAACCACTCGCCGGTGCGGCCGAATCCCGACATGACTTCGTCGGCGACCATCAGGATGCCGTGCCTCGTGCAGAGATCACGAACACCCTGAAGGTACCCGTCCGGCGGGACGAGGATCCCGTTCGTGCCGGTCACCGGTTCGATGAAGAACGCGGCAATCGTTTGCGGCCCTTCGAGCTGAATGACCTCCTCGAGATTCGCGAGTGCTGTTCCGACGTCGTCCCAGCCGCGCTGCACCCCATGATAGGGATCGAGCACATGAACGACGCCGGGCATGCCTGGTTCCGATGCCCATCGTCGCGGATCGCCGGTGAGCATCATGCTGCCGGCCGTCGCGCCATGATACGACCGGTAGCGGGCGAGGATCTTGTGACGCCCGGTGTACGCGCGGGCCAGTTTGATCGCGTTCTCGTTCGCTTCGGCGCCGCCGTTCGTGAAGAAGAACGTGTCGATGTCGCCCGGTGTGATCGAGGCGAGCTTCTGTCCAAGCCGCGCGCGGGGCTCCGTGGCCATGAAGGGGTTGGCGTACGCAAGCGTTGCCGCTTGCTCCTGAATCGCACGGATGACTCGCGGATCGCTGTGGCCGATGTTGACGCACATCAGCTGGCTGTTGAAATCGAGGTATCGCTTTCCGTCGGGCGACCAGAACCAGCAGCCCTTGGCGCCCGCGACCGGGATCGGATCCACCTTCGATTGCGCAGACCACTCGAAGAGCGTGTGCGCCTTGGTGAGCGCGACGATCTGCTCGCTGGTCAACGGCTCCGTGAGGGTTGAGACATCCATAGTGGACCGATTGTAATGTATTCAGCGTGATGCGGCATTCTGGCTTTCGGCTTTGGATTCTGGGCGTGCCGGAGAAATCGTGGCACACGTTCGGGTTCACCGGTCACAGGAGCGAACGCATTGGGTCGCTGCCGCTATGGCGACCGTAACAGAGCAGGTCAAAGCCGGGAGCCAAAAGCCAGAGCCGACTTGGACGTGTGATTTCCATCAAACGTATCTCCGTGTGCCCCGTGACTCCGCGGTGGACGCTCTTCTTCGTGCTCTCCGTCTCCTCCGCCTCCGGGGCGTGTCGCGGCACGAACACGCCGCCTCCGGCCACGCGCCCGGACATCGTCCTCGTTACCATCGATACTCTGCGGGCCGATCGCGTGAGACGCGACCTGATGCCGACGGTCGATGCGCTCGGCAGTCGCGGCGTGCACTTTCTGAACGCGCGAACGGCCGTCCCCCTGACGCTCCCGGCGCACGTCACGATCATGACCGGGGTGCTGCCGCCGCAGCATGGCGTGCGCGAGAACGGCCTCGCGTTCAAAGGGCAGCCGCCGCCGCTCGGGCACGTGCTGCACGACGCTGGATACTCGACCGCGGCATTCGTCGGCGCGTATGTCCTCGACCGGCGCTTCGGGCTCGCGGACGGATTCGATGTCTACGACGATCGTATTCCGCGCAATCCTGCCGCGATTGCGCGACTGGAGGCGGAGCGCCGCGGGACCGAGGTCATGAACGCCGTGCTTGCGTGGTTACCCACTGCAAAACGGCCGTTCTTCGTGTGGGTCCACCTCTACGATCCGCATGCGCCGTACGATCCGCCGGCCGAGTTCCTCGCGCGTGCGGGCGGGAAGCCATACGACGGCGAGGTCGCCTACGCGGACGCGCAGGTTGCGCGTTTGATGGACGCATTGACCAGCCGCGGCCTTGCCGATACATCGTTCATCGTCGTCGCCGGTGATCACGGCGAAGGCCTTGGCGAGCACGACGAGGACACGCACGGCATGCTGGCATACGACTCCACTCTCCGCGTGCCGTTGATTGTCGTGACACCGTTGCTGAAGCCCGAGGCAGTGGAGGCCCCCGTCTCGCTCTCTGACCTCGCGCCGTCGATTCTGCGGAAGATCGGCCTGGGAGACCGCGTCGCGTCAGCAGCCGCGGGCACGGATCTCTTTGCGCGTAGCGCGTCTGCCCGAGACGTGTACGCCGAAACAATGTATCCACGCAGCGCGGGCTGGCATCCGATTGCGGCGCTTATCGGTGAGCAGTGGAAGCTCGTGCAATCCTCGGAAGTCGAGTTGTACAACGTCACGGCTGATCCAGGAGAGACCCGTAACCTTGCTGGCGAGCGGCCCGCAATCGTCCAGGGCATGACGAAGCGGCTGGGCGAGTTGCAAAGAACATCCGACGTGAAGCAGGACGCTGTCGTCTCTCCCGAAGCAGCCGAGCGGTTGCGGGCACTCGGCTACGTCAGTGGCGCATCGACTTCGACTCCCGATCCCAACGCACCGAATCCCGCGAAGGTCATCGACGCGTGGCGACGATTCGAGTCTGCGCTCGAGCTCGTGAGCGCCGGGCGCGGCCGTGAGTCGCTGGCGCCGCTGAAGGCGCTCTCGACACAGTTCCCATCTGCGTCAGTCTTTCAGTCCACCTACGCGCGCGCGCTGATGGAGTCGGGGAGAGCTGCGGAGTCGCTCGCGGTCTATCGCGCCGCCGTTGCACGATGGCCGGCTGACGCGTCGCTCTATCACGAGCTTGCGGTTGCCGCCCGGGCCGCGGGACAAGGCGCCGAAGCGCTGCGCGCCGAGCAGGCGGCACTGGCGCTGGACGCGTCAAGTGCGGCAGCGTTGAACGGACTCGGGTTGTTGCACGCGGACGCGGGCCGCGCGGCGGATGCCGTCGCCGCATTCGAGCGTGCGGCGAAAGGCGACCCGTCGAACGCGTCGTACTGGACGAATCTCGGCAACGCCCGTCGGGAGCTGCAGGATTTCACAGGCGCCGAGTTCGCCTACCGTCGTGCGCTCGAAGCGGACCCGTCGTATCCCGATGCCGCAAACGGCCTTGGCGTGCTGCTCGTGCAGCAGGGCAAACCCGCGGACGCGATTCCCTGGTTCGAGCGAGCACTGCAGCACGCGTCGGATTTCTACGAAGCGCGCCTGAATCTTGGAATCGCGTATCAGCAGACTGGAAACTCGGAGAAGGCCCGAGCAGTCTACCGCGATCTGCTCGCGAGCGCACCGCCGCGTTTCCAGCGCGAGCGCCGCGCCGCGGCGGAGTTGCTCAAGGCACTCCGCTGATGGCGAGGCAGGCCGCTGAAAGAAGACGGCCTGATGGCAAATGGCAAATGGCAAATGGGAGATGGCAAAATGTGTCGGGTTTTCCCATTTCCCATCTCCCATTGTCCATTCAGGATGCGTTTTTCAGCATCCTGCTAGTGTCCTGAGTCAGAGATTCGCTCACAATATCGCGCGACACTGGCAAGAATCTCGTCGGCGGTTTTGGTCCAGACAAACGGCTTCGGTGATTCGTTGGTCATGGTCAGATACTCGTGAATCGCCGTTTCGAGCGCGC
>JBKPCD010000210.1:0-10070 GCA_046727175.1 Acidobacteriota bacterium | reverse complement strand
GCCTACACGTGGTCGCGGTTCATGGACGATGCGAGCGAAGCGCTGGGAACGGGAACGCCGACGCTTCAGCGGCCGCAGAACAATTTCGACTTCGATGCGGAGTGGTCACGATCGACGTTCGATCGGCCGCACCGGTTCGTGATCAGCGGCCTCTACGAGATTCCGTTCCGCAAGGAGCAGCAGGGCGCGCTCGGACGAACGCTGGGCGGGTGGAACGTGTCGGGGAGTCTCGCCGTGCAGAGCGGGCAACCGTTCACGATCATCAACGGCGTCGATGCCAACGGCGATGGAGATGCAGGGAACGATCGGCCGAATGTCAATCCCGGCGGCGACCCGACGACCGTGAACGGATACATCCAGCGCGGCCGTTTCACCGGAGGTGACGGCAACCTTGGCCGCAACACCGGTCGCGGCCCGCGAACGACCAACGTGAACGCCGTGGTGTTCAAGAACGTGCGGATCTTCGGCGACCACCGGTTCCAGTTCCGCGGTGAATTCTTCAATCTGTTCAACCACCGGCAATTCGTGCTGCTGAACAACGGCACGGAGCGCAATCTCTCGTTGCCGGCGGCCCAGTTCTACGACTTCCGGCGGTCGAATGGAGGTTCACGAACGATCACGCTGGGGTTCAAGTACATTTTCTGATACGCGGATTCACACGAAATCACGCGGATCGGACCGAGTCAGCGTCCGCAGGGAGTCAGGAGGTGAAACGCTCTACGCTTTCGGTGAGCATCGCGCGAGTGAGACGGGCCGAAATCGGAGCCGCCGATGAGTCGGTTGAGCGAGGTCAGCGCGGCCTGAGACCCGTCCGAGCCGATGGCAATCGCGTGGGGCCCTTGCGACGCCGTGCGGCCGGCCACTCCCGGACGAATGACGGGGCCGCATGGTGGAGCAGCCGCAGCGCGGCCGTCCATCGAGTGAGCGCGCGAGCATCGCGCGCCGTCCATCTGAAACCGTAGCCCTCGCGGATTGCAGGCGGCAGGAGCCCGATGGTGATCAGCTGCAGGGGCCGAAAGGCCGGCCACATGAACCGCCAGCCTGGAGGGAAGAGAATCGCACGCGCAAGTGCACGGCTCGTTGCGGTGACGACGATGCAGCGGCTGTGGAGCCGCTCTCGAACGTAGGCGTCGAGCTGCGCTGAATCCCGGGGGAGCAGCCCCTCAGGGATGGCGAGCAGCGGCTCCATGATCGCGGCCTCCGCACAATAGCGGTCGCGCTCCTCCGTGGTGAGCGGGCCGACAAGCAGCTCGTACGTCAACGGGATCGATTCGAGAAGCGTCGCGTGCACCCAGCGCAACAGTTCGGGATCGTGAGCGGAATAGCCCTCGCCGCCGTTGAGTGCCCCCGCAGGCTCGCCAAGCCGTCCGGAGACGCGGTCGTGGATGCAGTTGATTCGAGCCGCCGCGCTGATCGCCTCCTCGTCCGTACCGAAGGTCAGCGACAACATCGCACCGACCGTCGATGAGAGTCGCTTGAAGCTGGTAATCAGGCTGCCGCGGAAGGAACTGTGATCGGCCACACCTGCGGCAATCAGCGGATGCGCGAGCTGCAGAAGAATAGCGCGGCCCCACCCGGCAATGACGATGACCTGGCGATTGACTTTCCAGGTAACGGTGCCGGGATCCGACCGAACGGCGCCCGCGGTGAGCAGCCGCGCGCGAACCGCCGCGCGATGTCGTTCCAGCGCCCCGGGGGCAGAGCACATCTCCGCAGTGTCGCACGCGACGGAGAGGTCTACGGGCGTGCTGACCAGCAGCCCACAGTCCCAAGGAACGTCGTCGAACGGCTCCTCAAATGCTGCGGTGTGCGACCTCGAAGACGGCTTCATTTGTGTTGCACCGACGTATCCTCGGGAAGGGTCTTCTCGAGGTCGTCGGCAAGAGCCTGGGATCGAGCCACATCGCCCGAGAGGGCCAGTGCGAACGCGACCGCGAAAGCGGCGACCGCGCACCAACGGAAGTGATCTCGCATAGGGATTATTGTACGCATCGATGCGTGTCTGATTCGGGGCTCTCTCGACCGGCCGTCAGCTCGTGAATGCGGCGATCGACGAGCTCGACAACCTCGTCTGGCGTCGATGTACCGGCCGTAAGTCCCACGACGTTGGCGCCGTCGAACCACTCGGGACGAAGGTCCCTCTCCCCTTCGACGTGGTGAACGCGAGCGCAATGCTCGCGACACGTGGCGACGAGCTCACGCGTGTTGTTGCTGTCGGCTCCGCCGACAACGACAACGACATCGCACTGCCGAGCGAGGTCGACAGCGGCCTGCTGGCGCTGCTTCGTGGGCTTGCAGACCGTATCGATGAAGCGAACGTCGGAGCGCGGGAATTGGCGGCGGATCGCGTCGACGAGGTGACGCACGCGTTCCAAGGGCTGGGTCGTCTGGGCCGCGACACCGATTCGCGGATGCTCGTCGAGTTCCCGCACGTCCTCGTCATCCTGCACCACGTCGAACGCGTCCAGATCTTCGGTCATGCCGCGCACCTCGACGTGGTCCCGCCGGCCAACGATGACGGGATGATACCCGTCACGGACGAGGGCGCGGACCGCTCGATGCGCCACGTGGACGAGCGGGCAGGTGGCCTCGACGACCTGGAGGCCGAGCGTTCGTGTCTTTGCCAGCGCGCGCCCGGAAGCGCCGTGCGCCGTCACCATCACGCGCTCGGTCGTGACGTCCGTGAGATTCCGTGCGATCAGGATTCCCCGTGCGCGCAGGTCGGACAGCACGGTCGCGTTGTGGACCAGGTCGCCGAGAATGGTGAGCGGCGCCGCGTCGGCGTGCTCGCGCGCGAGCGCGATGGCGTCGCGAACGCCGAAGCACATGCCGAGATGCTCTGCGCGGATGACTTTCATCGTACTCCCGCTGTTTGCATAAGCGTTAACTTTGCAGTGCAGAGTATACGTGCAACATGCCCCAGGCGTCAAACCGCGAGGCGCGAAGGGGTCGAAAGTGTGCCGAAACGGCCGACGCATCTATTTCTCGATCGTCGTCTCGATCCACCTCCTGTCGAATTCGGCGTCGTCGTGGGTTGGCCTTCGCTTCTAAGATAGGTACGTATATCGATCTCGAGCTGCGGGTGTCGACATCAACGAGAGGTCGTGGAGCGTGCGATGCAGAAGGCAACGGTCCGATTTGCTCAAGGCTTTCGCGTCCTCGCCAGGAACCGCCGCGCGCAGGCGGCGAGCATGACCATTGCGCCAGGAGAGTCCGAGGGTGGTCCTGACAACAGTCATCGTGGCGCCGATCAATGGATGTTGGTCGAGGCTGGCCGTGGGCTGGCCATCATCGACGGCCGTCGTCACACGCTCCGTGCGGGGAGCCTGATTCTGATCGAGCGCGGCGAGAAACACGAGATTCGCAACATCGGGCGCACGCCGCTGCGGACGCTGAACATCTACGTGCCGCCGGCGTACACGAAGAGTGGTGAGGAGCTGCCGCGCGGTCGGACGCGGAGAAGATGTTGGGGGCGAGGGGCCGGGGACCGGGGTTCGGGGACCTACGCGAACCAGCAAACCCGGAACCGTGAACCGTGAGCTGAAGAACCGGGAACCTCGCGGCCGCGAAGCGGCCCGTCACGCTCTCGACCCCGATCCCAGGACGCGCATGATTGCCGCTGCAATGCGGTGCCATTCGCTCTCCTCGTGCACGAGCTCCTTGCGGCCCGCACGCGTCAGCGTGTAGAACCGCGCTTTGCGGTTGTTCTCTGACGTGCCCCACTCCGCCTCGATGAGGCCGCGATCTTCGAGGCGCTGCAGCGCCGGGTACAGCGATCCGTGATCGACGATGAGCACGTTGTCGGACTGGGCTTGAATCGCGCGCGCGATACCCTGGCCGCGGTTCTCGTTCCGGTGCTATCGTGTTGACCGCCGCCGCGTGCGCGTCGTGGATCCCCTCGCGCCGGGCCCTGCGGATCGATCCGGCGTCTGTCTTGCGCACGACTTAACTGGAAGCTGAAAGGCGCGTCCTGTGGGGCGGGGTCTTCAGACCCCGCCCTACATTGCAAACCCAGCTTGATCTACGCTGGAGAAGTTGGAACCGAGAACACGGAGACACTCGTTGGCCGCCCTCGTGCGCGTCCGTGAGAGTGCCGAGATTGGTGAGTACATTCGGATCGTTGAGATTGACGGGCTCTCGAAGACCAGCATCGCCAGCACATCGTCGCCCCCGCGACATCGAGAATCGATCCCGCGTTGTCGATCTGAAGAGCATCCCCTGTCGCGAGTCGCAATGCCACGGGTGTCGATCCGAGCCACGCGAAGAGCCATCCGTGTACTGCGGCGCCGGACGCGGCGGCAAGCTTTCCCTTCAACGATCCGACGGGTGTGGCGCCGTCGGCTGCCGGATCGAGCGCAACGAACCGCGTCTGTGCCCCGTCGAAGACGCTGCACACGATGCGGTCATCGTTCAGGGCGCGCTCGAAGCACTGCGGGTCGAGTCGCGATGTCCGCAGAGCCACTTGACCGTGACGATCGATTCGCGACAGTGTCACTTCGATTCGCTGCTGATTCAGGAGCCGCACCCATGGCCAGAAGCGCATCGAACGAAGCGCGCCGACATCGTACGTGTGTTCGAGGATGAGCGCACGATCGGCGGCCGTAGCGCTCGCCAGCGTCCAGGCGCCCCGACTCTCACGTCTCGGCCAATGAGTTGTCCGCGAGTGGCTGGTCCCGACCACGCCGTCAACACGCACGAGCTCCTTGTCCTCGGTCCGACCGAGCACGGACCATTCGCGCCTGTCCGGCTGGACGGAGAGACTGACCGCGGAAACATCCGGCACATCGAGCGTCCACAGCTCGGCGCCATGTATGTCCAGCTCGCGTAATCGCGTCATACGATCCTGTGTCTGGAGCAGCACGACGTGCTCGTCGTCGAGAAACCGAAGTGCGTAGCCTTTCACCACCGTCAGCTTCCTTCCGGCGGCACCGATGTGAAACGTGGGTGTTTCGTCGTCGCGGGAATATTCGTTCGCGCTCGACACGAGTGCGACCGATTTCCCGCCGGGCGACACGATCACCTCCGAAGCAGCGAAGCCCACCGCGAACGTCATCGTCGGTTTGGCTGTCAGCGGCTTCAGCAGCATGGGTGCGGTTCGCAGCAGAAGCGGATCTCGCCCAAACCGATCGAGAAACTTGATTGATCCTGCGGCGGCGGCAACCAAGGCGACGATCGTTGCGACGGCCGCGCCGACTCGTGCGACGCGTCGATTCCAATAAAACAAGGAGGTGCCGAACGCACTCGCGAGGACTGCGACTGATGGCGTCGAACGGGCATTCAGGTGCAGAAGAACCGGATCGACACCACGCACAACCGTAACGACGAGCGCCAACGCAGCGCAGCCCGCAATAACTGCAACCAGCGCAGGCGCGCGTCGCGGGAGCGGATCGGCGCGCGTCGAACACGCGATGGCAAGAAACGCGAACCCGAGCCCGGCGAGGAGCAGCGCAACCGTGAGCGTGGGATCTCCGGCGCCAGACACGTCGCCGCGTAGCAACAGTGCTGCTGTCATCAGCGCGCTCGCGCCGGCCGCCGCAAAGAGCGGCGACGCCGGTTGAATCGACGTGAGGAGCGCAACGACCAGCATGCCGAACTGCCCAAGCGGCAGCGCCAGGAGCGCCGCGATGCCGAGGAGGATCCGCGCGGCTCTGGACCACACGGCGGGCGCCGCGGCCGGCTCGGCCAGACGGCTGTCCACGATGTCCAGTGCGCCTTGAATCGCGGCAGCATCGGTCTCGCCAACGGGCATCTCCCACACGCGCCCCGGCCGTTCGACGGCGATGAGCCGAATTCCGCCGGAGGGCGGTGTATCGAGCCGAAGCTCTGTGATGCCGGAGTAGCTCAGGCTGTGGGTGGCGATGTCGCCCTCGGTGAGGACCAGCCGATCGTCGCGGAACGCGACGGTTCTGCTGCCGTCCGCGGCTAGGAACGTCGTCGGCCCTTCGAGTGACGTAGCGGCCGTTCCTGCCGCTTTACGGATGGCTCGAACCCGTCGCGCCAGGCTAGGGTGTGTCGCGCGATGTTCATGCTGTGTGCTCCATCGCCTCGGGATGCGTGCAAAGGTGTAGATCTTGACGAGCGCTGTCGCGAGCGCCTCGCCATTCCCGGTGAGCGCAACAGCCCGAAGATCACTTTCGGTCTCGTGACGCTGTCTGTGCCTCGCGCGCAAGACGAGCACGAAGACGAGCACGCTCGCCCAGACGGCCGACGTGGCCAGCGAAGTCGCGAGCATCCGCTCGAAGGCCACCATCGCCAGCGCCAGCACGATGAGCGCGTAGTTTGTCAAACCAATCCGGCGCATTCGGCTGCGATCGTAATGTTCGAGGTGTGCGATTTCATGGGCGCAGATCGCAACGGCTTCGTCAGGCTCGAGCCTTGCCAGCACCGTGTCGGTGAACACCACGGATGACTGGCGCGGCGATGCCAGTGCGATCGCGTTCGCGATTGCGCCGCCGCGAAGATCCACGAACTCGAAGCGCGGCATTGCGATTCCAGATGCGGTTACGAGGGCAGTGAACCGCTCGACGAGGGCCAGGATCTGCGATCGGACGTGGACGAAGCAGCATGCGCAGGAATTCGCTTCCCGGTGCATTCCACAGACACAACACTGCGGCAATGGCGGGTCCAACGAACCACGAGCGTGCGCCGGCAGCGCTGGCGATGGCGGGCATCGTGCCGAGGAGCATCCAGAAACCAAAGAACGCGACCAGGAGTCGAGCGACGAAGAACAGATAGGTCGCGAGGCTCCATGTTTCATCGTAGAGCGTCCGTCGCAGGGGGTAGGAGGCGATGATGCGGGCAACGAGCGCGAGAGGGAGTGTCCAGTACAGATACACTGGCCAGCCGAAGCCGATAAGGATCAGCGCGCCGGCGAGTACGATTCCGTTGCGCCGGTGATGCCTGAGCAGGCGCTCGGGCAGGAGCGGATCGTCGGCCGCGCGCGCCAACGCGCGGCCCGACCACCAACGCGTGCACGCCGGGACCAGCGCGATGACGAGCGCCGCAACGGCGGCCAGCGGTGATTCGGGGAACATGGAATGCGAGATTGTAGTCGCGATGCGCACTCGGCGAACATCGTGAGCGTACCGACGAAGAGACCCGATGAGTCGCACATCGTCAGATAGTTCACCGGTAGTGTCGCCGTGCCGATTGTTCGTGTACATCGCGGGCGATGCTCCGGTTGCCGTGGTTCTGCGTCGAGGTCCGAGCGATTGGGCTCGTCTCAGTCTGTGGCACACGGATACCGACACATTCGAGCACGGCCAATGGATCAAGGGGCGGATCTACGAAAGGCGCAGCGACGTGTCGGCGGACGGATCGCTGTTCGTCGCCTTCGTCCGCCAGAGCGGCGGTCGAGCGTCACAACAGCCGGCCGGCGCGGATACCTGGCTCTCGGTGAGCCGCCCGCCGTTCTTCACGGCACTCGCGGTCTGGTTCGTCGGCGGCACGTATCACACCGGCGGGTTCTTTCCGCGGCCGTCGTCGCTCTGGACCGGGTTCGTGGAACAGCCGCCCGACAGCGGTGACCTCCCGCGATGGCTGAAGATTACGCCGCCTCGTGAGATTCCCTACATCGACGGGACGAATGAATGGACCGATCGGACGGTGCACTTCAATCGCCTCCTTCGCGACGGCTGGAAATTGGTCGAGAACGAACCGTACGCCACGACATGGGAGCGCGTCCATCCGAGCAAGCCAATCACGCTGCTCATGGCTCGTCGCTTCGAGGGCCGTGGCACCTACGGCGGTCCGTACGTCGTCCGCTACTCGCTGCGCGACGAAAGCGGAAACGAGATCGACCTCGGCGAAGTCTCTTCGGCCGATTGGGATCAGCGGGGGCGACTGTTCCTGACACGCGATGGCCGTCTGTCTGTCTGGGATTCGCAATCGGAGTTGCAGCAGCTCGAAGACTTCAACGGTCAATCGCCTGACCCGCAGCCCGCGCCCGACTGGGCGCGTGAGTGGCCGAAGCCGGTTCTCAAACCGCGTGCGATAGACTGACTTCGGTGCGGATTCTCTCGTTCACCGGTGGCGCCGGCCCCATGTATTGCGGGAGCTGTCTGCGCGACAATGCGCTAGCGGCGGAGTTGCTCGCGCGCGGGCACGACGTCGTGTTGACGCCGGTCTACACCCCGACGCGCACCGACGAACGCAACGTCAGTCAGCGTCACATCTTTCTCGGCGGGATCTCGGTCTATCTCGAACAGCACTCGCCAATTTTTCGCTACACACCGCGGCTCCTCGATCGCCTGTGGGACGCCGAGTGGGTGATACGGATGGCATCAAGGCGGCAGATCAAAGTCGATCCGAAAAGCCTCGGTGAGCTGACGGTATCGATGCTGCGTGGCGAGCAGGGATTTCAGCGCAAGGAGATCGCGAAGCTGCTCGACTGGCTCCGTGCCGAATCAAAGTTCGACGTCGTCAATCTGCCGTACGCGCTATTGCTCGGCCTCGCCGAACCGCTGCGGCGCGAGTTGAGAGCACCGATCTGCTGCACGCTCCAAGGTGAGGATCTCTTTCTCGACGGCCTTGGCGCACCGTTTCGGCAGCAGTCGCTCGATCTCATTCGTGCCGCCACGAAGCACGTCGACGCGTTCCTGCCGGTCAGCGAGTATTACCGCGACTACATGCCGGGCTATCTCGGAATTCCACGCGAGAAGATGCGGCTCGTGCCGCTCGGAATCAACCTGGATGGCTATTCGCCGCGACGCTCTGGACCGCGCGAGCCGTTCACGATTGGATACCTCGCGCGGATTGCTCCCGAGAAGGGGCTGCACGCGCTCATCGAGGCGTATCGGCGGCTCCGCACACGACCGAACATCGGCCCATCACGGCTGCTTGCGGCGGGATACCTTGCGCCGGAACACCAGGGCTACCTCGACGACATCAATCGCAGGATGCGCGAGTGGGGGCTCGATCGCGAGTTCGAGTATCGAGGCGAGCTGGATCGCGCAGGGAAGATCGAGTTCCTGCGCGGGTTGGACGTATTTTCCGTGCCGGCGACCTACGAGGAGCCGAAGGGCATCTTCCTGCTCGAAGCCATGGCCAGCGGAGTCCCTGTCGTGCAACCACGCCGCGGCGCGTTCCGCGAAGTCCTCGAGCGGACCGGCGGTGGCGTGATTGTGGCGGCTGACGATCACGATGCGCTCGCGGACGGATTGCTCGGGCTCTGGCAGGATCCCGCGCGTGCCGCCGCGCTCGGAGCCGCGGGCGCTGCCGGTGTGCGCGAGCACTACACCGTCGGCCGTATGGCGGAAGCGGCCGAAGCGGTCTATTCGGAGCTTGCGAGGAAACGGTAGCAGCGCCTGCGGCCCGAGCGCCGAGCGAGCGAAGCGAGTCGAGGCGCGAGAGCGCGTGGGGGTGGGGCCCCACGCGCATTGAGAAAAGACGCTCGGTAGTTCGGTGGCCCGGTAGTTCGGTCGGTGCCGGGTTCGGGTTCGGCGAAGACCGTGGTTCTACGGCGGCGTTCGTGCTTAGCGTTGTTCAGCACGTGTCTGACCGTCTGCACGACGAGGGACGGGAGGGGAAATTTGCGTTGACACATGAATTCGGAGCCGCTCGATCGTGCTTGTAGCGACACACGTTTCGAAATCGTATCCGACTCCTCGCGGTGATCTTCAGATTCTGTCGGACATCTCGCTGACCGTGAATCGCGGTGAGGCGATCGCGATCATGGGGCCGTCCGGCAGCGGGAAGAGCACGCTGCTCTACGTTCTCGGCGCGCTCGAGCCTCCATCGTCTGGCACCGTGACACTCGAGGGGCGGGATCCATATCGGCTTGGCGAGCGCGAGCAGGCGGCGTTCCGCAATCGGTGCATCGGGTTCGTTTTCCAGGATCACTCGCTTCTGCCGCAGTGTTCGGTGCTCGAGAACGTTCTCGCGCCGACGCTCGTGGCACCAGCTACGGAGCACGATGCCGATGATGATGAGACGCGTGCGCGGACGCTGCTGGCGCAGGTCGGGCTCGCCGGGCGGCTCGACCATCGCCCCGGCGAGCTGTCAGGCGGCGAGAAGCAGCGCGCGGCGCTCGCCCGCGCGCTGATCCGCAACCCGCGGCTGCTCCTGTGCGA
>JBKPCD010000209.1:0-12762 GCA_046727175.1 Acidobacteriota bacterium | reverse complement strand
GGCGGCGTGCTCATCCTCTCAAGCGATTTTCCGGTCGCGCTCGGCAATGACTTCGTGTACTTCGCGCCGTACGCGAGGACGCCGCCGCTCCGCGTCTCGCGTTTGGCCCGAGATGGCCGAACCGAACCCGCCGCTGTCATCAAGACACGCGCGCAGTGGCTCAACGGGCTCGCTCAGGGTCGAGACGGGCTTTACTTCACTGAAGATGCCGCCGTAAAGAAGCTGATGTCCGACGGATCGGTCTCGGTGATCGCGGACAAGGTCAAGCCCACCGAGTGCTCCCCGGATCGAGTGCCCGAGACGTCGGTACCCTATCTGCGAGGCTTGGCCGTCGGGGACGACGGAAACGTCTATGTCGCCGCAACCGGCTGCCGCGTCGTGGTGCGCATCGATCGGCGCGGGGCCGTCTCCACCGTGCTGCGCGCAGAAAGTCCCTGGGCTCCCACGGCCGTGGCCCTCCACGGGAATGCGGTCTACGTGCTCGAGTACCTGCACACGCCTGGCGACGATCGACGACAGTGGCTGCCCCGCGTGAGAAAGGTCGACGCCGGCGGCCGCGTGAGCACCATCGCGGTCGTGGATCGGCCGACTCGATGAGCCGGCTGCTGGCAACGCCCGTTTAGGTCGCCATCAGCCCGTTCGAATTCATTGTCGAAACACGTGCGGGACGTACCAGCGTGCGTAGGTTGCCAATCCCGACAAGAGCACGACCCACCAGAGCACTAGTACCGTTCGCATCCAGAGCTTGTACTTGGTGATACGGAGTTTCTCCGGCAACACGCTCGTGCCCGCAGCCAGCAGAATGTACAATCCCGCGATTTCGGTGATCGTTCCGAGCGCCGCGTGTGCCGTCGCCAGTGCGTAGTACGGTTTGCCAAGTTTGCGCGGTATCTGCGGACTTACATGAGCACGAAAAGAAGGAATCATCACGACCACGATCACAGCAAGGTTGAGAAGTACGATCGCCGACTGGCACCACGCGTGGGCTCGAAACCTGCGCATGCGCGCGAGGAGAGCACCGATGAGCAGCCCAACTCCCATGACAATCTCAAGAAGCAGAATCACGTTGGCGTATAGAGGGGCCATGGTTCCCAAGAAGCCTCCCTTCACTACATCCTCGCCGGGGCGTCTAGCCGGGTCCGTTGATGCCACTGAGAAACCCACCGAGGTGCCCCGTCAATCCCACGAGTAGTACCGTGACTGCTTCGATTGGCAGGCGGTAGGTTGACAAGGATGCCGCCGGATGGCGCCGCACACGCCAGTGGATCCAGCACACGAGCCAGATCAGCACACTCGACATGCAACCCAGAACCAGGTGCATCAACAGAATCCCTTTTAGCTGCTGCCCCTCGAGCGCCCATTGCCACGCTGCAAAACCAGTCGCCACGGCTGGCACAGTCGACACCGCAGCCAGCAGCAGATTGAAATACGCGGCCGCGGCGAGTGTCCGGGTCTTCGTCCACTGCGCGAGATAGTCGAACGCTACGGCCGTGATAAACAGCGCAATCGGGAAGTGAATCAGCACGACATGCTGGGCGTGCTTCGCGAGTACCACAGTTCTGATGTCGAAGGGATTCATGCGCATCGTCCCCTCACTGCACCACAACCTTGCCGGTCATCTTCGGGTGAATTGAACAGAAGTAGGGAAAGGTTCCTGGCGTGCTGAATGTAAAGGAAAACTTTTCGTCGGTATCCAGCACCTTGGACTTGAACACCTTCTCCGTACTCACCACCGTGTGGGGAATATCGTCGCGATTCGTCCACGTTATGGTGGTGCCCACCCTCACCGTCAGCTCCGCCGGTCCGAAAGTAAAGTTGTCGACCTTTACCTCCATCGTTTCGGGCTTCGGCTGTGCGCTGGCCGCGACATTTCCTGCTCCGGCGCCCAGCCCCGCGATTCCCAGCCCAAATGCCGCCAAGAACACTCCAGTAGACACACTTATCCTCATGATGTTTCCTCTCTTGTTTGTTCTGACTTCTTGAACTGTTGTTCTGTGTTTCGCTGACACTCAGGCGAGCGAAGAATCCACGACCGCCAGCGCGTGCTTCCCTCGTACGTAGGTCACATCCGTGATGCCCAGGATGCGCTTCAGTTGCTCCGCCGGAACTTTCATCGGCCCGGGTGAATCGGCGGTGCCTGGCTGCGGTTGGGGAAATGCTGTCGAGGCCGCCGTATGAAACGTCACGTTTCCTTCGACCTTTTGCATCGTCTGGTGAATGTGCCCGTTCAGCACCGTGACCGAGCCGAACTTCTTGAGGTAGGCCAGTGCCTGCGCGCTGTCTTCCGTTCCCCAGCCCCACTGCGGGTACACGCTCCACAGCGGAATGTGCGCAAATACCACGATCGGCGTGCTGTGCTTCAAGTGCTTGACGTCATCTTCCATCCATTCGAGCTGCTCGGCGCCCAGCGTGCCGAGTCCTCCGGCCTTCAAGTTCAGCACGTTCACCAACCCGATGAAGTGCACACCCTGCTTGTCAAAGCTGTACCACCCGGCGCCCCTGGCGCCCTTTCCGTAGCGTTCCAGATACTGTTTGCCGTCATCGTCGAGCACGTCGTGTTCGCCCGGCACGAAGAACACGGTCTTCGCACTCGCGCTCTTCAGGATTTGGTCCACGGTGTCGAATTCTTCGGGTTTCGAGAGGTGGCTGATGTCGCCCGTATGCAACATGAATTCGGGTGGCGTCGCCAGACCATTGATTTTGTCTACGGCCGCCTTCAGTGTCCCCACGACATCCGGATTCGCCGGCTTGTTGAATCCCATATGGCTGTCGCTGATTTGCACGAAGCTCAGCTCACCCGGCGGCCTGAGTCCCAACTTCGGCATTTTGCTCAGGCTGTACGACTTCAGGACGCCGCCCTGCATGACAAAGAAGGCTCCGGTTCCTGCCCACGCCATGCATTTCAAGAATCCCCGCCGGTCAACTCCATCATTGTTGTGATCGAGCAATAGTTCGTCTGTTTTCGTCTCAAACATCCTCGCCTCCTGGTCTGGTACTTCCTTCTTCATTTCGTTCCCCACATGCCACCAACTGGCGCGTGGTGGATGCAGTCACTCTGGCTTGTACTCAGGATCCAGGCAATGGACGGGCGGTTCCTCTCCGCTGGAACGGGAGTCCCCTGGTAACCGCCACTGAACAGAAGACTTACGGGACGCTGTCCCCTCTCAGCAGTCCGGTAGACATGTGGTACCCTTTCACCACAGGTTCACCTCTTCATGGAAGCTGACCATCAGGCTGGCGGGCGGCTTTGTTTTGGGGTGTTCGAGTTGGATCTTCGTGCTGGCGAACTGCGCAAGCGCGGCCTACGAGTTCGGCTTCAGCAACAGCCCTTCCAAGTCCTGGCGATGCTGCTTGAGCACGCCGGCCGGGTCGTCCTTCGCGAGGAACTTCAGAAGAAACTCTGGCCCGCGGACACGTTCGTGGATTTCGACCACGGGCTCAACAAGGCGATCAGCAAAATCCGTGAGGCCCTCGGCGACTCCGCCGAGAGTCCCCGTTTCGTCGAAACTGTTGGTCGTCGCGGCTACCGCTTCCTCGCTGACGTCAGAGTTGCCGATACAACCCCTGTTCGCAGCCCGGAACTCGCAACTCAGCCTCATCCTACGGCAGACGCTCGTGACCGCCGGGATCTCGCCGGCACAGTCGCGGTACTCACACATCTTCTCCCGCCGCGTGCGCGGAAGATATCGCTGTTTGTGCTGCTCGCACTGGTGGCCTCTCTCGCCACCTGGAAGCTTCATTCCGTCAACCGTGCGTCGCCGGCCATTCGCTCCCTGGCTGTCCTTCCGTTGGAAAGCCTCTCGAGCGATGCGTCTCAGGATTACTTCGCTGATGGAATGACCGACGAGTTGATTTCTGACCTCGGCCAGATTAGCGCACTGCGCGTGATCTCGCGTACATCAGTGATGGCTTACAAACACACGCGCAAGCCCCTGCCGCAGATCGCTCGTGAGTTGAACGTGGACGCCGTGGTGGAAGGCACCGTCCTTCGTTCCGGAGACCAAGTCCGCATCACGGCGCAGTTGATCGAAGGTTCTGCGGACAGGCACGTGTGGTCCCAAAGCTATCAGGGTGAATTGCGGGATACCTTGGCGCTCCAGAACAATGTGGCGAGAGCCATTGCCGATCAGATTCGGATCAATGTGAATCCGCAGGAACAAGCTGCGCTGGGAAACGTCACAGTTGTGAATCCGGCCGCGTACGAGTCTTATCTCAAGGGGCGCTACTTCTGGAACAAGCGAACAGCGGATGGTTTGAAGGTTGCCCTCGCGTATTTCAATGAAGCCGTCGACGAGGACTCGAAATACGCCCGAGCGTACTCTGGCTTGGCCGACACGTATGCGTTGTTGGGCGACTGGCAGTATGCCGTGATGACTCCCAAGGAGGCACTCCCAAAAGCAAAGGCCGCGGCGATCAAGGCCCTGGAATTGGACAGCGCGCTTGGCGAAGCCCACAATTCGCTTGCCTTCTGCCTCGATGGCTTCGACTGGGACTTCGACCCTGCCGGGAAAGAATTCCGGCGGGCCATTGAACTGAACCCAGGCTACGCCACCGCTCACCATTGGTATGCGTGGCATTTGGCTTTATTGCGCCGGTATGACGAAGCGATCGTGGAAATGAGAAAAGCGGCAAACGTGGATCCGCTCTCTCTTATCATCAACGCCGATTTGGCGGAGCTACTGGCCCTTGCGCATTCTTATGACGAATCGATACGACAGAGCCGCAAGACGATCGACATGGATCCGAATTTTGGTCTCGCGCACAATCACCTCGGCCAGGCATACCTCCAGAAACACATGAACGATGAGGCGGTTGCAGAATTGCAGGAAGCGGTCAAGCTGTCGGGTGGTAGCCCGACCTGCATCGCTAATCTTGCTCGCGCTTACGCCGCATCCGGCAAGAGGAGCGAAGCGGTAAAGCTGCTGAGCGATCTGACGAAGCGTTCAATTCCTGGCCAATCGCATGCTTCGGAGATTGCCGTAATCTGTGCATCTCTCGGGGATACGGATCAAGCCATGAAATGGCTCGAAAAAGGTTTCGAAGAGCGATTCAACCCGGGCGTCCTGCTTCGGCCCGGCTTCGATTCTCTCCGCTCGGACCCGCGCTTTGAGGACCTTGTGCGCCGGGTAGGCCTCCCTCGTTAACCAGGAAATCTGATATTCACACCGTTGACGGTCACCGCGTCACAATTGGCCAGTCGTTGTCACAGGAACCGTGACGAGCACGCCACGAAGGCGGCAGTGGTCACCTGATAACACTCTCAACGATCGATCGCGTGGCCGGCGCGATATTCGTCGTCGGGTGCCTGCGGTACTGCTCAGCGTGGCGCTGGTGATCACGTACGTTGTGTGACGGCCGGATCCTGGAGTGTTCGAGATCCCCGTCTCCGACAGATCTCTGCGATCGGGATCGTGGTGTACGGTGCACAAATTCGATCTCGAGCCGCTCGCTCGTACTCGTGGAGTAGCCCGCCGAGACGGTCGCGGCGTCTCACCGCCGTCGCTTGCGTGCCGATCCAGCGCTCAATCGCCGGCCGGCCGTTCGGCGGCGCGAGTTCCAAGCTGCGGTGAGGTCGATGCCCGTTGTAATGATCAAGGAATCCAGTGAGCGCGCGCGCGAGATGACGTGTGTTCACGATCAGCAACCAATCCAGACACTCGGACCGGACAGTCCGAACGAACCGTTCCGCGATTCCATGTACTTCGCGCAGGAGCTTCCGAACGGTCGTCGCGGACACCGCAATCCCGAGTCCTTTCAGTTCGCCGACAATGTACTGATAGCCCCAGCGCGGATTCTCTCGGGCCAGTCGCACGACCAGCTCGCGAATCTCACGCGGTGAATCTGGCAAATGACAATCCTTATGGAACGCCGGCACCTGGACCCCCATGTCAATAAGAATCCCATAGTTCTCCTATCGTCTACCTGTCCGATTGGGACGACAATCGACCCCTCCCCGCGGCACTCGCGACGCGGATGGGTATTGGGGCGCTTCCACCCTTTTTCGATTTCCCGAATGGGACGATGTTCTGGCCGCGCAGCGACGCATTGCGGCCGTTCGTCGCACTCGGCCTCGATTGGCATGATTATCCGGACGAACCGGTGCCGAAGGACAAGACCATCCTGCACGCGATCGAGCGTCTGTTGCCGTTTGCGTCGCGCCGCGCCGGCTACGGTTACGCGACGACCCACGTGCCGGGGCTGACGCGGTAAGCCGGACGCGGAACCGGCTACCTCAGACCGATCGTGTTCGCGCGATGCCGAACCCAGCGCGAGATGGCGCCGGTGGTATTCGACCACATGCCTCGATTGGGTTTCCGGCAGACGAGCATCGAGTCGTGCCAGAGGTCGCTCTCCCAGTCGCCGACGTTGTGCCACTGCGTCACGGCCTCGAGTGTTTCCAGCCGCGCGAAATCGGCGAGCGCGGTCAGACCGTCCGGGTAAAAGCGCCAGCAATCGACAGGGTAGCGATGCTCGGGTCCGCTCGAGGGCGCCAGGATGCAACAGATGCCGCCGATTCTCAGCACGCGGGCGATCTCGAGCATGGTGATCCAGAAATACGGGATGTGCTCGAAAGCCTGGCCGGAGATGACGACGTCGGCCGACCGGCTTGCCACCTCGCGCCAGACGTAGGGCGTGTGAAGGACGAGGTCGACGTTGCTGCCGGCCGTCAGATCGATGCCGGTGTAGCTCCATGGCGACGCGGAGAACACGGGCCGATAACTGCCGTTCACGTCGAGACTGCCGACGTCGAGAATGCGGAGCGGTTCCTGCAGCCGCGCGGACAAGTACCGATCCCTGAACCCGATCATCCTGTCCATCGAACTGGGGTGCACGGAAGGAGGACGTCGGCAGTTGCGGCGCGCCTGCCGACGTCGTTAGGCGACGTCCCGCTCTAGTCGAGCCCTCGCCGGCGGCGTGCGTACCGGCGACTGCCCATCACCGCCGCGCCCGTCAGCATCAGCGTGATCGTCGCCGGCTCGGGCACGGTGGTCTGCGCCGGATCGGGCACGGTGGTCTCCGCCGGATCGGGCACGGTGGTCTCCGTCGCGACGATTCGAATCACACCACCTTCGAAACACGTGGGGACTCCTCCGAGGCAATGATTGGGGAGTCCCTGGCTCGGGACCAGGATGTCGGGCAACAAACCACCCGCGCCCTGAAAGACCGTCGCCCCGAAAAAGGGGGATGGAAGACAATCACTCGATCCGTTGAGGCCCACGCCGCTGGCCCAGTCGCCACATGCGCCCGTGTGCGTATTGTCCGCATACCCGAGGAACACCTGGTATCCGGGGCCAATTATCGGAGGTCCGTAGTTCTGCGCTTCGTTGTCGATGGGGCTGACGTTGAAGTCAAGACCCTTCGCGTTGAGCACCCGGTTGGTGTCGGAAAAGACCGTGGTGACGCCGTTAGCCGTGATGGAGATTTGGGGATCGTTCGGACCCGAGATGTCGCTCGTGTCGAAGTTGTAGCTCGTGTCCTTGGTGGCCCCGCCCTGGTGATTCTGGGTGAGAACCAGGTCTTGGCCGGGCAGCAGCGTGACGCCGCCGCCGGAAAAGTCCCAGCCGACAGACGCTGGAGTGAACATGATCATGCCAATCGTCACACGGACGTCGGTGATGATGATGGGAGCGGCCTCGGCGCGAGCGGACGCCCCGACGAGCAAAAGGCCGGCGCTCAACAGCGTCCCGGGCCTGAATTTGATCGGCTGCATAGTGACCTCGTCGGATACCAAGCCGATCGGCTTGGCAATGGCCTGAAGATTAGAGCACAATTGCCAACACGAAGCTCCCCACGACTGCACGGGACTTCACGGTTTTTGGCTCTTCTTCGACCGACTCGCCGTGGTTCATGAATGCCCGCGTGCAATTTCGTGCAGTGCTGTACTCCGCAAATATCAATCGCGGTCATCGCGAAGCCCGCACGTAGTGTTCCGGTGACGCAGCCGCACACTAAGCCCGGTAGACCCCCTCGCTGCCAGTATCATTGACCGGGACGGATGATTGGCACCGCGCTCCTGCTCGTTCGTGATCTGCTGCAATTCGTGGCGTTGGCATGTACACCCCACGACCGCCTCGCAGTCGAGAACCTGTTCCTGCGTACTGCAAACTCGGTCGCCCCCGCAAGTGCAGGATTGTGGCGGGTCCACGCTTCGAAGTCTGTTCAAATTTGCACACTTGAAAATCACCAGTTCATGAACGTTTCGACACGCTCGAATCACACTATTCGAGCGGGGCGACGAACTGCAGCGGTTGGTGCCGGTCAGGGTTTTGTTACAGGCTCTAAGCAACTGGCGTTCTTTGTCGAGCGGAAGGTGAAGCCGCGGCGCTTGAACGATGCAACAAGAATCACCATCGTCATTCTCGCGCGGTTGATCGATTGGCGACAGCTTCTCGTCGTGGTGCGACCGGAGACGCTCGTGCGGTGGCACCGCTTGGATTCCGGCTGTCCTAGGACTGGAAGTCACGTCGCCCTGGCCGTTCCCGAATTCCGCTGCACCTCCAGAACCTGATCGCCGACATGGCGCGAGCAAATCGAACCTGGAGTGAGGAACGGATTGCTGCCGAACTGCTCCTAAAACTGGGCATCGCCGTCTCGCCGCGGACGGTCAGGCGTTACATGCGGCGGCCCGTTCCGGCGCGACCAGGGTTCATCGTCGCAGACGTGGAACACGTTTCTGCGAAACCGCGCGCGCGAAACACTGGCGTGCGATTTCTTCGTGTCGGTCACGGCCACGTTCCGGCTCATCTACGTGTTCTTGGTGCTGGAGATCGGCACTCGTCGGATTGTGCATTGGAACGTCACTGAACACCCGACGGGCGAGTGGACGGCGCACCAGTTCAGAAGCTTTCTCACGGGCGACGCGCCGTACCGCTTCATCGTGCACGATCGCGATGCCGTATTCTCGCCGACTGTGGACACCGTCCTGCAGTCCATGAATCTGCGCGTGCTGAAGACACCTGCCCGCGTGCCGCAGGCGAACGCGTTCTGCGAGCGCCTGATCGGGACCGCGCGCCGCGAATGTCTCGACCATCTCATTCCGCTCGGTGAGCGGCATCTGCGGACGATTCTCTCCCAGTGGGTGACTTATTACTATCAAGGCCGTCCCCACACGAGTCTCGGTCCGGGAATTCCAGAACCTTCAGCACTGACGGTGGTACAAACGGCAGGCCATGATCCTCCGCAAGGATATTGCGTCGTCGCCCGACCTATTCTCGGTGGTCTCCACCACGAATACCACTTTGAGCCGGCCGCGGCGTGAGTTCTTGCGGAGTACAGCTGCTCGCGTTGTTAAGACGGTTGACCGGCGCTACCGTTCAGCTATAGTCGGCGCGAGATGATGGCGCGAATCGAGGCCGGCGGCATCATCCCGGCTGTCGCCGTGCGCAGAGCGGGGTCTGCCGGGCTGGTGACTGGTCGCTGCCGACGGGGACACGCATGAAAGACAGGGACTGGCGACGCCTGCTGGAGCTGATGAAAGAGGGCACGGTGGTGCCTGTGATCGGTGCGCGCCTACTGGTAGACGCTGATGGGACGTCCCCGCTGACGGATCGCGTCGCTCGAAGGCTGCTCGCCGACTACGACATGGACATCGGCGACGAGTCCCTGCCGCCCTTCCGCGAACTGAGTGATGTCGCTACGCGGCTGAAGGCCAAGCTCAGGAACCCGCAAGACCTGTACGGCGACGTCGACTGCGCCTTCAAGGTCATTGGCATGCTGGAGCACCGTGACCGTGCTAAAGATGAGGTGGTCGCGATCCCGAAGCCGCTGCAGCAGCTGGCTCAGATCGTCGATTTTCGCGTGATGGTCACGCTGACGCCCGACGACATGTTGGCGCGGGCGCTGAAGAGTGCCAAACGGGCAGTCCATGAGGTTGTGCACTCGCCTCGGCTTCCCACCAGCGAGGTGGACGACCTGCAAGTTGTTGACCTCGCCGACCTGCGGCGCCGCGGCGGACCGGTGGAGCTCCTGTACTTGTTCGGCAAGTCGAGACCGACGCCGCTATTCGCCATTCATGACGAGGATCTCCTCGAGTACGCGCACAACATCATCGCCAGCGGCAGCCACGCGCCGAAGAAGTTCATGGGAGTCTTGCAGGAATGCAGCCTTCTGCTCATCGGCTGCAACTTTCCCGATTGGCTGAGCCGTTTCATCCTTCGCGCAACACGCAAGGTCCGCCTTGCCGACAGCGGGGGACGGCACGAGTGGCTCGTCGAGTGCCTCGGCCAGGAAGACCCGTTCGTCGGCTTTCTCGGCCAGTACAGTCCCGAGACCGAGGTGTTGACCAACGTGGAGCCGGCCCAGTTCGTCAATGAGCTCTACGAGCGATGGAGCGCCCAGAAACCGCCGGAGGCCGATCGTGCCGCGGTACCCGTAGTGGAGCCCGTAGCGGCCCCTGACAACACGCTGTTCTTCATTAGCTACTCACGCACCACCGATCAGGAGGCCGCTCGCGCGTTGCACCAGGCGTTGATCTCGCTGGGCGTGGCGGAGAACCAGATCTGGTTCGACACTCAAACGCTGGAGCCGGGTGATAAATACACCCGGGGCATTCTCGACGGAATACGCAACAGCCGTTACTTCCTGCCGCTGGTGTCACGCGCCGCCACGGAGCGCGAACGAGCCTTCGTCTTCCGCGAATGGAGCGAAGCCACCGCGCAGGACCTGGAGATGAACCGCACGTACCTGGTGCCGCTGGTGGTGGACACCGAGTATCGGCCGGAGAGCTACCGCGAAGAGTCCGTCTCGACCTGGCTGGAGCGAAGAATCGATTTCGGTCATGCCCCTGGCGGACAACCAGACGAGCGCACGCGGCGGACCTTGACCAGCCTGCTGCGTGAAGCGCGGAGTCGAGGCTGACCATGACCATGAACGATTCGCGTGCCGGTCTGCACCTCGACGAGGACAACCCGTGGCCGGGGCTGGCGTCGTACGACGAAGCGTCACAGCGCTTCTTCTACGGGCGCGAGCGCGACAGCGCCGAGTTGCTGCGACTGATCAGGCTGTCTCCGCTGGTGGCCCTGTATGGCAAGTCGGGCCTGGGAAAGAGCTCGATGCTGCAGGCAGGTGTGTTTCCGCAACTGCGGCTGGAGCGTTTCCTTCCAGTGCACCTGCGGCTCGACTACAGCGAAGGCAGCCGCCAGACGCCGCTGGAGCAGGCTGCCGGACGCCTGCGTGAAGAGATCGATGCCTTCGGACACGACGCACCTTCCCCGGAAAGCGCCGAGGGTCTGTGGGCCTACCTTCAGCGCCGCGACCGACCAATCTGGAGCCACGATAACTTTCCGCTGACGCCGGTGCTGGTGTTCGACCAGTTCGAGGAGGTGTTCTCGCGGGGCGGCTCGAAAGAGCACGTGAAGGCCGTGCTCGACAGCATCGCCGACCTCGTGGCTGACCGGTTGCCTCCGACCCTGGCGCAGGACCGGGAGGCGACACGTAACCTGAACCTGCAGTCGCAACAGTACCACGTCGTGCTGTCGTTCCGCTCGGACTTCCTCGCCGAGGTGGAATCGTGGGAGAAACGCGCGTTCCTGCCGCGGCGTGAGTACTTGCACTTGGTGGCGATGTCGCGCGAGCGCGCAATCGACGCGGTCGACTGCGCTGGCGCCGCGGTACTCGCGCCGAGGATGGGGGCGCAGATCGTCGACTTCCTCCTCGAGCAGGAAGACCGTCAGTCTCCGGCCCGCGTGACCGACATCGAACCAGTGCTGCTGAGCCTGTGCTGCTACCAGCTGAACCTGCGCCGCCAGCCCGGAACGAAGATCGACGCCGCACTCCTGGACACCGTGGGCAAAGGCATCCTGAAAGGATTCTACGAAGAGGCGCTGAAGGGTGAGGATAAACGCGTCAGCAAGTTCATCGAGGACAACCTCATTCAGGGGGACCGGTACCGCAGCAGTTACCCGCGCGACGGTGCCTTAGGGAGCGGTGAGCTCACCCAAGAGGAGTTGACTCGCCTCGAACAACGCCGCCTGCTGCGCATCGACCCGCAAGGGGGCGAGCCGCGCATCGAGCTGATCCACGACCGGCTCGTGAGCATCGTCCGCGAGGCGCGTGACCTGCGGCGTGCCGAGGAGCGGCGGCTGCGAGAGCAAGAAGAGTCCGAGAAGAAAGTGAAGGAAGCGCTTGCCGCCGAACAACTGGCGAACAGCGAGAGCGAACGCAGGCGCCTGATCCGCTGGCGGGCGGCACTTGTGCTCGCGGTGCTGCTGATGGCAGCTGCGCTGGTGACGGCAGGGTATTTCTGGAACCAGGCCAGAATGGAGAGCCGAAACGTCATCGCTGAGCGCAAGGCGCTTGAAGAAACAGCCGTATTGTTGAATTCCGACCTGGCGGCCGCCAAGGAGATGGTGGCCAAGACCGAAGCAGAGCTGGCCAGCGTCGAACGCAGCCTGGCGGAGCTTCAGGTCCTGCGTGCAGCGGAGTCAGGTGGCCCCGCCAACCGTGCGAATGTCGATTCGGCGAGGGCCAGGCTGGATTCAGCGAAGGCGAAGCAGGAAGAGATCCAACAGAAGAACTTGGAGACACGCGAGGCGAAGTCGGCCGGCCGGCTGGACGTCAACGGGTGGAGACTGAGTTCGGGAGGCTGCCCCAAGGGTCCAATCAGCGTCTCGGGTACAGCCAGGTTCAGCGTCGAGCCTCGCGGCAATGACGTCCTGGTGAGCGAGGAATTCCACGGGGACGGAAATGGCTATGAGGTCGCCATGTCGAGCTCGGCCACATTCCCTAGACTGCCGCCGTCAGCATCCCCGAACCAGCGCTACT
>JBKPCD010000208.1:0-28805 GCA_046727175.1 Acidobacteriota bacterium | reverse complement strand
CGCCCATTCTGCCGTGGGGAGCGCCTGCCGAAGTCACGCACATCTCGCCAGTCGATGCGGCCGCGGAATATCTGCGCCATCTCGCTGCGGCATTCGATCACGATGTGGCTCAGGGATCCTCGAAGCTGGCACTGCGTGGCCAGGAGGTGTTGCTCACCGTACCGGCGTCGTTCGACGAGGATGCCCGCGAACTGACGCTGAAGGCTGCCGCCGTCGCCGGGCTGAAGCACGTGACGCTCCTCGAGGAGCCACAGGCCGCGTTTTACGCCTGGCTCGACGCCACGGGGGATCGCTGGCGCCGGCGTGTCACCGCTGGCGATCTCATCCTCGTCTGCGACGTGGGTGGCGGGACGACGGACTTCAGCCTGATTGCCGTGTCGGAACGCAATGGTGATCTCACGCTCGAGCGGGTTGCCGTCGGCGAGCATATCCTGCTCGGCGGCGACAACATGGATCTGGCGCTCGCGCGCCTGCTGCAGCAGCGGCTCGAAGGCGGCGGCCATCGCGTGGATACCTGGCAGCTACACGGCCTGTGGCATCAGTGCCGCCTCGCGAAGGAATCGCTGCTGACCGATCCCGCGGAAACCGAGCGGCCGGTAACCCTGCTCGGTCGCGGGTCGCGAGTGATTGGCGGTTCGGTCAAGACCACGTTGACGCGCGACGACGTGAATCAGGTGTTGCTCGAGGGATTTTTCCCGAAGGTGCAGAGCAGCGACATGCCTGCGCGCCAGCGTCGAGTAGGGCTCCAGGAGCTGGGACTTCCGTACGCCGCCGATGCTGCCGTCACTCGTCATCTCGCGCGATTCCTCTCACGACAAGGCGGCGAGTTGTCTGCTGCCACCGTGATTCGTCGTGGTCCGAGCGGGCTGGCGTGTCCGACGCACGTCCTTTTCAACGGCGGCGTGATGAAGGCGTCGGCTCTGCGCGCGCGCGTCGTCGATGCGCTCAACGCGTGGATGACGCAGGAAGGGTTCGCCGCGCTCGACGAGCGGCACGTCCTCGATGCGCCGGATCTCGATCACGCGGTGGCGCAAGGCGCGGCGTACTACGGTCTCGCGCGGCGAGGACGCGGCATTCGCATCCGCAGCGGCGCCGCGCGAAGCTACTACGTCGGGATCGAGAGCGCAATGCCGGCAGTCCCCGGCATGCCCGCTCCGATCAAGGCTCTCTGCGTCGTCCCCTTCGGCATGGAGGAAGGGACGAGCGTCTCGATCTCCGGCATGGAATTCGGCGTCGTTGTCGGCGAGCCGGCCGAGTTCCGGTTCCTCAGCTCGACGATCCGCAAGAAGGATCGGGCGGGCGCCTTGATCGAGGATTGGGGCGACGACCTCCTCGAGCTGAGCCCGATGGAGGTGACGCTGCCAGTCGACGGTCGTGACGAGACGGCCGTTCCGGTCACGCTCGAGAGCCGCATGACCGAGGTTGGCACGCTGGAGCTCTGGTGCGTCGCGCGCGACCAGAAGCAGCGCTGGAAGCTCGAGCTCAATATCCGTGAGCGCGACGAAGACTGAACCCGCGTCGCCGCAATTCGTCGGGATCGATTTGGGCACGACGAACTCGGCGCTCGCTTGGATCGGACCTCGTGGCGCGATCCGGATTTTCGACGTTCCACAGCTCGTGGCTACCGGTGAACTAGGCCGCGCACCAACGCTTCCTTCCTTTCTCTATTTTCCAACCGACGCGGAACGTGAGGCGCAGACGACGCATCTGCCTTGGGATCGCGCTCCAGAGACCGTCGCCGGCATCTTCGCGCGCGAGCACGGTGCGCTCGTCCCTGCGCGCCAGGTCGCCTCGGCGAAATCATGGCTGGCGAATCCGTCGGTGGATCGGACGGCGAAGCTCCTTCCCTGGGGATTCGACGAAGGTCCGCGGTTGTCGCCAGTAGAGGCGTCGGCCCGCGTTCTCGCGCACCTGCGCGACGCGTGGAACTACGTCCACGCGGGCACGAACGGCGATCGCCGGCTCGAACGTCAGAGGATCGTGGTGACCGTGCCCGCGTCTTTCGACGAGGAGGCGCGCGAGCTCACCGTGCAGGCCGCGCGAATCGCCGGGTTCGAGCATCTGACCCTCATCGAAGAGCCGCTCGCGGCACTCTACGCATGGATTGCCGCGAATCGGCGTCACATCAACGAACGCCTCAAGGATGATGCGCGCGTGCTCGTCTGCGACGTCGGAGGAGGTACGACCGATTTCAGCCTGATTCGCGCAAAAGCCGAGGACGGTGACCTGCGCTTCGAGCGCATCGCCATCGGCGAACACCTGCTCCTCGGCGGTGACAATCTCGATCTCGCGCTGGCCGTGCTCGTCGAAGATACGCTCACGAAGTCAGGTGGAGCGAAGTTGACCCTCGCCCAGCGGCAGATGCTTCGGCGAAAGTGCAACGCGGCGAAGGAGCAGCTCCTTTCCGATGACTCACTCGATCGCGCGAGAATCACGATCCTCGGCGCCGGTCGCGGCGTGATCGGCGGCGGAATGACGGCGGAGCTCACGCGGGCGTCGGTGATCGACACGCTCGACGAAGGATTTCTGCCGATCGTTCCTCCAGACGATCTGCCGGCGAAAGATCGACGGATCGGTCTTCGTGAGCTGGGCCTTCCGTACGAGAGCGAGCCTGCGATCACCAGACACCTCGCGTCATTCCTGACGCGCGCCGAGTCGTCGTCGTCGATGTCGCGACCGGACGCGGTGCTCTTCAACGGCGGCTTCTTTACGCCTGCCGTCGTTCGCGAGCGGGTGCTCGACGCTCTCGCATCGTGGTTCGGGGAGCGCCCCGTAGTACTCCAGAACACCAAGCCGGACGCGGCGGTCGCAATTGGCGCCGCGTTCTACGCGAAGCTGCGCGAGAATCCTGCTGCCGCGCGATCGCTCTTGATTCGGGCCGGCACGGCGAGGTCGTACTACGTTGGCGTTCAAGCCAGCGATAACGACGCGGCTCGATCCGGCGTCTGTGTCATGCCGCGCGGCACCGAGGAGGGCACGACGCTCGTCCTCGATCGCGCGTTCACGGTCACCGCGAACCAGCCAGCAGCGTTTACGTTGTACAGCTCGACGCATCGTTCGGATCTGTTGAACGCGATCGTGTCGTTCTCGGATGCCGATGAGGTGCACCAGCACGCGCCGCTCGTGACGGTCATGCGGTTCGGCAAGCGATCGCGCCGTGTGCCGCTCGGTGTCGGCCTTCGCACCGTCTTCACCGAGACCGGCACGCTCGAGCTCTGGTGCGAGTCGCGAACGACCGACCATCGTTGGCGCCTGGCGTTCAATCTGCGGAGCACGGAGGCCGATCCCCTCGCAGCCGACGTGGAGGAATCGCCGGAATCAGAGCAATCAGAGGATCACGTCGTCATTCCCGACGAATCGGCTGCCGCGGCGGAACGACTGATTCGCGACGTCTTCGCAGCGAACGCGACCCTCGCGCCGGAAGCACTCGCGGGAGAGCTCGAGAACGCGCTCGGGTTCGGCAAGCACGCCTGGCCCCTGACAACCATCAGGAAGCTGAGTGACGTGCTGATCGAGATGGCGGAGGCACGAAAAAAGAGCGCGGCGTTCGAAGTGCGATGGCTGAACCTGACCGGGTTCTGCGTGCGTCCCGGGTTCGGCAGCACGCTCGACGCGTGGCGCGTCTCCGAGTTGCGAAAGGTCTACAGTGCGGGGCTCGCGTTTCCCAGGGACATCCAGTGCCAGGTCGAGTGGTTGGTTCTGTGGCAGCGCGTCGGCGCCGGCTTCAGTAGCGGCCAGCAGCGCGAGCTCGCACAGCGCGTTGCCGGCCAGCTCGGTACCGGCCAGCGAAAACCGCCGCGCGTCAATACTCAAATCGAGCGCGAGAGTTGGCGTCTGCTCGGAAGCCTCGAACGGCTCGACGCGTCGCTCCGCGTGAAGCTGGGGGACGAGCTCGTCGATCGGCTGCGACGCGACGCTCGCAATGCCTCGCTGCTCTGGGCGATCGGACGATTCGGCGCGCGCGCCCCGTTCTACGGGCCGCTGAACTCGGTCGTTCCATCATCGGTCGCCGAGCGATGGATCGACCGGCTGGTTTCAAAGGGTGTGACAACGGATGTCGCCGCTGCGGTGGTTCATATTGGCGCGCGCACGGACGATCCGGCGCGTGACATTTCGGATTCGGCGCGCGTGCGGACGATTGAGCGCCTGGCGTCGGCCGGGTTCGCGGATGTTCTGGCGCCGATGACCGAGGTCATGGCCTCGAGCCGCGCGGAAGCGACCCGCGTATTCGGCGAGTCGCTGCCGGAGGGGTTGCGGCTCGAGTGAGCGTTGTTCGGGGCTCGGTAGCTGCTCAGCAGGTGCTGCCGGTCGCTCGGTCGTTCAGTAGCTCGGTAGCTCGTTGGTGCCGGGATTCGGGGTCGGGGCTCGGAGTTTCGGGAATCGGGGCTCGGGGTTCCGGAATCGTCGGCTTGGGGTTCGGGTCGCAACCGGCGCGTTCACTTGCCGTGGGGCGGGGTCTTCAGACCCCGCCTCCGGTATGCGGCCAATCGCAGCGCGTCACCATTGACGATTAGAACCTCCGCGACCATTCTTTCGGCCAGCGCTCGACGACCACTTTCTCCTGCGTGAAGAACTCGATCGCATCACGTCCCTGTCCATGCAGGTCGCCAAAGAAACTCTCTCGTGCCCCGCTGAATGGAAAGAATGCCATCGGCGCGGCAACGCCGACATTGATGCCGACATTCCCAACCTCAGCTTCGTACCGAAACTTGCGGGCGTTGGCGCCGCTGGTTGTGAAGATGCTCGCCTGATTTCCGTATCCGCCGCTGTTGACGACGGCAATCGCCGCCTCGATGTCGTCCACGCGATGGATTGAGAGCACCGGGCCGAAGATTTCGGTCCGCGCGATCTCGCTCTCCAAGGGGAGGCTGTCGAGGACGGTTGGCCTCACGAAATGGCCCGCGGGATATTTCGGCATGGCGGGATTCCGCCCATCGACGATTGCCCTGGCGCCGTCCCGAATAGCCTGGGCGACGAGTCCTTCGATTCGAGTGCGGCTTTCACGCGTGATGACCGGCCCCATCTGGACGCCGGCTTCGAGGCCATTGCCGGTGACACGGGCGGTCGCTCTCTGCTCCATGGCTTCAATGAATGGCGCTGCCACATCGCCAACCGCAATCGCAAACGACGCGGCGAGACAGCGCTGCCCCGCGCATCCGAACGCGCTATCGGCGACGATGTCGGACGCCGATTCGACGTCGGCGTCGGGCAGCACCACGACGGGATTCTTCGCGCCGCCCTGGCATTGCACGCGCTTTCCCGCAGCAGCGCCCTTCGCATAGACGTGCCGCGCGACGGCGCTCGATCCGACGAAGCTGACGGCGCGGATGAGCCGGTGCTCGAGGATCGCGTCAACGACTTCGCGGCCACCGTTCACGAGATTCACAACCCCCGGAGGCAGTCCCAGCGAGTCCAGCAACCCAAAGACCTTTTGCATCGTCAACGGCACGCGTTCCGAGGGCTTCACGATCGCCGTATTGCCGCAGGCGAGCGCGTACGGCAGGAACCAGAACGGGATCATCCCCGGGAAGTTGAACGGCCCGATGATCGCGCAGACGCCGACCGGCTGACGAATCATGATCTCGTCGATGCCGGTCGAGATGTCTTCTGAGTTGTACCCCTGAATGAGTGTGGGCGTTCCGCACGCGACTTCGACATTCTCGATCGCGCGACGCAGTTCACCGCGTGATTCGGCCAGCGTCTTGCCGCACTCGATGGTAATCGTGCGCGACAACTCCTCGAAGTGTTCCTCCAGAAGCATTTTCAATCTGAAGAGAAACTGCACCCGCTCCGTAACTGGCACGCGGCGCCAGGCCGGGAAGGCTCGGAATGCGGCCTGCGCCGCCTGGTCGAGTTCGGAAGGAGTCGAGAGCGGTGTGCGGTCGAGTTCTTCGCCCGTGGCTGGATTGACGACGGGCAACGTGTCGGCCGCAGGAGATTGCCGCCACTCTCCTTGAATGTAGTTCTGCATGACAACCCTCCCTGGGTAAACTAGCGATCAGCCCGCCGGTGCGACAGGACGCCGAACTGTGATTCTTGTCGCCTTTGCCTCCAGCCGTCAGCGTCGAGGGATAGCGACCGTGCTGCTGGCATTATCGATCGCCTCGGTCAGCACACGGCCGGACGAACCTGCCGGGGGCTCGACGTCAATCAGTGTTGCGAGCGTGGGCGCGAGGTCGTTGAGTGCGACGTGATCGAAGTAGGTGCCCGGCTTGATGCGACGCCCCATGAGAATCAGCGGGATATGGGCATCGTAGTTGTACGGGCTCCCATGCGTCGTCCCTGTCGCCTGCCGCATCCAGAACGGCTCGAGGATGATTTCGAGATCGCCTGAACGCTGCGCGTTGAAGCCGCGCAGCACACGGCGGCCGATCAGGTCGCTCGCGACCTCGCCGCGCAGCAATTGGTCGCGTGTGTACACACGCGCAACGTGAGGGACCGCTAGCGCCGCGTTCGCCGCGACGCGACGAACGTCGGTCGGATCGAGCTGCAGCTGGGCGATGAGCGAGTAGTTGAGATATGGCGATGATCCCGCAGTCGCCATCAACCACTGCCCGGCGCCAAATCGCGATGCAAGCCCTTGCTCGATCGCGCCGAACAATTCCTTGTTCGTCATCCGACCGCCCGGCAGCGAGCGCTGCGTAAGGGTCTCGGGCACTGGCGCCACGCCGTGGTCGGACGTCAACGCGATGAGCGTGTGCGGCAGGCCAACGAGTTTGTCCAGGCGCTCCAGCAGTTCTCCAATCACGCGATCGGTTCGGATGGCAATGTCGCGCACCTGCGGCGAATCGGGTCCGTAGGTGTGACCAACCGAATCTGTCGACGAGAAGCTCACGGAAAGCAAATCGGTGACGCCGCGTTGCCCGAGCCGCTCCTGCGACAGCGCTTCCGTTGCAAAATCGAGCAGCATCTCGTTGCCGAACGGGCTTCCATAGACCGCCTCATTCAAGCTGGAGCCAGGCTCCTTTGGCAGCTGACGGAGGATAGCGGACGGCGGTGCAACCCGCATCCAGGCCTGGCCAGCGAAGGAGTCCGAGAGGTGCCTCTCGTTGAAGGCGCGTACCCAGGCCGGCGCTTCGTTCATGTAATAGGTGCTCGTCACGAAACAACCGGACTTCGTGTCGAACCAGTACGCCGCGTCCGCCCCTCTGCCGACGGGCATGATCGCCGACCGATCCTTCAGCGAGACACCGATGACGCGCGGAGCATCTGCAGCACCTTTGGGTGCTCCCGACGCGAGCTTTATTTCGTCGCCGAGCGTACTGACCAGCAGCCGTCGCGGCGATGCAGCGGCCGCGTCTGGCGCGCCAACTGGCTTCACCGTCGTGTCGGTGACACTGGCGACCGTTTTCCCCGACTCGCGATCGAACCAGTCGTTCCCGATGATCCCGCTCACCGACGGTGTGGCCCCCGACAACATCGTCGCGTGTCCGATCGCCGTCACAGTGGGGTAGTGTTCCAGGTACGCGTCCGTGAACACGGCCCCGTCGGTCAGCAGCTTCTTGAATCCGCCCGTGAAATCACTTCGGAACCGCGTCAGGTAGTCGTACCTGAACTGATCGACGGCGATTAAGAGCACCAGTCGAACGTCCTGGGCTCCTTGCGCCTGCTGCGCACGAGGGTCTGGTGAGATGAGCGCGCCCAGCGCAAGAAGGAAGGTCAGTGTCCTTTTCATCGATAACCTCATCAGACGTGGACCAAAATCCTATTGTGTGGTCGCTGTCGTGATTCGGTAGCGATACAGCTCTTCTCCACCCACGCTTATGAAGACGACCGCTAGCGACTCCTGCTGCACTTCGACGACGGCAAATCCATTTGCACTTTTCGCGAACAAAGACCGTGGACCTGGGGAGATCGGGCGCAGCTTGCCGCCGGATCCGGCCACGAAGAAGTGCAGGCGACCTTCCGGCTTGAGGTGCTGCATATCGTGATCGTGGCCGGCCAGGTACACGTCGGCGCGCTCACGCAGCACGGGAAGCAGCTGGGCGATTTTCGTGTTGTTGTCCTCGTGCTGCCCCTCTGAATAAATCGGGTGGTGTCCATAGACTACCTTCCAACGTGCCTGGCTGGCCTGCAGCGCCTCCTTCAGCCAGAGGAGCTGCTTCTCCGAGATGATGTCGGTGTCGAGCGCGAAGAACTGCGCGTCGCCAGCGGTGAACGTGTAGTAAGCGGCGGGCATGCGCCAGCTAGGGCTTTGCTGCGTAAAGATGATTTCCGCGGCCGGGCTGTTCGGCTGACCCCAATCGTGGTTGCCCAGTGTGGCGTAGAACGGGATGCGCAGCGGATCGTAGAGGTCGCTCCACCACGTTTTCCACCGCGGATCCGCCGGACTTTCCATTCCCGTCGAGTAGAAGTTGTCGCCCAGTGTGATCGCGAAGTCGAATCGCTTCTCCCGGTGGTACCGAAGCATCGCTGTGGCGACCTGCTTCTGCGCATCACTGCCGTCGCCAAAATCGCCGAACGCGAGGACGCGAACCGGCCAGTCCGCCGGCACTGCGGCAAACACCGGCGGGGGCTGTTGCATGAACGTCGGAAGTAGACCGCCCCGAACGACGGTCGTCCATCGTTCATGCTCCTTCGAAAGGATGTGTAGCTGCTCGTGATCACCGGCGGCTTCGACGACTTTTACCCGTCGCTCGAGCAGTTCGAGCAGCGGCTGGGTGGCCCTCCGGCGCAGAACCTCCAGCGCGGCCATCGCGATCTTGGGGTCCGGGTCGTGCAGCAGGCGTCGTTCCAGTGCTGGTCCCACTCGCGGATCACTATCCTTCTCGAGTTCGTCCAGTATCTCAGCACGCACCACAGGTGACGGGTCTTCTTCGAGGAGTGCCAACGCAAAGTCGAGCGTTGCTGCGGGATTCGCTTTGATCAACTCTTCTACGAGATCGCCGCGCTTTCCCTCGCCCTGCTCTGTCAGCGCGGCCTGAGCTCGTTCTCGGAGCGGCATCGGCAGTTTGCGGGCGCGCTCGCCGGCTGACTGCGTTTTGGCCGGCGCGGGGCTCTGCGTCGGGCGCGCAGCGGGGGCCTGGGGCCTCGTGGATGCCGCGGGCCGTGGTTGCTGTATGGGAGCCCGGCCGCCGAGGCAGGCCGCCGCAAGAGAGACGGCGCACGTCAGCACTGTCGCGGCTGCGATCGATCTCAGGTTGGTTCGCATTGGAGTGAACCGCTCCATTCAGGCGGATTTGCGTATTCTACGCGCTGCCCTCGCCGAAGCGGCTCTCGACGAGGGCGACGAATGCATCGACTGCCTGGATCTCGTCGCCCCATGTCCCTCGATGTTGTTCGGCGAACACGATGGTCTCTCGACCTTGACTGCTTGACTTCGATGCGACCGCGACTAAACTACGCCGAACCGGACAGAATCGGTCAAAAACAATCGTAAACGATCCCCACCGCGCGCCATCGCGGAGCGGCACACGGCGTTCACCTCGGCTGAAGGGAGTCGTCGATGCAAGCAGGATCTCCGTCGTTGCGATTGATGTTCGTCGGGTTCCTCACTGCCGCTCTCGCCGCGGCCGCGGCCGCGCAGACGAGCAACGCGACCTTGCACGGCACGGTCACGGATACGGGCGGCGGCGTCCTTCCTGGCGTCACCGTCAGACTACACTCGCCCGCTACCGGCCTTGCGCGGGAAACTGTCACGAATGCGGCCGGCGTGTACGTCTTCAACTTCCTCCCGGCTGGGGGATACGCGATCACCGCCGAACTGGCAGGGTTCAAAAGCCTTCGACAGCCCGACGTCAAGCTCGAGATCGGGCAGAGCCTCGAGCTGGATCTCAAAATGGAGGTCGGGCAGCTCGAGGAAGTGGTGACCGTGGAGGGAACCGCCCCGCTCCTCGATCGAACCTCGCCTTCCATCGGCACCGTTATCCAGGCAGCGCACTTGAAGGAGCTCCCGCTTGCCGGCCGGCATTGGGCCGGCTTGATGCTGCTCGCGCCAGGCGCTATCAACACCGGTGACGGCACGCACCTGAGCACGCGGTTCGTAGGCCGGGCGCGCGACGACAACAACTGGACGTTCGACGGCATCGACGCTACGGGCGTCAAGGATCCACGTCAGGATAGCGATGCACGCCTGATTATCAGCAGCGAGTCGATCGCGGAATTCCGCGTGAGCTCCACCCTGTACTCGGCCGAGTCCGGCACCGCCGCGGGCGGCGTTGTGCAGTTGATCTCCAAGACCGGCACCAACCGGTTTCGGGGGACAGCATTCGATTTCATCCGTAATGACGTGTTCGACGCGCGTCCGTTCGGCACGGTAGGCGAGATGCCGCCCTTCAGCCTGAACCAGTTCGGGGGCAACATCGGCGGGCCGATCGTCCCGCAGCGAACGTTCTTCTTTAGCAACTATGAGGGCATCCGCCAGAGGCAGACGCGCAGCTTCACTCGTCAGGTCCCGAGCGCGAGCTATCGGGCCGGCGTTACGCAGGCCCTTGCTTCGATCGTCGCAATCTATCCAGCAGGCACGCGCCCGACGAGCAACGTCGACATCGACGACTGGCTGGGCACGGAAGAGGTGACGAACGACCAGAACGCAGCCCTGTTCCGTGTGGACCATCGGTTTTCCGAGAAGACGAGCATTCTTGCCCGGTATAACTTCGACAAAGCGGACCTCGTGAATCCGGGGGACACGGGCTCAACGGCGAACTTCATCCGGCCGGCAAATTTGACGGTCCAGTTCCAGCGCATCCTTGCACCAACGGTCGTCAGCGAGATGAAGTTCGGCTACAACCAGTCGAATCGCGACTCCGTGCGAACGGGTCCCAGCAGCGAGCAGTTCAGCGTGTCGGGATTCACCAACATCACGGGACCGCAGGAGATCATCGAGGACGGCAGCACGTACAGCGTCCTGGGCGACATCGCCGTCGTGCGCGGCCGCCACAACATCAAGGCCGGTGGGGAAGTTCGCCGTATCCTGATCGATGTCGGCGAAGGCGATACGACGACGCTGATGTACACCAGCCGTCCAAACTTCCAGAACAACCGGCTCGACAACTTCAGCATCGTTGATTTCCCGGTCGTGCAGGGACAGCGCTGGTGGTACCTCGGCTATCTGCAGGACGACATTACATGGAGGTCGAACCTGACGATCAACGCTGGCTTGCGGTATGAGTTCTATACGGTTCCCGTAGAGAAGGACGGTCGCGACAAGGTCTGGCGGATCAACTGCAATGGCTTCTGTGCACCCGGGACGCGCTGGTACGACCCGGACTACAATAATTTCGGGCCCCGTGTGGGGTTTGCGTGGGCACCGGCCCGATTCAACGACAATACCGTCATTCGCGCCGGGTTCGGCGTGTTCTTCGGACCAGGGCAGAACGACGACGTATTCGCGCCGATCGACAACGCCGGTGCCCGGACCACGCTCACGCGGTCGGAGGCGCCGACGCTGTCGTATCCGATCGATCCGTTCCTCGACCTCGCCGCGAACGTTGGTAACGCGGCACGCGCGGTCGACGAGCACCGCGTCGATCAGTACGCCGAACATTACAGTCTGACGGTTCAGCAGGCGCTGCCGTGGCGGCTCACGATGCAGGTCGGTTACATCGGGAACGAAGGGCATCACATGCTGGATCGCAGCTACGTAAACAACATCGATCCGGCCACGGGCCAGCGGCCGCTCTCGCAGTTCGGCCGCGTCGACATCAAGTCGAGCGGGTCCAGTACGAACTTCAACGCCTTTCAGTTCTCGCTGTACCGGCGCGCAGCCAACGGTCTGCAGCTCGGGACACAGTACATGTGGTCGCATGCGTTCGATGAGGGTTCCCTCGGGGGAGGGGAATCGGCAACGCCGCAGAATGTCTCGTGCCGCACCTGTGAGTACGCCTCCACGAACCAGGACGTTCGGCACACCCTCACGATGAATGGGGTGTACGAGCTGCCGTTCGGACGTGACGGCCGGAATAGCGAGGGGATCCTGCGTCACGTCTTCGGCGGATGGCAGCTGTCGGGTCTTCTGCAGGCGCGGACCGGCCGGCCGCTGACCGTGACCGCGAGCCGCAGCTCGGGGGACCTGCCCGACGGCAACAATTCGAACCAGCGCGCCGATCGCGTGGCCGGCGTGGATCTCTACTCAGCCACCCAGACGCCGGAACAGTGGTTCAATCCCGCAGCGTTCGTGGTGCCTGCACGCGGCACCTGGGGCAACGCGGGCCGTAACATCGTGCGCGCGCCGGGTCTCTTCCAGGTCGACCTCGCGCTGCAGAAGCGCTTCGTGATCAACGGCCCGCGCAATTTCGAGTTCCGGGCCGAGGCGTTCAACGTGTTCAATCGCGTGAACCTCGGCGCTCCGGGCACCGCCGTCACCTCGCCCGCATCGTTCGGCCGCATCACCGGGCCGCTCAACACTGGCTACGGCACCGGCACGGCGCGGCAGATGCAGTTCATGTTGAGGCTGAATTTCTGACCGGGCGTGGAAGAGGCTTGCCGTTCTGCTCGCGGGGTTGTCCCGCCTTCGGTTCGACTCGAGCGCGCGGTGTTCGATGAGGCCCGTTGATTTGTATCGCCGCGCTCGGGCTTGGACTGCCTCATCACCGCCTGTGCGCTTCGCCACGGGTTGACCGTTCTTCACCCGCGATTTCGGCGATCTGGCACGAATCTCACCGCTGAGCACGCGTCGTATTCGTGTCGGATGACGGGCCCATCCTGATCGCGCCTATCCGCCTGAATCCGCGTCTCGCGGTCAATCGATCCGCCGATCGAACACGATCTTCATCCCTCGTCCGCACCGCAAATCCGCGAAGACGTTCTCCCATTCGGCGAGCGGAGCCACTCGCGAGACCAGCGGCTCGAGCGCGATCCGGCGCGCTTCGACCAGCGACATCGCGCGTCGCCACGAGCGAGGCGTGGATGCGAAACCGGATGTCATGACGAGTTCCTTGCGGAACACGTTATCGAGCGGCACGTTCACATCCCTGCCAAAGACACCGACCTGCACGTAGCGGGCCCCTCGGTCGGCTGCCTCCAGGCATGTTGCCGCCCCTCCTGCGGACCCCGAACACTCGATGACGACGTGGAAGCCAGGCTCAGGAACCTGTGCGGTGGTGAACCCGAGACTCCGCGCGAGTGCCTGCCGCGCCTCATCGCGCGGCAGGCCGACGAGCAACACGTCTCCGCCGAATGCGCGCGCTACCTGCGCCGCGAGAAGTCCGACGGGCCCTGGTCCCGTGACGAGCACTCGATCGCCCACAGTGACCCTGCCTGGATCGCCTTCAACGGTCGGGCTCCATCATTTCTGACTTCCACTTCGCTCATCGCGCGGGGCAACGACTCGGGCAGAAGCGGGATGCGGAATCATGGGCACTCGCGGGTCCGGTGGAGGCCACGTCGACCGGAGGTGCGCGTAACGGGGGTCATCCGTCGCGGCCATCGATCGTACGCTTCCGGCAAGTGTGTTCAGGTAGTACGCATCGTAGCCGTACGCCGCAACAAAGGGATGATAGCCCGAGCGGACGATAACCAGATCGCCGTTCGTCACCGTGAGGACCTGATTCGAACGTCCATCGGCCGTGTAAAGCCGCTGGATGCCATACGCCACGGGATCGCCGAATCGATAGTAGTACGTTTCCTCGAGATTGGCTTCGACCGGCGGATTGTGCCGATCGTGTTTGTGCGGAGGATAGCTCGACCAGTTCCCGCTCGGCGTCAGCACCTCACATATCAGCAACCGATCCGCCTGCGCGGAGGGCGGCAGGATGTCGATGATCTGGCGTGTGGCATTGCCCCCTCCCCGCACTTCGAGACCGCAATCCTCGGGCCTGATCTCGCGGGCCGGATGACGTTCGCGCGTTGGTGAGCGGCAGTCCGCGACCTCCGTGGTTTGCACCGCCTGCAGTTCGAAGCTGGTTTTCGGAGGCAGGTACACCGCGTGCGGATAGTCGGCGAACACGTTCCGGCGGGGTCCCAGACGTGCCGCGCGCGACTGACCGGGAGACCACGTCACCGTCGCTAAACCAGAGAGGAGCACGAGACAGGTCTCGTTGCCTCCCGTGCGGCCGATCCAGCGGTCGCCTGCCACGATCCGATGCACCGCGAAGTGGACGTATCGCCATCGAGCCTCTCGCGGATCGATCGCGACAAGCGGCCCCGACTGCCCTTCGCGCAGCGCGCGAGAACGAACGAGTGGTGTCCAGGTCCTCATCCGACGCTCCTCATTGCTGAATGGCGGGTGCTATCGATGCGACGTCGACCTTCTGACCGCTCTCGCGAGCGCGCGTTGCCGCGAGGCCAATCCGCAGCGACTCGACCCCGTCCTCCATGGTGATGGGCGGGACTCGCTCGTGCAGAACGTTCTCCGCGAAATTCTCGAGCTGCGACGTGTACGCGTCTCGAAATCGCTCCATGAAATAGGGAACGACGTCGTGCGCGACGTGGTCCTTGGTCATCAGGAGCACCGGGGTCTCGCGCAAGTACCCCACGCGCAAGGTCCCGCGCGTGCCGAGGAGCTCAGTGTTGATGTCGTATCCATACACGCCGTTACGGGTGAGATCGACGACGCCAAGCTTGCCGCTGGTGAACTCGAGGCTCACGATCGCATTATCGATGTCGCCGACTTCACCGAGCTCCGGGAAAGCGAGCACGCCGCCAACCGCCTGCACGCGCGCCACCTCGCCCATGAACCAGCGAGCCAGATCGAAGTCGTGAATGCCCTGGTCGATGATCATGCCGCCGCTGTTGCGTGGGTTCGCATATTCCACCGGCGGTGGAAACGGATCACGAGAGGTCGCCCTGAACATCACCGGCTCGCCGATGGCCCCTGCCTCGATCTGG
Organism: Acidobacteriota bacterium; assembly: GCA_046727175.1. GTDB lineage: Bacteria > Acidobacteriota > Vicinamibacteria > Vicinamibacterales > 2-12-FULL-66-21 > JBKPCD01. Next base: position 14,039 of record JBKPCD010000208.1, on the reverse strand, counting down.
CGTTTCGCCGAGGCGTACCCGCGGTCGAAGCGGCGCATGAACCCCAGCTGGAAGAACGCGCCGGTCGTCTCTATCGTTTCCTTCATGGCCAGCACTTCCTCCAGCGACAGCGCTGCCGGCTTCTCGCAGAAAACAGCCTTGCCGCGGCTGGCTGCGGCTTGTGTCAAATCACAGTGCGTCCGGGTCGGACTCACGATGACCACTGCGCTGACGTTGGAATCCTCGAGAAGGTCGTTGGGGTTCTCGTACCAATGCGCGACGTCGTACTCGCGCGCAATTTCTGCGGCGACGCCGTGCTCCACGTCGGCGACGGCCGTCAGACGCGTACTCGGGATGCGTGTGGCAAGGTCGCGCGCGTAGACGCGCCCGAGCCGTCCCAATCCGATCAGTCCCACGTTCAGCCGGGCTCTGCCGGTTCCAGTCATGATCATGTCTCCACGCCCAATTATCGTCCTTCTCTCGATAGCTTCGTCATACGGACGATAGGTATCTTCCGTTCGGACAGGAACGCTTTCATCGCGAATGGCCGAGGACCATGTTCTCCGCCACCGTGAAAAACGGAACGAGCCTCAGCCCCTGATAGATGATACTGATACCAAAGTGCCGGTCGTGATCAAGTCCGGTTATGTATATGCGCTGGGCGACAAGCCCTGATTCTCGCGTTGCTCTGAGGGCTTCGGCATCGAAGGTCGTGCGCGAAGTTGCGCTCCGCGGTGGATGACCGAATTCGCTACCGCCGCCCAATACCGATGGAGATCCCGCATGAGTGACGCGCCAGATTACGATGTCGTGACCATGGGCCGAAGCTGCATCGATCTGTACGCGCACCAAATTGGCGTGCCGCTTCCCGAGGTGACGTCGTTCGATGCGTACGTCGGGGGATGTCCGACGAACATCAGCGTGGGGACGCGCCGTCTCGGACTGCGCTCGGCTCTTCTGACGGCGGTTGGGGAAGACGAGGTCGCCGACTTCGTGCTGGCGTTCCTCCAGCGCGAAGGCGTGGACACCCGGTTCATTCCGCGCAAAGCCGGCCGCCGTACCAGCGCCGTGATCATGAGCATTCAGCCGCCCCACACGTTCCCGCTGACGTTCTATCGAGACAACTGTGCAGATCGCGCGCTCGATCTCGACGACGTGCGGGCGTCACCCGTCGATCGCACGCGTGTCGTGCTCGTCACTGGCACAGGCCTCGGCTACGAGCCGAGCCGCTCTGCGACGATCTTCGCGACCGAACGTGCTCGCGCGTCCGGCGCGCGCGTCGTCGTCGACATCGACTACCGTCCCGGTGAGTGGGCGTCCCCTGCGCACTTCGGCGTGCACATGCGCGCGTTGCTCCGGTCTGCGCATCTGGCAGTGGGGACCGATGAGGAGCTCCGCGCGGCGACCGGCGAGAACGACTCCATGACCGCTGCGCAACGCTTGTTGCGGCTCGGCCTCGAGGCTCTCGTCTTGAAACGCGGCGGGGAGGGCGCGATCATCTTCCGGCGCGAGCAGGATCCGGTTGTGGTGCCAGCGTTTCGGATCGAGGTCCTCAACGTGCTCGGCGCCGGTGACGCATTTGCCAGCGGGCTGCTGTACGGTTGGCTCCAGGGATGGACGCTCGAGCGCGCCGTTCGCATGGGGTGCGCGACCGGCGCGATCGTCGTCACGCGACATGGATGCGCCAACTTCATGCCGACCCTCCCAGAGGTCGAGGAGTTCGTCGCATCGCATGGTGGGTGGTAGCGGTATTAAGGAGGAACATCGTGGCCAATAAGAGACGCCTCACCATGGGTCAGGCGTTGGTGGAATTCCTGACGCAGCAGTACTCGAGCGTCGACGGGGTCGAACAGCGATTCTTCGGCGGCGCCTTTGCGATCTTCGGGCACGGCAATGTCGCAGGTCTTGGCGAGGCGCTCCACCAGGCCGTCGACCGGTTCCCGTGTTACCTGCCGCGCAACGAGCAAGCGATGGTGCATGCGGCCGTCGGCTTTGCGAAGATGGCGAATCGTAAACGGGCGCTGGTCTGCACGAGCTCCATCGGTCCCGGCGCGACCAACATGCTGACCGGCGCTGCTGTCGCGACAATCAATCGTCTTCCGGTGCTCTTGCTGCCGGGCGACATCTTCGCGACGCGCGGACCTGCGCCCGTCCTGCAGCAGCTCGAATCCGCCTCCTCGCAGGACGTCTCGGTGAACGACTGCTTCAAGCCGGTGTCACGCTACTGGGATCGGATCAACCGTCCCGAGCAGCTCGTCACGTCACTGCCCGAGACGATGCGGATTCTCACGTCTCCGGCGGAAACGGGCGCAGTCACCGTCTGCCTGCCGCAGGACGTGCAGGCCGAGGCGTTCGATTACCCTGAGTCGCTCTTCGAGAAGCGCGTGTGGACCATCGCGCGTCCCCGGCCGGACGCGCTCCTGCTCCGGCGTGCTGCAGCGCTTCTGCGCTCGTCGAAGGCGCCACTGATCGTCGCAGGCGGCGGTGTGATCTACAGCGAGGGCACCGAAACATTGCGCCGCTTCGCCGAGAAGACGGGGATCGCCGTTGTCGAGACTCAGGCGGGCAAGGGTGCGCTTGCCTACGATCATCCTCAGGCGCTCGGCGCCGTCGGCGTGACCGGCACGCCCGGCGCGAATCGTCTGGCGCGCGAGGCAGATGTTGTCATAGTGGCCGGCTCGCGGTTGAGCGACTTCACCACGGCGTCGAAAACCGCCTTTCAGAACCCTGACGTCCGATTCATTACCGTCAACATCACCGAGTTTGACGCGGGCAAGCACCAGGCGCTGCCGCTCGTCGGCGACGTGAGAGCAACGTTCGACGAGTGGCTGCCGATGATGGACAACTGGCAGACGTCGTCCACGTACCAGGCGCGCGTCGCCACCGAGAAGGCTGACTGGGAGCGCGAAGTCGACCGTGTCTACCACCTCGATCATGGCCCCGTCATCAGCCAGGGTGAGGTAATTGGCGTGCTCAACGAATTCACCGGTCCGCGCGATGTCATCGTCAACGCGGCCGGAAGCTTGCCGGGGGATCTGCACAAGCTCTGGCGAGCGCGCGATTCCAAGCAATACCATCTCGAGTACGGCTATTCGTGCATGGGATACGAGATTGCCGCCGGTCTGGGCATCAAGATGGCCGCGCCGGATCGCGACGTGTACGTTCTCGTGGGTGACGGTTCGTACCTGATGATGGCGCAGGAGATTGTCACGGCCGTCCAGGAAGGCGTGAAGCTGACGATTCTGATCCTCGACAATCACGGGTTCTCGAGCATCGGCGGATTGTCTCAGGCGGTCGGGTGCGAAGGCTTCGCAACCGAGTATCGCTATCGCGACGTGGGTAGCGGACAGCTCGATGGCGACCTGTTGCCGGTGGACCTTGCGCAGAACGCTGCATCGCTCGGGGCCGAGGTCGTCCGGGCCTGCACCCGGGACGCGGTCAGGACGGCGCTCGAATCGGCGCGCGCGAGTGATCGGACGACTGCGATTGTGATTCCCGTCGATCGCGAACAACGCGTGGGTGGGTACGAGTCCTGGTGGGACGTTCCTGTCGCGCAGGTCTCGACGGGGGCGTCCGTGCAGGAGGCGCGCCGGGAGTACGAGCGGGCGCGCACGGCGGAACGGCACTACCTTCGAGCCCCGGGAGTGCATCCTTGATCCGCATCGCGAACGCCCCCTGCTCCTGGGGCGTACTCGAGTACGAGTCGAAGACCGACAGTCCCAACTACACACGCGTTCTGGACGAGATCACGGGATCTGGTTACGCGGGCACGGAGCTGGGCGACTGGGGATTCATGCCGACGGACCCGATCCTGCTCCGCGAAGAGGTCGAGCGCCGCGGTCTCGCACTATTAGCGGCGTTCGTGACGACCCGTCTCGCCGAGCCGGGGACGTACGATGACGGCGTGCGCAAGGCGGTCACCACCGCGCGGCTGCTGAGCGCGGTCTCCGGAACGTCTCCCTTGGTCGTATTATCCGACGAGCCGGCAGCCGATCCGGTCCGGGCCCGTCACGCGGGGCGGATTCAATCGTCAGAGTCGTTGTCCGGGACGCAATGGGAGATCGCTGCGCATCATGTCGACCGCCTCGCGCGTGCCGTTCGTGAAGACGCAGGGCTCCGCACGGTCTTTCATCATCACTGTGGCGCGCACGTCGAAACCGCAGATGAAGTCGACGCGCTCATGCAACGTACCGACGAATCAGTGGTGGGGCTCTGCCTCGATTCCGGCCACATCACCTACGCAGGAGGATCGCCGGCCGACCTTCTCAGCCGGTACGGCGCGCGCATCTGGCACGTGCACTTCAAGGATTGCGAGCCAGGCATTGCGGTGCGCGCAAGACAGGAAGGCTGGGATTATCCAACCGCAGTCCGTCGCGGCGTGTTCTGCGAACTGGGGAAGGGCGCGGTTGACTTTCCGGCGTTGCTACAGACGCTGCATGAACAGCGCTATGCCGGCTGGATCGTCGTCGAGCAGGACGTGCTGCCATCGATGGGATCGCCGTTCGACAGCGCACGCCGAAACCGCGAGTACCTCAGAGCGCTCGGCGTGTAAAGAGGGGTGCTAAAGGTGCTGAAGGTGCTGAAGGTGCTGAAAGTTTCTTCAGGGTTTTTAGGGTCTCCTTGCTTAGTGCATATGGGTTGAGTCGTTCGAACGTTGGAACCAAACCTTAGCACCCTCAGCACCCTTTTAGCACCCTCAGCACCGGATCTTCTTACGCATACCATCGCTGTGGTAGCACGGGGCTGGACGCCTTCGTCGTCCATGGCGTGGCCTTTGTGCGACAGATCTCACGCAGCTCGTTCACGCGCCGATTTCCCTCGGTCTCGATGAAGCGCTGCCTTTCCGGGCCAGTCAGCGAAACGGCATCGGCCCATACGGCCCGACCGGCGATGACACCGCTGGCGCCGGCTTCACATGCGAGCCGCGCCTGGCGAACGAACACGTCGTAAGAAACACCGGCGCTCAAGAGCGCCCACGGCGCCGCACAGGCATCGTTCAACTCGCCAAGCGCGTCAGCCCACACCTGCTGATCGGACTCGGCTTTCACGTCGAGCGGAAACTCCATTTTCAGGATCGCCACGCCCCGCTGCGAGAAGTGCCGCGCAGCAGCGATGACGGCTCTGCGACGCTGTCCATTGTCCAATTCACGTGAAGGGTCTGGAGAGTAGGTGATTGGCTCCAGGAACAACGGCACCTGTTCGCGATCGCACTCGGCAACGATGCTGTCGACGAGCCTCGTCTTCTCTTCCGCATCATCAGCGTCGGGATGGTAGTAGAGGAGCAGCTTGGCGCCGGCGAATCCCGCGTGCTTCAGCTTCGTAACGCTCCAGTCTGGAATGAAGCGGGGCTTTCGTTGACTGGGGTGGGGACGGTAGTCGGTGACTTCGAGCGGAGCGAGCGTGCCTACGCTGCCCGGGATGGCGCCACACGTCAGGGCGCGAGCACCATAATCCGGATCGATCAGCACGGCCGTCGCGAACGCTGCGAGTCGCGCGACGCTGGTCTTGAACCCGACCACGTCGTCGTAGCCGACCGGCTGCGGGCGATGCTTCTGAAGTTCCGCTATCAGATTGTCCCGATGATCCAGCGCGAGGATGGTGAATGTCCCGTCAGCACCGCTGCACTGCGTGAGACGGCGATAAACGCCGAGGGTAGCCATGCTGCCGTATGTTATCGCAGACCGAACCTGGTCTCTGGTCGTTGGTCTTTGGACCAAGACCAACGACGAGAGACCAGACGAACGACCGTCAGAAATAGAACTTCAGGCCGAATTGGATGATCCGCGCGTTGGCTGCGGTCAGGATCTGCCCGAAGCCGGTCGAGTCTCGCATGATGTTTGGAGGACCGAAATTCGGATGGTTGAACGCATTGAACAGCTCGGTGCGGAACTGGACTGATCGATGATCGCTGACGCGGAAGTTCTTGGCCAGCGTGAAATCGAAGTTTGCCGTCCCGGGTCCGCGCATGATTCCGATGCCCGCATTGCCAAACGCCTGCGGCGCCGGGCTGAACGCGGCGAACGCATCGGTGTTGAACCACCGCGCCAGGGTCCGCTCACTCTCTGGCAGCTCCGGGTTTCCCACGAGGTTCGGTCGTGCTCGTCGCTCGCCGCCGATATTGAGCACCGTCGACCCGGCGAGCGTGGCCGTCAAGGCGAGGCCGCTCTGCACGACGTGAATGCCGTTCACTTGCCACCCGCCCAGCAGAAAGTCCATGGGGCCATTCCAGTTCTTCCCGAACCGGCGGCCATGGCCAAAAGGCAATTCCCAGATATAGCTGGCAACCAAACGGTGGGTGACGTCGAACTCCGACGGCCCTCGCTCGGCGCGCAGGTTATAAGCGTCCTGCGGTTCGCGGAATACGCCCGTGTCGATGCCCGCGCCGCCGCCGCTGGTTGAGATGTGATCGACCGCGCCTGCCAGTGCCTTCCCCCATGTGTAGCTCACCATTCCGGAAAGGCCGTTCGAGAAACGCTTGTCCAGGCGCGTCTGCAGCGAGTTGTAGCTCGAGCTGACGCGATTCTCCATCCATTGAATGTCGCCGAACGCTGGATAGGGCCGCGCGCCAGCTGCTTGCGACCCATCCGGGTTCGTGATGACCGCGCGCTGGTTCAGATTGCGGAAGCCATTCAGTTTGGTCCCTTTATTCCCAACATAGGCGACATCCAGCACGAGATCCGGCATCAGTTCATATTGAATGCCGAAGTTGTATTGCTGGATGTACGGCGTGCGCTGATTTGCGTCCTGGGCGCGCCGCATCACAGTCGGGCTCAGTGAGTTTGGATCGAGCAGTCCTGAAGGATAACCGTCGACCAGGCGGAAAGGCGCTGCGGATGCGACAGCCGCCGCACCGGTGACGCTCGTTTGCAGCAGGTTGTCCACGAGGTATGGAGGGTTGAACCCGAGCAGACCTTCACGTCCCTGTCTGACGGTGTGCGTGTAGAAGACACCGTACCCGCCGCGCAGCACCATTCGCGACCAGGGCGTGTATGCGAAGCCAATACGTGGAGCAAGGTTGTTGCGATCGGGATGGATCAGCGCTCGATCGTACGTATTTCCGTCTTTCGCAAAGACCATCGTTCCCGTCTGCGGATCGAAATTCGCAAATTGATTGTTTGTCTCGACGGGCGGTGTGGCGTACTCGTAACGCAAGCCGATATTTGCGGTGAGCGTCGGCGACAGGCGGTAATCGTCCTGGACGAAGTAGAACTGCATGTCCTGTCCTTGATCCATCACTGTGTAGCTCGTCAACGCCAGCTGGGACGGCAGGCCCAGCAACAGATCGCCGACCGCGCGATTGGTGAACCGGTTCTCGAAGTTCATGCGCCCGATTGTCGCGTTGAGGTCGTTGATTCTGGTCTGCACATGGAGAAACTCGCCGCCGAACTTGATGAAGTGCGCACCTCGAGTCAGGCTGAACGTCGCGCGCGGATTCCACGAACGCGGCGTCTGGAACTGCGGCGTCGAGGTATGCCGCCCGACGGCGTCGAAGCCCTGGATGTTTACCTTGGGGACGCCGCCGACGATCGCCGGATCATTCGGGACGTTCTTCAACCCGATTTGCGCAGCGCCATCGATGCCGAAGTTCGGCGGATACGTGTAGTAGTCGCCGCGTGCGTACCCGAAGCGAATGTCGCCGACGAGGGTAGGTGAAATCGTCCACGTCAGGCCCAGCGCGAGACCTTGTGAACGATTGTCGTTCGATCCGAACGCGTCGTTGAACGAGCCTTCGCCGAGCCCGGGCAACGGCGCCGGGCGGAACGTCAGCGTGTCAACGAAGCTGTAGCGGCCGAAGAACGTGAGATTGGTCGTGAACTGATGGTCGATGCGGACGTCGAACTGGTCCTGACGCGTATCCGTAACCGGCGTCGACGCATAGATGGTCGAGCCCGCCACGCTCGGATCCGGTATGAGCGCGACGATGGCCGCGCCGACGGGATCCCAACGCTCTCGCGGGATGACCCACTGGCCCTGCGCGTTCCGGCTGAACTCAGGCCGTCCCGTCGCGAATGGGTCGACAACGGCCGTGCTGAACAGACCTGCTTTCTCCGCGGCTGTCGGTAGCTGGCGAACGCGCGGGACGCCTTCCAAATCGCGCAGGCCTTCGTAGTCGCCGAACCAGAAGGTCTTGTTCCTGATCAGCGGTCCACCCACGGCAGCGCCGAACTGGTTGCGTTCGCGTTTGGGCTTTGGCGCGCTCAGCGCGTTCGAGAAAAAGTTGTTGGCGTCGAGCGCATCATTTCGCAGAAACTCGTACACGCTTCCACGCAGTCTGTTCGTGCCCGATTTGATCGTCGCGTTGACGACCGCGCCGGAGCTGCGGCCGAACTCGGCGGAGTAGGCATTTGTCTGAATCTTGAACTCCTGCAGCGCTTCGATCGACGGCTGCACGAGCTGCACGTTTTCACCTCGAAACGAGTTCGAGTACGAGATATTGTCCACGCCATCGAGCAGGAACACGTTATTGAACGTGCGGTTGCCGTTCACGTTCAGGACGCCTTTGAAGTTGACGCTCGCCAGGCGGGGTGTACCCGGCAGCACGCCTGGTGAGAGCAGCGCAAGCTGGTTGTAGTCGCGGCCGTTCAGCGGCAAATCAACAATCTTCTTCTCGTCGATCACCAATCCGCGGGAGGAGGTCTGCGTATCGAGCAATGGAGTGGCGCCCACGACTTCGACCGTCTCAGTGAGCTGACCTGCTTGGAGCGTGAGGTCAATGCGCGCAACCTGCGCGACCTGCAGCGTTACACCAGTGCGGAGGATTTTCGGGAAGCCCGAGGTCTCCGCGGTCACGGAGTACTCCCCCGGCCGGAGGCTGGGGATCACATAGAAGCCGCCTTCATCGGTTTCGGTCTTGACACTGATATTCGTCTGGATGTTCGTCACCGTGACCGTTGCCCTGGGCACGATTGCGCCGGATTGGTCCTTGACGATCCCGGTGATCGTCGCTGTTTCTTGTTGCGCGAGAGCGGTGAGCGGGCAGCCGCAGATCCACGCCGAGAGAAGCACGAGCCGCAGCACTGGTTTTGGCATGACCTGATCTCCAGGCAAGGTGTTCACGTTGCTGGTACAGGGGTGCACGCACCGATGGAACTCCGGGAACATGGGAGAGTCTACAGCAGACTCGACCGGAAGGACGAACAGTTAACGCCTACGTATGGTTGCTCTGTTGTGGAAGCGTCTGGCAGGGTTGTCGCCTTCCACACACTCGGGTCAGTATGGAGCCAGACCGTACTGGGAGTGAAAAACCGATGTTGAATTCCGTGCGCCGGGTCGGAGCCGCAGTCATCGTGGCAATGGCTGGCTTCCTCGCACCGGCTCCGCGCTATGCGGGTGGACAGCCGGCGGCCTTGCCTTCACGCCTGGCTGACTACATCTCTCGGCATGTCAAACTGACCGCCGCGCAGCACGCGCAACTCCTGCAAGGGCAGCCCGTGATTCGGCTGCTCGACGCCGATGCCTCGCGCGAGGTGGCCGTATTTGGCGCGGTCTGGATCAACGCACCCGCGGCACGCTATGTCGCTGCGGTGAAGGACATCGAACAGTTCGAGAAAGGCGAGAACTTCCTCATCACCAAACGAATCAGCACGCCACCACGGCTGGAGGATTTTGCCGCGCTGAAGCTCCCGGCCGAGGACGTGGACGATCTGAAGTCGTGCAAAGTCGGGTCTTGTGAACTGAAGCTGGGTGAAGACGCTCTTTTACGCTTTCGCAAGGAGATTGATTGGTCGAAGCCGACCGCCACCACCGATGCGGAGCAGCTGCTCCGGCACCTTGCCCTCGACTATGTCAACGGGTATCTGGAAGGGGGCAATGCACGCCTGGCAACCTATCGGGACTCGGGTCGTCCGACGTTCGTCGGTCAGGAGTTCGCCTCGATGATCAACCGCATGCCGTCGCTGACCGACTACCTCCCGGAGTTGAAGACCTATCTGCTGGAGTTCCCAAAGGCGACCCTGCCGAACAGCGATTCGTTCCTGTATTGGCAGGAGGCCAAGTTTGGCCTCAAACCGACGATTCGCATCAATCACCTGACGATCACCGAACAACCCACACACGTCGCGATCGTGTCCAAGATGCTGTACGCCAGCCATTACTTCTGGACCGCCTTGGAGCTGCGAGTCCTGGTCCCGGATGCCACGCGTGGAGAAGGCTTCTGGTTTGAGAGTGTGAATCGCAGCCGCTCGGATGGCTTGAGTGGATTCGTGGGCTCATTGATTCGGGGCAAGGTGCGTGGAGAGGTCGAGAGCGGTATGCAGGCCGCACTCAAGTTGACCAAGGCCAGAATGGAAGGATCTCGGGAGTGACGATACCGCTTCAGAGCACCGAGCCGTCCGAGCGCCAATTGCAGCTCGCGGTTGCGGTCGCCTGGCTCGCCAAGGCCGCTTCTCGGCTGAAGCAGTGAGCCGGTCAGAGTCCGTCCCCCGCGCTCATCCTTCAGCAACTGCCACGACCCAGACGGAGGCGTTGGGGACTGACGCCGAATTCGGCCCGGAACGCGCGGTTGAAGTTCGACACGTCGCCGAAACCGCCATCGAGCGCGACGTCGAGTACGTGAACCTGCTCGAGTGCCAGACGCGTGGCGGCCGCACGCAACCGGGTCCGCAAGAGGTACTGGTGCGGCGTCGTGCCGGTCACGCGCTCGAAGGTCCGCAGGTAGTGGAACGGGCTGAGCCCGGCCTCTCGCGCGAGGCGGAGCAGCGGCAGCTCCGCGGCAGGGTACGCTTCGATCAGTCTCACGGTGTCCGTGACGCGAGCGATCGCGGCCGGGGAGACCGCGCGGCGATCCGGCTCGACGTCGTCGTCAACGCGCGCAGCTCGCGATGCCAGCCGTACCCCGAGCTCTTCCCAAACGCCGTTCGTCGATCCCGCCAGCGCGGCCCATGCCTCGACCATCAGCGGCGACAGCGTTCGCACGGGAGGAAGCCTGAGCGACCGGAACATGCGCGAGACATCGCGGCCGGTAATTGCCTCGAAGTAGTCCGACGTGAAGTGAAAAGACAAACAGCGATCGCCTGCCCCGTGCTCGTGACCGCACTCGAAGCTCTGTCCGGGACTGCCCAGCAGCAGCGATCCCGGCGTCATCATTTCGCGGCCATTGGATCCCGACCCCCGATACTGAAACGTGCCAGACGTCACGATCGCGAGAGCAACCTGGTCGTGTTGCTCCTCGTAAGGACGGTCCTGCGGACCGCACGTGCAGACGACATCCGCAACGGTCCAGCCGTCGCCTTCAGCGATCCGTCGCGCCTGAAGACGTCCAGGTTCACCGTCGGTCCGCCGCCGAGCTAAGGCGTGTTCAACATCGACAGCAATTTCTGCCAAGACTCGAATCCTGTGACCGTAGTACAACTCCTATCACGGAAGGAGTTCGAAGGCGATGTCGCTCAATGTGGACCAGCGGATCGACTTTTTCTCCGTGCTCGCGGCGGCGGGGCGTGCGTCCGATATTCCCGAGTCGGCCGACGTCTACGGGTGGCTGTGCGGCAGCTGGGACCTCGACGTTCGTCACTACCGCGGCATCGATGTCGCCGCGCGCGGCCTCAAGGGCGAAGTTCACGCCGCTCGTGTGCTGGAAGGACGCGCCGTGCAGGATGTGTGGATCATGCCACCACGCGAGGGTCGCCGCGCTGATTCGGATCAAACGATGAACATGTACGGCACGACGCTGCGCTCGTGGGACGCCTCGATTCACGCGTGGCGCATCGCGTGGACGAATCCGGTCAGCGGTCATCGTGAGGAACAGGTCGGTCGCTGGAACGGTGCGAACATTCTTCAGGAAGGCACACGCGCGGACGGCACGAAGACCCGCTGGACCTTCACGGAGATCACGGGGAATTCGTTTCATTGGCGCGGCGAAGCCCTGTATCCCGATAAGGAGGCGTGGGTGCTCGAGGCGGAGTTTCTCGCAAGGCGGAGGCCATCATGAAGACTGCGACGACCGATGATGCGACCAGCGGCACCCGGGACCAGCGGATTCTCCGTGAGGGCTACGGCGACGGCGCGTGGCATGGACCTGATTTGAACGCGGCGCTCGCCGACGTGCGGTCCGACGATGCCTTCGGGCGCCCCGCATCGGGGCGTCACAACATCGCTGAGATCGCGTTGCACCACGTGTACACGGCGCGCGCCGTGCGCGCCAAGCTGACGGGCGTCGATCCGGAGCCGTTCGTGCTGGAGGGAGACGACTGGTTCGATCTGCCGGATCCGTTCACGTTGTCGTGGTCGAAGATCCTCGAGGTCGTCCGACTCGAACAGGAACGGCTCAGAGGCGCAGTCGCCGATATCGACGCCGGTCGCACGCGCTCATCACTGAGCGAATCCGAGCGCTTCGATCTCGTCCTCGGGATCACCTGTCACGCCGTCTACCACGCGGGGCAGATTCAGTTGATCAAGCCACACTGACGTCCTCGACGCGATATCTGCCGCTGTGCCCGAGCATGGGCCTGTGGGCCCAGCGCGTTCGGCATCGCCCATTCCGAGTCTGCTCTTGTCCGCGGTGGCGGCGCCATCGCGCGCCCCTCTCGTGGCAGGATCAGATAGCCTTTCGGATGCAATCCGAACACGTCATGCGGTGGCTCCTTGTCCAAGCCGATACCGACGATCACGGTCGGCCAATTGGAAACGCAAGAGGGAATCGATGGCTCGATTCGCCGACGTGACGCCGGCGCCGGTTGAACCGGCGGCGCGAATCTCGTCCCTCGATGTGCTTCGGGGTTTTGCTGTTCTTGGGATACTCGTCATGAACATCCAGGCGTTCTCGATGATTGGGAGCGCCTACATCAACCCGACCTCCTCCTACGGCGACCTCACAGGAGCAAATTACTGGGTGTGGGTCTTGAGCCACGTCCCAGCGGATCAAAAGTTCATCAGCCTCTTTTCGATGCTTTTTGGAGCCGGCATCGTGCTCATGGCTCGGAAAACCCAACAAGGCGGTGCACGCCCGGCATCATGTTTCCGCGGCGTCGTTCGATCGCTTCCTGACGACGAATCGGTTGGCTCCCGGGAAGGGCTCAGACGCGAACCTCGTGCGCAGCCGTACGGCGACGCCCCGGAGTACTTGCCAAAGCTATTCGTGTGATCCTCGTCACGCCTTTCTGACTTTTTGTCCCACGTTTCGTCCCTTTTGCCCTTATACTCGCGTCGTTCAAGGAAACCATGGTCCGGAGGTGACCGGCCGTTTCCGTGCAAGTCGTTGGATCTCTCACAAGCAGACCGGTGATTGACGGCCACCGGACTGCTCGTGCCTTGATTCAGAACATGGAGGTGGAGCGTGCGACCCTTTCGATGGTGGGTCTGCGGACCCTTGCTTGTACTCGTGTGTTTCCTCGCATCGCATGATTCCGCCTGGGCACAGGCGGGCACGGCCACGGTGTACGGCGACGTCAAGGATCAGCAGAGCGCGGCGCTTCCCGGCGCCACCGTTACGCTCACGAGCGCTGCCACAGGCGCGACGCGTGCGACCGTCTCGAACGAGACGGGTGGCTATCGATTTGTCGCCCTTACGCCCGGTGGGTATTCCCTCAAGGTCGAGATCGCCGGTTTCCGTACTGCCGTCCGCGACAAACTACAGCTTGCCGTCGATACGGCGACGAAACTCGACGTCGTCCTCGAGCTCGGATCGGTCGCGGAAACAGTGGAGGTCGCGGCGGCGGCGCCGCTTCTGAATACCAGCGACGCGAGTCTCGGGAACGTCATCACGGGCACCCAGATCCAGCGGTTGCCGCTCGAAGCGCGCAACCCGGTGGGCCTCCTCAGTCTCCAGGCCGGTGCGGTCTACCTCCCGACAAACGATCAACGCAGCGGATCGGTGAGCGGTGCACGGAGCGATCAGTCGAACGTCACGCTCGACGGTGTCGACGTCAACGACCCGCAGTGGGGGTACGCGTACAACTCGGTGTTGCGCGTGACGCTGGAGTCGCTGCAGGAATTCCGTGTCAGTACCGCCAATTACAGCGCGGACATGGGGCGGTCGAGCGCCGCGCAGGTGTCGCTCGTCACCAAGAGCGGAACCAATCGATTCAACGGATCGGGTTACGGATCGCATCGCGATACCAGGTGGT
>JBKPCD010000207.1:0-9030 GCA_046727175.1 Acidobacteriota bacterium | reverse complement strand
GAGATCGCCTACGGGCTGAGGCCCCACGTCCAGGCCAGGTACCGTGCCGCTTCCGCAGATCTGACACGTGACGCGGCGCGGCGGCTGCTCGCGACCACGACCCGGAAGTCCGCGGCTCCGCGACGAAAACGACGACGTCTCGCTCATCGCACCGGCGTGAAGAATGTATGAAGGCGCTCGATGACGTGTTCGACGTCGTCGTCGGTCATGTCGGGATGGCAGCCGACGTAGAACGCGGTTTCGTTCAGCCGCGCCGCGACCGGATACTCGGCAGCGAGGTTCCCGAACATCTTCCGGTAGATCGGTTGGTTGATGAGCGGCAACAGATAACGTGTCTCGATCCCGTGGGTCTCGAGGTACTCGATCAGCTGGGCGCGTCTGATCTGCGGATCGCGCAGCACCATTGGATACATCATGTAGGCGTGCTCCGACTCCTCCGGCACGGCCGGGAGCTGCAGATAGTTCGAGAGCCCGGCGAGCCCGTCTGTCAGCCGGTGGGCAATCTGGGATCGCCGCAACCACATCGCCTCGCGCTCTTCGAGCTGCGCGATGCCGAGCGCCGCTTCCATCTCAGTGCACCTGAAGCTGTGACCGAGACGGATGAAGGAAAAACGTCCGTTGGCGATCCGAAACAGCTCGCTCCCGACCGCTGACTGATCGTCATCCATCCGTGTGTAGATCGGGTCTCGGCCGTGATTCATCACGCTCTTCATCAGCTCGTAGCAGATCGGATCGTCGGTCAGCGCCAGCCCGCCCACGCCGGTCGTGATCAGGTGAGCGGCGTAGGTCGAGAAGCAGGCCATGTCGCCGAACGATCCCACTGGCCGTCCCCGGTATTTGACGAACATCGCCTCGCACGAGTCCTCGACGACGCGCAAGTTGTGTTTTCGTGCGATCTCGAGAATCGGATCCATATCGCACGGCAGGCCGGCGACGTGGACCGGCACGATCGCTCGCGTGCGGGACGTGATTCGTGACGCGATCTGCGACGGGTCCACCGTGAAGTATCGGGGATGAACGTCGACGAAAACCGGCTTCAGATTGTTGAACAACACCACGTTCGAAGTCGCGACGAACGTCAGCGCGGGCACCAGGACTTCGTCGCCATCCTGCCAGCCGTCCACCTCCTTGAGCGCCGCGAGGGCGATCTGCAGTGCGCTCGTGCCGCTGTTGCACATGAGACCGAGCGCCCGCTCGTGCAGCGCGGCCATCGACGACTCGAATCTCGTCATCATCGGGCCCGCATTGAGGCGGTTGCTGTCGAGGACCTCCAGCACGAGTTGCTTCGCGCGGTCGCTGATGCGGAAGCCGCCCACGCCAATCTGCTTGCGGCCGACTGCGGCTGTTGCCGTGGACGCGAGATTGTTCTTCACCGATTCCGTCATTGAAGGTCCTGCTGATTGTGAGCCAACGATGATATCGCAGCGGCAGGCATTTCATGGGGACCTGCTCGACGGCCTCTCACCTTGCTCTCAGCGGGTCGCCGCTTCGCCCACGAGGCGCTTCGTGAAGTCGTAGGTGCGCCGAACCCCTTCCTCGATCGATGTCTCGGGCCGCCAACTCGTGACGCGGGTGATCGTCGTCATATCGACTTGAAATTTCTCCGGTCCCGAAACCGGCCGGTCGAGGTCCACGATCGTCCCGCCGCTCAGCTCGGCCAGGATTTCGAGCACCCGGCGGACGGGAGTCATCGTTCCCGAACCTAGGTTGATCGTGCCAGTGAAGTCGCTGTGGAGCAGCTCGAGGACGGCTCGCGCCGCATCGTCGACGTAGATGAAATCGCGTGAGGGCCGCATGCTCCATACCTCCGCGCGACCCTCTTGCGCGAGCTTCCGGCTGACGACGTGAATCAGATCGTACCGGGTCAAGGGTGTCGGCCCGTACAGATTCGCGAGCCGGACGCTGACAATCGGGATCCACTGCGCGTAGAACTTCAGCGCCTCTTCCGCCAGGTATTTGCTCAACACGTAACGGTTGCGGTACGGGTCGATCGGCGCGTGCTCTGAAACTGGGAGCGTGATCCGCTTCTCGTTGTAGATGAGAACCGTCGAAAAGTGAATGAGCTTTCGGAGCGGACGCTCCTTGAGCTGCTCCAGTGTCTGCAGCAGCGGAACGACGTGGTAGTCGAACGCCGTCGGCTCGCCACGCGGGATCACGCGCTCCTCGAGCCTGTGATGGTCGGTGTTCCCGATGATGTAGACGACCTTGTCGAACGCGACGTCGCGCAGCGCTCGCAGGTCGCTCAGCGAATCGATGTGGATATGCGGATTGGACGTCGGCGGCGGCCGTCGCCCGACCGAGATGATCGTCGGATCCCGCGCGAGGATGTACGGCCCGAGGAACCCGCTGCCCCCGAACAGGATCGTTCCCTCGCTCACAGGTCCGCGGCTTCCTCGAGGACCGCCAGCGTTTCGGTCGAGCACCGCTGCCAGGAGAACCGCGCAGCGTTGCGAAGACCGTCGGTCGCGAGCTGCGCACGTAGCGCGGTGTCCGTTGAGAGTTGGAGCATTGCGTCCGCGAGCAGCGACGCGTCGAGCGTCGGGATCTGCAGCGCGGCCCCACCGGTGATTTCATGCATGCCCGGCGTCTGGATGCAGATCACAGGCAGTCCCGCAGCTTGCGCCTCCATGACCGGCAGCGAGCTGGTCTCGTAGACAGAAGGCATGACGAACGCTTCCGCCGCATTGTACAAGCGATTCAGATCCGCATCGTCGACGTATCCACTGCGCCTCACGTCGTCTGCAATGCCGAGAGCGCGGGACATGCGTTGGAGATCGAGGTTCTGTGGGTTCAGCCCGACGAGCAGAAGACGATGTGGTGACGGCGCACGGCGCTTGAACACCGCGAATGCCTCGAGCAGATGAGGAAGGCTGCGTCGGCCGGACATCTTGCCGACGTACAGAAAGAATGGAACGTTCCCGACATGACGATCGCGGACGCCGTTCAGCTCAGCGCGATCGCCGATCGGGCTGAAACACGCTGCCGGTGCAAGGTAGGTGACGCGGATCTTGCTCGCCGGCACTCGACAGAAGCGAACGATATCTTCCTTCACGGCCTCGCCATCCGTGATGATCAGCGTCGCGTGCCGATCGCTCCAGTCGTAGAGCTGTCGGTAGCCCGCGCGAACCGACCATGGAAACAGCTCGGGGCGGACGTGATAGACCGTGTCGTGTGTCGCGACCACGGTGCGGCTGCGTGTGAACAGGGGCCGTGAGTACGACGGACAGAAGAGGATGTCATCTCGCGACGCGGGCGCCAGCCGCGCGTTCTCCCAGACCAGCATCGGCCAGTCCGATGCGAGGACCTGCTCGTCGATGTTCGGTGGCAACGGCATCTCGCGGCGATCGATCGGGCGTGGCGTGTAGAGCGTGATTCGAGTGAATCGCGACGCGACGTCAGGCGTCCAGTGACGAATTACGTTGAGCAGATATCTGCTGACGCCGGTGCGCGATCCGCAGAGGCGCCATCCGTTGATCCCCAGTCGCATCGACGGTCAGTATAGTTGCGTGCGCTGCAGCACCAATATCGAGTCGGGCTGTCGCGAAGACGTTCGGCGGTCCTGCTTCTCGAGCTCAAAGATCGAAGTGGTTCCGAGCACATTCGAAACACGCTTTCGTCGCGTTGTTTCTTAGCGTTTATCGCGTGTCAACAACAACGTAAGGGCATAGGTCGCCGCACCTGTTCCGAGCGCCACCACGAACCCATATTTCCGAACGAGTGTCATTGCTGCCGCCATCACCACCGCCGGCGCGGCGGCGCCGAGGAGGGGCCCGATCGGGACGATTCCCCCGATTTTGCGACGAACGAGCGCCATCGCAGTCACCGTCAGCATTGTTTCGCCGACCAGAGGTGCAATGGCAGCGCCGCGGCCGCCGAGCACCGGGATCAGGGCGAGATTCAGGACGAGCGTTCCCGCAGCGCCGGCGGCAACCGCAAAGAGATCGTGCCGCGTCAGGCGCGCCGCGATGAGCGTGTGCCGGAAGTGACCTCCGAGAATCACGACCGGGACGGTCCACGCCAGGATTTGAAATGCGTCAGCAGCGCGCCCGTACGCCTCGCCGAAGACGAGCTGGACGACATCCGGGGCAAGCACAGTGGCTGTGACGGCAAAGGGCAGCGTGGCCCCAGCTGTAAGTCGAATCGATCGAGAGACCAGATCGTGAACGGCCCGGTGTCCTTCGCGTGACGCGCGCGACGCGAGCGGAAGGTAGCCATAGAAGTACAGCGTCGCAAACCCGAGCGCGAGCTGGGTCAGTCGCTGGGCCGCGCCGAACTGGCCGACGACCGCCGACGAGGCGTGGAGCGCGATGATCGTGACGCTCGACCACGTCGTAATGGCTCGCAGCAGTTGTGACAGCGTCAGCGGAAGCGCCTGCTCGACGATTCCTCGGGCTGACAGGGTCCCGCCGACCGCGCCGCTGGATGGGATCACCTGACCGCGATAGAAGAACCACGTCTGGACCGCGGCGCCGAGCTCTCCCGTCATCTGCAGCAGCGGCACGAGCCAGACCTGATCCGGACGACTGACCAGCGTCAGCGTGGCGCCAGCGAAGATGACCGTTCGCGTGACCGTCGCGGCCGCCGCAATCGACGGGCGTTCCAGCCCGTAGAACACCCAGTCGAGCGTCACTGCGGTCGTCAGTACTGAGCCGCTCGCGAGAAGCACCATCGACCTCTGCATCGTCGGCCAGGAAGACGTCAGCACGAAGCTCGCAACCACGATCAGGCCGGCAACCGCGAGCGTCAGACGCAGCCTGACGATCGTCGGCACGAGCGATCGGACGCTGCCGCGATCCTGTGCGACTTCGCGAGTACCAATCCACGTCAGTCCTGCTTCGACCAGCGCGAGCGGGTACCCGGTCATTGCGACCGCGAGCGTCCAAAGACCGAACGCGTACGTGCCGAGTCGTCGTGCGAGGTAGATGCTGAGAACCGCACCGGCCGAGACGCGCAGGAGTTCCGCTGCCGACAGCTTAGACACGCCAAGGACCAGACCCTGGAGCGCTGCCGGCCGAAGTTGCGCGTCAGTGTCCGGGCGAGTCGAGTCGGCTGGGAACAAGTGGTTGTGTGCTGGACATGGCCGAGACGCACGCACTGAGCTCGGAATCGGCGCTGGCGGTGGCGGTCGTCTCCTCGTAGTAATCGTCTTCGGCGTTGATGCTCCAGAGGTCGTACCCGGCGCCTTGCAGGTTGCGGACGGCGAGGAGCGCGGTCAGCATCGAATGATCCTGATTGTTGTACTTGTGCATGCCGTTCCGCCCCACGAGCTGCAGGTTGGTGAACGGAGCGAGATGCGTTTTGACGATCTCGAGTGCGCCGAGAAATCCCGCGTCGTAGACCGGATATGCGTCGCGCACGCGTACCACGACGCCATCACGGACTTTCTTCGGATCACCAAGCCCGACGCGAGCCAATTCCATCGTGGCGAGCGCGACGAGGTCGTCGTCGGTCATCGTCCAAAGGTCGTCACCAGCAGAGCAGAAATACTCCAGTCCCAGGCAGGTCCACGCCGGATCGGGGACCATATCCGGACTCCAGTTCTTGTAGTTCTGGATACGTCCCACGCGAACGGCGTCGTCGTGGATGTAAATCCAGTTGTCGGGGAAGACGTCCGCCTGTTCGAGCATCAGCGCGACCGTCAGGAAATCGCGATGACTCAGGCGATGTGCCGCCGTCCTCGCTTCCGCCGGCATGGCCGGCATCATGGCATCGACGAGATGCGGGACCGGCATCGTCGAGATGACGTGACCTGCGGCTGATCGCCTCGTCAATCCGTGGCGCGTGTACTCGACCGCTTCGATGCGACGGCGATCATGCAAGAGTCGGGTTACTCGCGCGCCAAGCTCGACGCGGCCCGAGCCGCTTTCGACAATCTGCGCAAAGCGCTCCCACATCATGCCGGGACCAAGACGCGGGTATTCGAACTCCGTAATCAGCGTCTTGACCGACGACGAGCGATCGCGACTGGCGAACATATTCGACACGGCCGTGCGCAGCGACAGACCTTTGATGCGTTGCGCAGCCCACTGCGCCGAGATTCGTTCGCAGGGGATACCCCACACTTTTTCCGTGTACGTCTTGAAGAAGATTCGGTAGAGACGTCGTCCGAACCGATTCGTCACCCAATCGGCGAAGCTGGTTTCCTGCGGAAGAGGACGCACGCGCGCCGCCGCGTAGCTGAGGAGTACGAGCGCGCTCGTCCAGAGCCCGAGCTTCCAGGCGACGTCGAACGGCCGGAGCGGATATTGGAAGAATCGACCGCGATAATAGATTCGCGAGAGCCGTGGCCGCTTCAGGAAATCCGGTCCGAGTACGGTTCTCCACAATTGCTCGACGACTGGGACTTTGGTGAAGAACCTGTGGCCGCCAATGTCGAAACGAAACCCGTTGTGCTCGACAGTCCGGGCGAGGCCACCGACCTGTGCGTCCTGTTCGAGGACCAGCGCCGGCGTGCCGACTCGCGAGAGCTCGTATGCGGCGGTGAGGCCGGCGGGCCCCGCGCCGATGATGACTACGGGCGCCTCGAGGCTTGAATCATTCGGCAGCGCTCCAGTCATCAATCAACTCTGATCTCGTTCACCACAATCGGCATCCTCGTGGCCGCGCCGATGCGACATTCAGCGGTTTCCGGTCCGAACGACTCGAGCGCCGTGCCGCGAGTTGCCCCTTTGATTCCTATGCCCGCGTGCGCCCATTGGAAACGTCCTCGCAGGTCAGCCGACAGGCCGAGACTCGCGAGCGCTTCGACCGCGTCTCCCGTCAGCGCGCGGGACGCGTCGTAGGCGCTTGCGGCGGCAACCGTTCGTCCGGCCGGCATCGCGCGGAGGTGATCGGCAAGCGCGTGCGATTCCTTCTCCGACCAGGACGTGTTGAAGCCGCGGACATCGACGATTCGGCCTTCAGGATCGATTGAAACGATCGTGTATCCCTTGACGCCGGTCCACACATGCCCGTTCACCTGTATCTGCGTGCGATCCCGGGCAACCGTCACCGCGATGTCCGCCGGCGAACGCTGCCCCGTCTGGCCGAGCGGTTCACCGGCACCTGGTTGAAGTTTGTAGTCCGCGACGACTTCCACATTCAAACCACCTGCACTTGGAGGCGGCAGCGGCGCGGCGAACGCGGTTCCGCTGCGCAGCTCGTCCGGCCGCGCTGATGCCAGCAGCGCGCCGTTGCCCCAGATCTGCAGTTCTGGAGTGCCGCGAACATTCGCCGTATCGAGCTGAGCGGTTACCGCAATGCGGCTCTTTCCCTCGAGCATCCACGGCCGATACGAGCGCAGCACGCGCGTGCCCCGCGATGGACCGTTCACCTCGAATACCTTCCGGCCGCCAGACTCCGCAACCAGATCGAGCTGATCCGCATTTTGCGCAAGGTTCTTCTCGAGCATCGTCGCGAGCTCGCCACTGTACAACGCCGTGTTCACGACAATGTAGCGAGGATGGAAGTAGGCGCGCACGTGTTCGAGCATGGCCGGCGAAAGATCGTCGCGCTGTTTGAGCCGATGATAAGCGACCGGCTCCACGAGGCCGAATCCGTTCGAGATCGGATGCTCGTGGACGAGCGACCAATAGAGCGGCCAGATATTATCGTGAATTGGAAATTCGAGCACCGCGCCCGCAGGAGCTCGTTTCAGCCACGCGTAAACGTCCGGAGCGCGCCCGACCCGCGACATGGCAACCGGCGCAGCGAGCAGCTCGCCATTCACCAGAATCAGAATGACGGCGGCAAAGAAGCGCCCGGACCACGACCGTTGCACGCGACGAAGGATGGAAATGTAACCAAAGCCGGCAAGCACTGACATACCGAGCAGGTACAGCGTTCCGAATCGCGCGCTTGCGCGCAACAGACTGAACGGCGGCAGCGTCGTGGGGTACACCCCGCGTCCCAGCGTCACGTCGAGTGCCTGGACGGTCACGCCCCATGAGAGCACAGCACCGAACACCGCGAGGACGAGATATGTTCGGGCTCGCCGAATCGGCTCATTGCCTCGAGACGCGTTTTTCAAAGCCACGACCGGCCACGTTGCAAACGCGAGGAGCAGGAGAGGAAAGAATCCGGGCAGACGTGTGACCGAGAGCGCAACGGAACTCCTCCGGCCGATCGCTGGTGTCAACGCCGCGCCCGCAAGAGCGACGGTCATCACGACGGCGAGCCATGCCGTCGCCGATGCGCGCGTCTGATGCCAGACAATGGAGCCGACAGCAATGCCGGCGAGCGCCGCTCCCGCAAGTCCCGGGAAGAAGCGCGACCCCTCCGGGCCGATCCCTCGCAAAGGTGTCGTCCA
Organism: Acidobacteriota bacterium; assembly: GCA_046727175.1. Classification (GTDB taxonomy): domain Bacteria; phylum Acidobacteriota; class Vicinamibacteria; order Vicinamibacterales; family 2-12-FULL-66-21; genus JBKPCD01. The sequence goes on along the minus strand of JBKPCD010000207.1, from coordinate 743 downwards.
TGGCGCCCAGCTTTGTGCGGCGAGGCCGACGTAACTTTCAACGGGCGCGGAGAAATCCTGCGGCATCGTTCGATCGATGCTCGGCGGCGGTTCCGCTTCGCCGCTCGCAGTCGGCACCTCGGACGCATTCGGAATGTGCGGAAGGTACTCGCGCGTGATCCGAACGTAGGGGACGGCGGTCGCCGCGAGGGCGAGGGCCGCGATCGCCCCTCCGACGAGTGCGCGTCGTGTGACGAGCCACGCTTCGGCGGGTCGACTGACGATTTCGGCGTAGCCCACGAGCAGCAGCGCGATCGGTCCGATGACCGCGTAGTACCACGTCGTGAGCGCCAGCAGCAGCGACACCGTCAACAGCATCGAGAGTGCGCGCCAGGTCGGCTGGCGTACGTAACGGTGGAGCATCAGCAGCGCCAGCGGGAGCCAGCAGTTTCCCAAAACGTGCGTGTGCGCGATGTTCTCGATCCGCAGGGTCGAAAACGCGTAAAGAGAACCTCCAACCAGACCCGCGCCGATCGATCCGGTAAGCTCGGTTACCAGCATGGCGGCGAATATGCCCGCCGCGGCAAAGGTGGCGGCCGTAAGAGTGTTGATGGTGAACGCAGGGCTGCCGCTCAACACCGCGACGGGCGCGGCAAACACGGCTGCGCCGAGCTGATGGTCTAGCGCGCCGAGCGCTCCTCGATACGGGTAGTACATGTTGATGTCGAACAGATCGAGCGGCGCTGTGAGCAGCCGTCGCGACA
>JBKPCD010000206.1:0-39368 GCA_046727175.1 Acidobacteriota bacterium | reverse complement strand
ACGTCTGCGCGCCCGCTATAGCCGACGTGCTGATGTATGTCTATGATGGGCTCTGTCGACTGGGCGGCGCCTGTGCTTGTTGCGAGACCGAGCATCGTAACGCCGGACGCCGTCAGGAATTCGCGGCGCGAATGATTCACTGGGGGTATTTTGCCCGAAGCACCGGTCCATCGTTACCGCATCGTCCTTTTTCCTCTGATCGCCTGCGCGATCACTGCCTACGGCTATCAGGGCTCGCCGTCGAATCGTCCCTGGCCGCCTGGCGTTCAGAAAGTCTCGAAGGAATCCCCGCCACTGCCGCCCGGCGAGGCCTTGAAGACCTTCTACATGCCGCCGGGGTATCACGTCGAGCTCGTTGCAAGCGAGCCGCTGGTAGAAGAACCCGTTGCGCTCGACTGGGACGTTCAGGGACGGCTCTGGGCTGTCGAGATGCCCGGCTTCATGCCAGATATCACCGGATCGAACGAACACGATCCCATCGGCCGTGTCGTCGTGCTGGAGGACACCAACGGTGATGGCCGCATGGACAGGCGCACCGTGTTCGCGGACGGCCTTGTTCTCGGCCGTTCGGTGAAGGTACTCGACCGCGGTGTGCTCGTGGCGGAGCCGCCCAATTTGTGGCTCATGCACGACACCAACGGCGACTTGCGGATGGACACGAAGGAGCTCGTTACGAATCAGTTCGGCCTCCGGGACGCCGATCCGCAGAACAATGCGAACGGGTTCCAGTGGGCGCTCGACAATCGGCTGTACACGGCCGGACAGACCGACATCCAGTTCCGTCTGAAGAACGGCACCTTCGAGGTGCAGAAGACGCTCGAGCGCGGTGAGTGGGGTGTGACGCAGGACGACGCCGGACGCATTTACCGCAACACCAACGAATCTGCGCTGCACGTGGACCTGGTTCCGGGGGCGTACTTCGCGCGCAATCCGCATCTGCTTCGCACGCGGGGCAGTTACGAGCGGCTGGCGGACGACAACGAGGCGCTGAACACCGTCTGGCCGGTGCGACCGAATCCGGGAACCAATCGCGCGTATCAGACCGGCATCGATCGCGCCGACGGAAGCTTGGCGAAGTTCACGTCGGTGTGCGCTCCGATGGTCTATCGCGGCGACCGATTGCCGTCGGAGCTCTACGGAAACGTCTTCGTCGCCGAGCCTGCCGCGAACCTGGTGAGCAGGATCGTTCTCGAAGACGATGGAGACGACCTGCGTGCGCGCAAAGGGTACGAGCGCGGCGAGTTCCTCGCATCGACCGACGAGCGCTTCCGACCCGTGTACATCGCGAATGCGCCGGACGGGTCGTTGTACATCGCGGACATGTACCGCGGGATCATCGAGCACCGTATTTCGATCACCGAGTACCTGCGCGATCAGATCCTGGCACGCAAGCTGGAACGACCGACCGGCATGGGACGCATCTATCGCGTCGTCCACGAGTCGACCCGACGTCCTGCCTCTAACGTGCCGAACGCAGTCAGCTTGTCGACTGCTTCGCCGACGGAACTGGTCGCGGCGTTGTCACACCCGAACGGCTGGTGGCGAGACACCGCTCAGCGGCTTCTCGTCGAGCGCGGTGAGAAGGCGGCGGTTCCTGCGCTCGTGAAACTGGAAGAGACGACATCGGATCCGCGAGTCCGGTTGCGCGCGCTGTGGACGCTCGACGGACTCGACGCAATCGAGCCAGCCATGGCGATCCAAGCGATCGAGGACGATTCTCGTGACGTGCGCGCGTCAGCCGTCCGTATCGCAGAGCGGTGGCTGGGTGAACCGAGTCACCCGATCGCCGACGCGGTGAAGAAGCGGATCGACGATCCGGCCGTCCCGGTCCGGCGGCAAGTTGCCGCCTCGCTCGGGGCGATGCCTCGAGGTCCGCGCGAAGCCGCCGTCGTCTCCGTGCTCGAGCGCCACGGGGATGACGCGATCACGATGGATGCGGCGCTCAGCGGCGTGCGGGGCAGCGAAGGGTCGGTTCTCGATCGGCTGCTTCAGGACGGCAACCCGATGACGCCGCAGCGTGATGCTGCCATCACGATGCTCGCGGTGACGATTGTTCGCAGCGCAAATGAGGCGGCGGTTCAAAGCGTGTTCGCCTCCATTGCCGATGGCAGCCGCGCGACGTGGCAACGTTCCGCGTTGCTTCGCGGCGCGGAAGTCGTGCTGCTCGGAGCGCCGATGCCTGGCGCGCGCTCACGTGCAGAACGAGGCACGCCGGCCCTCGCGAACAATCTGCCGTGTCCGACGTGCCCGGGGGGACGGGCGGGTCCTGGCGGCGCCTACATGTCCCAGAGACTGGACGACATCGCGAATCGCACGAGTGCGCGCGGTCGCGGCGGCCCGCTGCTGCGGCTCGAGCGAGAGCCAACCGCGTTCACCGGGCTCGGAGCGTCGGCCGACGACATGGGCGCCCGGGTTACGAGAGTTCTCGCGCGGGTCACGTGGCCGGGCAAAGCAGGTGAAGCAGCGACTGTTCCGTTGACCGCTGAAGAACAGCGACGATTCGATGCCGGCCATGAGGTCTACAGGAACATCTGCCAGGCGTGCCATCAATCCGATGGGCGGGGTCAGGAGAAGCTCGCGCCGAGTCTGATCGAGTCGCCGCTCGCGCTCGCGCGCGACGAAATCCCCGTGCGCATTCTGCTGAACGGCAAAGAAGGGACCGTCGGACTCATGCCGCCGGTTGGCGCGACGCTCAATGACGATCAAGTGGCCGCGGTGCTGACGTTCATTCGACGCGAGTGGGGAAACGGTGGCACGCCAGTCGATCCCGCAACGGTGACCGCGATCCGTGCGCTTACGGCCGGACGCACACGTCCGTGGACGAACGATGAACTGACGGCGCTCGCCGGCCGCGGTGGACGATAGGACCGGGCCGGTCATTGTGGGATCAGCAGCATGTGACGGCGCAGGCCCCCTCGCGTCCACCGTTCGTCCAGGCGCAAGCCAAGCCCGATGGCAAACCGTCGCGCTTCATCGAACTCCGCGGCGCTCAGCCGCCGGTTGATCTCCGGATAGCTTTCAGCAGTTACCCTTCCGGCGGGATAGTACTGATTCATCAAGTTGACATAGGTGTCGCATCCGAGCTCCGATGCGATCCAGTCCAGGATCGCGCGAGTCTCGTCCAGGGCGCCCGGCATGACAAGATGCCGAATCAGCAAGCCGCGTACCGCCAGGCCGCGGGGATCGACCTCCAGCGGCCCGACCTGCTCGTGCATCATTCGGATGGTCCGTCGCGCCACCTCGGGATAATCCGCGGCCTTCAAGTATTTGTGACTCCGCTCGCGGGACCAGTACTTGAAGTCCGGCATGTAGATATCCACGAGACCGTTCATCAGCGCGAGACTCTCGAGCGAGTCGTACGCGCTCGTGTTGTAGACGAGCGGCAGTCGAAGTCCTGCGGGAATCGCCAGTGCGAGCCCTTCGACGATCTGCGGCACGACGTGCTCTGGGGTCACGAAATTGATGTTGTGGCAGCCGTCTCGTTGGAGCCCGAGCATCATCGCCGCCAGGCGCTCGGGCGGGGCGCCCGGCTCGACGTTCGGCTTGATCGCCTGGCTGATGTCGTAGTTCTGGCAGAACACACAACGAAGATTGCAATGTGAGAAGAAAATCGTTCCGGATCCGTACCAGCCGCGAAGGCAGTCCTCCTCGCCGAAATGCGGGAAGAAGCTGGAGACGAGCGCGTATCGCCCGGTCTTGCAGGCAGACCAACGGTCCTGCAGTCGGTTGACATGGCAGTCGCGCGGGCACGCGGTGCAGTCCTCGAGAGCCGCGACCGCCTCGCGTGCGCGCCGACGAAGCTCATCCGCGCCGATAGCAAGGTATGCAGGCGCTGGCAACGCGTTCGACATGACGGGCCCCGGTCAAGTGTAATCTGTCAGCTTCCCAGCCGCTTTTCCGATCAGATCTGATGGTAGGTGTGCACGAGGGAACCCGGTTAGCAGCCCGAGTATGACCGCTGCTATCATGCTAGTTCTTGCGTTGGTTCCGTGCCGTCTCATTCCCGGCTCTTGGATCGGCGCTGAACCGTACCCTCAATGCCGAATATCGGGCGTTACCAGCTTCTCGAAAAACTCGGTCAGGGCGGCATGGGGATCGTGTATCGCGCGCACGACACGCTCCTCGAGCGCATCGTGGCGGTCAAGGTCATATCGGCGGGAATCGGCGACGATCCGGAACCGCGCGAGCGGTTCTTTCGCGAGGCGCGGGCCGCCGGCCAGCTGTCCCACAGGAACATCATCACCATCCACGACCTGGGCGAACACGAAGGCCAGCCGTACCTTGCGATGGAGTACCTCACAGGGCAGGATTTGGCCGCGCGGATGGCGACGCCGCCCCGGATCAGCCTTCGCCGGAAGCTGGAGATCGCGACCGAGATCTGCGAAGGCCTCGAGTACGCGCATAACCATGGCGTCGTTCACCGCGACATCAAGCCGGGGAACATCTTCGTGACGGATGGGGGCACGGTCAAGATCGTCGATTTCGGTCTGGCGCGCCTCGTGACTTCGGATCTGACGCGCAGCAACATGATGATGGGCACGGTCAACTACATGGCGCCGGAGCAGATCCGCGGCGAGCGTGTGGACCATCGTGCGGACATCTTTTCGACGGGTGTCGTGCTCTACGAGCTGCTGTGCGGCCGCCGGGCATTCGAAGGCGATTCCTTCGCGACAACGCTCTACAAGATTCTCGAGATCGCTCCGGAGCCGCTGCAGAATATCGACGCGACGCTTCCGTTCGAGATCGTCCAGTTCGTCGATCGCGCGCTGGCCAAAGCGCGGGACGAGCGCTATCAGCACGTGAGTGACCTGCTTCGGGATCTCCTGGTCTACCGGCAGCAGTTCTCCATCGATTCACCACCCGGCAGCCGTTCGGCGTTCTCCGGCGTGCGCCCGCCATCGGATGTACCAACCCAGGCGATGCCCATGCCTGCCGGATCGATGGCTGCGCAATCGACGCCGGGGTCGAACGCGGCGGTTCAGACTCCGGTGCCAGGCCGACGCCTCCTGCTCACCTCGGTTGTCGCGGTTGCGGTCCTCGCACTGGCGGTCGCGGGCGTCTCGATGTGGATGGCGAGCCGTCCTGTTCAATCACCGAACGCCGATGTGCGCCCGACGGCAGGCGTCAGGGCCGAGCCACCGGTGAGCGAGCTGATGGAGAAGGCCCTGACGGCGTTCCAGTCCGAGGATTTTGCTGCGGCGGAACGAGGTGCGGACGCCGTGCTTGCCCGCGACCCGGGACATGATGCGGCGCGGCAGCTGCGCGACCGCGCGCGTACGGCAGCCGTGGCGGTGGAGAACGGTCTGCAGAAGGCGCGGACACTCTTTGATGCAGGCAGATTCGAGGAAGCATCCCGTGCGGCCGGCGAGGTGCTGAGCGTCGCGCCGGGTAACCAGGATGCGAAGCGCATCATGGAAGAAGGAGTGGCGCGGTCACGAGGTCGCGGCGCTCAAGAGGCGAGGGCGCAGCTCGCCCAGGCGAAAGCCGGCGCGCGAGCGGCGCAGGCGCAGCGGCTCGCTCCGGCGGCATACGCGGCGGCGACTGCGGCCGAGCGTGACGCCGAGCGGCTGGCCGCGGCGGGCCGTCTCGAAACGGCAACGGTCAAGTTCTACGAAGCCAGTGGTCTGTTTCGCAGCGCCGAAATTGCGGCGGAACACGAATCGGCGACGCGCGAAGCGCAGGCGCGTGCTCAGAAGGCTCCGGCAGAGCCCGTGAAAAAACCCGAGACGGAGACAGCGCAGCCGGCCTCGCCCACGCCGTCAGAGCGGACCGAGAAGCCGGAGCGGCCCGAGAAGCCTGAGCAGCCCGAGAGATCCGAGAAGCCCGAGAAGCCGGAAACCGTTCCGGTTCCCGCTCCAACGCCTTCGACTCCGGCGGTCACGTCGCCGCCAGCGCCGGCGGCACCGCTTCCCCCTGCACCTGCTCCGGAACCACCGCCGCCGACTCCGGAGGTCGCCATCCACGAGCTGCTTGCACGCTACAAATCCGCCCTCGAGTCTCGCAATCTGGACGCGTTGAAGCGGTTGTGGCCCTCGTTGAGCGGGGGGCCGCAGGACCGGATACGGGACGAGTTCCAGCACGCGAGTCGGATCTCAGTGGAGATCATCGATCCTCGCATCTCGGTGTCCGGCGCCGGCGCGACGGTCAGCTTCATCCGCCGCTACGAGCTGTTGACGCTCGAAGGCCAGCAGCTTAGCACCGCATCGCGAACGACGATGGATGTCCGCCGCGCTGGAACGGCATGGGTGATCGAACGGATTCGTTTCGATCCTGTTCGCTGAGCGGTGCGCGTGGGCTGTAACCCCGAAAAGGATGCATCATGCAGAGAATCACAACGGCAGTGTGTGTATGCGGTCTGCTGTCGACGGTGCCTGCACTCGCACAAACCCACTCGCCGTCGCTCGCGACTCTCTTTCAGGACATCTACGGACCGAACGGCCTGGTGCTGAACAGCGATGACGTGCTGCTCGATGGCAGCACCCACGCGGCTCATTTCAACAGCTCGTTCCAGTCGGATTTCCGTCTCGTCAACATCGCCTTGACCAGTCAGCTCACGTCCGTGCCGCTGCCGTCGCCAGCTTCGGGATTCACGTACAAGTTCGATTCCGCGACCGGCACGTTCGTGCGATCGACGAACAGCTTCGGGCCGATCCTTTCCGACCGCGCCGAGACGATCGGCCGCGGCCGGATCGCGCTCGGCTTCAGTTACCAGTTCTTCTCGTTCGATCACCTCGATGGCGTCCCTCTCAGGGCCGTGCCTGCGGTCTTCCGCCATGACGGATTCGAGGCCGGCGGCGGCCGCGCCGACGTCGTGTCGACGATGAATGCGATCGAGCCGAGCGTCAACCAGTTCACGGGCGCATTGACGTATGGAGTCACCGATCGCGTCGACGTGTCACTGGCAGTGCCCGCAGTCAGGACGCGGTTGTCGCTGCTCTCGAATGCAACGATTCATCGGCTTGGCACCGGCAGCAATCTGACGGTGCACTACTTTCGCGACGACCTCGCCATTGGCGGGTACGGATCGACACATCAATACTTCATCGAGGGATCCGCTGCGGGACTCGGCGATCTGCTGCTCCGCGCGAAGGCCACGTTGATGCGTGAGGGCCAGCGCGCGTTTGCCGCCGGCGTCGACGTGAGATTGCCGACCGGCGACGAGCTGAACCTGCTGGGTACGGGTGCAGCAGCCGTCAGGCCATTCGCCGCGTTTTCGGCGTCTTACCGGGCCTTTGCACCCCACGCCAATCTCTCGTACCAGTGGAATGGCCGCAGCGTGCTGGCCGGCGACGCTCGCAACGATGTCGAGGCCGATCTTCCCGATCAGTTCCTCTACGCGATTGGCAGCGATCTCAGCTTGAACAACCGCTTCAGTATCGTGTTCGACGTGCTCGGGCAGCGTGTCCTGGATTCTCCGCGCCTTTCCACGTACACCCTGGTCGCGAGCGGCGTGGCCGGCACGGCAAGTCTGCCCGACATTCGGTTCGCGACCGGATCCTACTGGAGGGCCGATGGGGCGCTGGGGTTCAAGGCGAACGTCGCCCCGCGCGTCCTCATCGATTTCAACCTGCTGTTCAACCTCGCGCAGAATGGCCTGTCGGATCGGATAGCCCCGTTGGTCGGGGTCGAGTGGGCGTTCTGATCTTGACCGGGGGGCTTCGCCCCGCCGGACCCCCCATCGCCACCCCAGCGCGCAGAACACGCGCGCCGGGGACCCCGGTCGCCGTCGCTCGCGGGGCCCCTTCGCCCCGCTCCGCTCCGGCGGGGCGCGCCACTGGCGCGCCTAACGCTATCGTGCTTTGCTGGCCGTGTTCTCGTTCCAGTAGATCTTCACGTTACGCGTCGAGCGGCCCGACGCAACGATGTCGGGCTTCTTGTCGCCGTTGAAGTCGCCCACGATCAGATCCTCGGTCGCCATCCCGCCGTCGTCCACCATCATCTTCGATTTCAGCGTGCCGTCGCGATTGACCATGTAAATCGCGAGGCCTGGCTTGGGTGCGCCGCGCCAGCCGACAGCGAGCTCGTCGTTGCCGTCGCCGTCGAAGTCCGCCCAGCCGAGCGCGTGGCCTTCGGTCAGCGCTGATTCGATCGTCGTCTTCGCCCACACGCCGGGTTTCTCCGCGTAAATCACGATTCCTGCGCCATGCCAGGGCTCGACCGAGGCGAGCATTCGCCGTTTGTCCACCTGACCGAGCTTTACTTCACCGGGCGCTCCTTCGCCGATCAGCGTGTGCGACCACGTCCCGTCGGACTTTCGCTTCCAGGCGGTCAACCCTTCCTTGCTCGCCGTGACGACCTCCTCTTGTGGATCGCTGTCGAGATTCATGGCCAGGAAGTTGTGCTGGATGTGATTGGCTTCGCCGGCGACTTCCATCGGCCACGGGTCCGTTCGCGGGTTCGCTGGCGGTCTGAACACGAGAAGACGCGCGCTCGGGCCGTCCCAGTCGGGTCCCTTTGCACCTTTGCCGTGGAGCGGCGCGACGATCAGTTCCTTTTTGCCGTCACCGTCGACGTCCGCCCAGCGAATGCGGTGCAGCGTCGGCTCCGCGGAGATCGGAAAGACCTCCCACGCCGGAGTTGCGCCGGGTGCGTTCTGACGAACCCACTGGAGCGTTCCCGTGTTCTCCCGCGTCCAGCCGGCGCCGAGTGCGATGTCGAGACGTCCGTCGCCATCGATGTCGTTCGGCGCGAGCGTGACGTTGTCGGCCGTCGTCGCACCGGCGGTGAGGATCACGTTCTTCTCCCAGGTCGGTGCCTTGAACCACACGAGATCCGTCGCGTTGATGGCGAGGATGTCCATCTGACCGTCGCCGTTGACATCGCCCGGAACGACGGCGTAGCCCACACCGAAGTTCGTCGCGATCTCCTGTGCGCGGAATGTCAGTGCGGGCGGGGCGGCCGCACTCTGCTGACGACCGGCGCCAACGCCAGTCAATTCAAACGCGACGAACCCACACGCGAAGAGCAGAGCGATTCGAGGTGTGTTGGACATCATCATTGGAAGCCCTTGGTCCGTTTCGCGAGCCACTCCTGAATCGTCGTGAAGTACGCCGGCACGAATCCGCGCAGTGTCGGCATCTCCGCGTTGCTGCCGGTCTTCGCCTCGAACTGATCGTGATTGGCCTTCGGAAGAATGCGCAGCGTGTAATCGCGGTTGCCACCAGCTCTGAGAGCGGCCTCCCAGGCAGCTTTGTTCTTTTCCGCAAGGATGTTGTTGTCCAGTTCTCCCCAGATTGCAAGCGCCGGCAGCTGAAGCCGGCGGAGCGTCGGCGCCGGATCGTAGAAGTACAGCCGCTTGATGAATTGCCAATACGGATGGTCCTGCGTCGCAGGAAAGATGTCGGGCGGCTGTCCCATTTTCGCAGCGAGCTTCTCGCGGGTTGATGCGTAGTCGTCCCAGCCCTGGCCGGTTCGCGCGAATTGGTACTGCAGCTTCATCAGGCCGACGATCTGCTCCACCGCCTCCGCAGGCATGCCGGTCATCGTCATTTCGTTCTGAGCCTGATCGATCGTTGTCTCCGCGCCTGGGACGCCGGCGCCGGAGATGCTGATGAGAAACGCAAAATCCTTCGCTCGAACAGCCGCGAGCGGCATGATCCATCCCGCCTGACTGACGCCGATCAGCCCGACCTGCGCAGGATCGATATCGTCCCGCGTCTTCAGGTATTCGAACGCAGCGACGACGTCACCGGCCAGGTCGTCGAAGGAGGCGACGTTCCAGTCGCCCGTCGATTCGCCGACGCCGCGCTTGTCATAGCCGAGGACCGCTATGCCGTGGCGGACCAGGAACCGCGCGAACGGAAGCATGTGCTCGCGATCCTCGGGGCCTGAGCCGTGCACGACGATGATTGCCGGATGTTTGCCGCTGGTGGCCGGATTGATCAGCGTTCCCGCCAGCTGAATGTCGCCGCTCGCGAAGCGAACATCGTGACGCCTCTCAATCTCGACGCGTCGCGCCGTACGCGGACCGGCACCTTCACGTCGCCAGGTCAGCGAAATGATCTTGCCCGCGCCGTCGCGCCGGAATTCGATTCGTGATTCGACGGAGGTCGCGACTGCGACGCCAGGGCCGGCGAAGAATCGATCGGGTTCGGTCGAATAAAGAGTCCGAACCTCGCCGGATTCGTCAAAGGCGACGAGCCGACTCGGCTTGTCGAACCCGCTGAATTCCTTCCACATCTGGAGATACAAAAACGCGTCCGGATCCCATTGGTAGACCCCGGTGTACTCGCGAAGAGTCTTCTCGTCGACGGGGCCCACGCTGGGAGCCTGCCACGCGGAGCGCGCGAATGCGGCTCCAAGAACGACTATGGCGACAGTCGCGCCGATCGCAATCCACCGACGCATTCGCGCAGCGTACTACAATCCTGTCCGCCGATCTCACCCCGACACGGCGATTGTTCGCTTCTCTCGAGCCGATTCGTACGCAGCCATCGCGACGACGAACGACCGGCGCGCGTCGTGGATTGTGGCGACCGGCTGCCGCTTGTGCTCCAGGCACTCGATGAGGTGATTGAGGGGGAACGGCGCCGCTGGCGCGTAAGGCTCTTCGGATTGCCGTTCGAACACCCAGTCGCCTGCGCCGGCTGCAAGTACCGCGCGGCCGGGCATCCGAAACCACTGATCGATGATCTCTCCGCGCGTGCCGATAATCTCGGATCGGACGACGCTGTTTTGTTTCGGCGATGGACTGCTCGTGCGGGGCGCCGTAATCGTCCACGAGGCCTCGAGCGTCGCCAGCATACCATTCGCGAAGGTGAACGTCGCCAATCCCCAGTCTTCGACCCCGATGTCCTTGTGCACGAGGTTCGCCATTCTCGCGCCGACCTGCACGACCTCGCTCGACGACAACCATCTGAAGAAGTCGATCCAGTAGATGCCCTCGTCGATGAACGCGCCCCCGGGGACGTGCCGCGGATCCGCAAACCAGCCGGGCGTGCCGGACTGGTACCAGTCTTCGGCGATCGACCAGCGACAGGTCTGGTGCACGAGGATTACTTCGCCAATCACGCCATCGTCGACGCGCTTCTTCAGCTCCGCTCCGCGCAGACGCATGATCCCCTGGAACGGCAGACACACGACGCCTGCGCGATCGATTTCGTCGACCATTCGGTCCGCTTCCTCGACGGTCATCGCCATCGGTTTGCCGAGCACGATGTGCTTGCCTTCTCGAGCCGACGCAATGGCCAGTTCAGCCATTCGCGAGACAGACGGCGCGATGTGGACGATGTCCACGTGCTCTCGTCGGAGCAGTTCGCGATAGTCGGCGTAGCCCGTGATTCCGAAGGTCGTCGTGAACTCGGCGAGTTGCGCCTCGTTATCCCACGCGGCGGCGACCAGCTCGGCGCCCGGATACTCGCGGAGCGCGCGGGCAAGTCCGTATGCCGAGTACCAATGACCGAGCCCGAGGACCGCCACTCGCCATTTGCGTCCCATGCAAGTCGGCTCCTGTGACAGACGCTCACGTTGACCCTACACCTGGCAGGATGCTGAAAAACGCATCCTGAATGGGAGATGGGAAATCGGAAATGGGAAAACACGGGGCAATGTGCCATCTCCCATTTGCCATTTCCCATCAGGCCGGCACTTTTCAGCGGCCTGCTAGCGACCGCTTCATCGTATCCTCTGATCGCTGTCGTCCCCAGCTCGAACGAGCCCACGATGCGGAGCTGGAAGGCTGGCTACGGCTGTCGAAGGCCGTCACCAGAGTGCTTCGCACCATCGGACAGGGAGCGTGACATGCCATTCCGTCCGCAGCGTTTCCTGCGGCTGCTGATCGCGATCTTCAAATGGCGCGCTCGCGACCGCGACATGGATCGCGAGATGACGTTTCATCGCAAGTCGATCGCCCGCGAGTACGTTCGAACGCGGTTGAGCGAGCTGGACGCGCAGCGAGCGCCCCGCGTGCGTTTCGCCAACATCAGACGGTTGAAGGAACAGGGGCACGACGTCCGGAGTGCTCCGGTCATCGAGAATCTCGCGCGAGACGTCAGGCATATGGCGCGGGGACTGCGGAGGAACCCGGGCTTCACGATCGCCGTCGTGCTCACGCTTGCGCTTGGCATCGGCGGCAATACCGCCGTCTTCTCGGTGATCGATCAGCTGCTGCTCCGCCCACTTCCGTATCCCAACGGTGAGGAACTGCTCACGATCTATGAAACCCGGCCCCGCTTCGGACTCGCGCAGGTCACGGTCGGCCGCACACGCAACGGCGTCTCTCCAGCCAACTGGCTCGACTGGCAGCGCGAGAGCCGGACGCTGAACACCCTCGCCGCATGGCGGTCCTCATCGTTCACGTTGACGGGCGTCGGCGAGCCCCTGCGCGTGAGCGCACAGCTCGTGTCCTCGGAGTTCTTTCCGTTGCTTGGCGTTACGCCGCTGCTAGGTCGAACCATCTCGGATGAGGACGACCGGCCGAATGCGCCTAGCGTCGTCGTGCTCAGCCATGGACTGTGGCGGGGACGTTTTGGCGGCGACCCGAGTGTGATCGGCCATGTCATCAGGTTGAACGACAACCCCGCGGAAATCATCGGCGTGATGCCGGCCGGATTCCGTTTCATCGATCGGGAGAACGATCTCTGGAGCGGGTTTCGGCTCGATCGAAATGAGCCGTGGCGCGAAACGGCTGGACGGTTCCTGAACGTAGTCGCCAGGCGTCAGGCGGGAGCGACAACGAGGAGCGCGCAGGCCGAGATGGAAGGCATCGCTCAGCGGCTGGCACAGACGTATTCGTTCAACGAGAACACTTCGGTGGCGCTGTTTCCGTTGCGGGAGGAGCTGACCGGCCAGGTCCACTCGTCGCTGCTCGTTCTGTACGGCGCTGTCGGTGTCCTGCTCGCGATTGCCTGCTTCAACGTGGCCAATCTGCTCCTGGCACGGGCCGCGACGCGCCGGCGCGAAATCGCCATCCGAATGTCGCTTGGTGCCGGACGGGTGGCCATCGTGCGACAGTTGCTCGTGGAGGGCCTCCTGCTTGCAACCGTGGGCGGTGCGCTCGGGATCGTGCTGGCGCGCTGGAGCCTCGACGCGCTTGTCGCATTCGCGCCCGCGGACCTGCTCCGTGTGGACAGCCTGTCGATCGATCTGCGCGTGCTGCTGTATACGGTTGGGCTCTCCATGCTCACCGGCTTGGTCGTGGGAATGGTCCCTGCCGCGCTGGTCGCGCGCGAATCAATCGTCGGATCAATCCGCACGAGCGGATTGACCGTGACGAATGCGCCTCGGGTCCGGCAGACGCTTGTCGTCTGTCAGGTCGCCATGACCGTCATGCTGCTGTGCGGTTCCGGACTGCTCGTGCGAACACTGATCGCATTGAATGGAGCCAACACAGGTCTGGACAAGTGGGACGTACTGACGATGGAGGTTGGGCTGCCCGGTACGCGCTACACGCCGGAGCGCAGGGTTCAGTTCTATCGGCAGGCGCTGGACGCGATTCGAGCGGTCCCGGGTGTCGAGTCAGCCGCAGCGGCCGATAGCCTCGCGGTCGTCGGGTCACCGAGGGGTCGGACGGTGTTCCATCGTCTCGGTACGCCCGAACTACCGATCAACGAACGGCCAAGCGCCGTGATTCGAGTCGTCACCCCAGGATACTTCCGTACGCTTCGCATCCCCGTGGTCCATGGACGCGAATTCACGCCTGCTGACGACGCGAATCCAGCACCCGGGTTCATCGTCAACGACGCGTTTGCGAAAGCGTACCTCTCCGACGCCGATCCGCTCTCTGTCTCGCTGTCGGTCTTCATGGAGGACAAGAATCCTTACGCGCCCATCATTGGTGTTGTCAGCAACGTCAACGAGGGATCGGTCAGGGACAAGGCGCAGCCGACGGTGTTCTACAGCCATCGGCAAATGGCTGAAACCGCGATGACGCTGTTCGTGCGGACCAGCCGACCGTCAGCCATCGCCGCGTCGGCCGCTGCGGCCGTCCATCGCCTCGATCCGAACCTTGCCGTCACGAAGATTCGAACATTGGAGGGCGCTCTTGCCGAAAGCCTCGCGCGCGAGCGGCTCAACGCCCTCGTGTCAGGCGGGTTTGCAGTCAGCGGGCTCCTTCTTGCATCGCTGGGTCTCTACGGCCTGCTGGCGTTCCTCGTCACCGAGCGCACGAAGGAAATAGGCATCCGCATCGCTCTCGGCGCTCAACTGGGACGATTAAGGCGTTCGGTGGTCGGTGGCGGTCTTCGCCTCGTCGCGATTGGCGCGGCGATTGGCGTCGGTGGTTCGTTCGTTGTGCTGCGCTCGTTGAGGACGCTGCTCTTTGGCGTAACGCCGAATGACATAACGACGTACGGCGCTGTTCTCGGATTATTGTGCGCGGTCGCAGGCCTGGCGTCCTATCTGCCGGCCCGCCGGGCGTCTCGGGTCGAACCTCTCGAGGCCCTGCGACAGGAGTAACGCGTTACTCCTGGTGTTCGGAACACGAAATCGCTCCGCGCGGTCTCAGGCATTTCTGAGGACGTCTCGAGCGCCGGCGTCGCTTTCGACGCAGCCTGGCGGGATAATGTGCGACTGGAGGGTCCATGGTCCGAACGATTGCTTACTGGGCCACCACCGCGATTGCTTCATTGATGCTGCTGTTTGCGCTGAGCTACCTCACCGCGAGCGAACAGGTGGTCTCGGGATTTGCCAAAGCCGGATACCCGCAGCACCTTCGGATCGTTCTTGGAATCGCGAAGCCGGCCGCGGCCATCGTCTTGCTGGTCCCAGGGATGGCCTGGCTCAAGGAGTGGGCCTATGCGGGCGCGACGTTCACGTGGGTGATGGCATTCATCTCCGCGTACGCATCTGGCGAAGGGCCGCAGGTATGGAGCCTGCCGCTGGTGCTCCTGGGACTCCTGTTCGTCTCATACTTCACCAGGCCCCCAGGGCGCCGGTTGTCGTTCGGCTAGCCACTAGCATCGAACCGTTTCGAGCAGCTCGGTCGCAAGCTGGTTCGTATCGACGGTCACGGTCAACTGCGAAAACACGTCCTCGAGCGAGGGTGCCTGCATAAGCTCGCGGAGACGCGACGCGGAGTCGTCGGCAACGACTACCCCCGCCCGCAGAATGATGACGCGCGTGCTGATTTTCTCGATCGTCTCGAGCTGGTGCGAGCTGTAGAAGATGATGCGTCTGTCGGCTGCGAGCGCACGCACGGCGGCGCGGAGTACGAGGGCGCTCGAGACGTCGAGCCCGGATTCTGGCTCGTCGAGCACGAGCACGCGTGGATTGTGCAGGAGTGCCGCCGAGAGGAGGATCTTCTGCCGCATGCCCTTCGAGTACGACGCGAGCGACGCGTGATATTCGCCGTCGAGGCCAAACAGATGCAGAAAGCGATCAATCTTCCGTTCGAGCACGGAGGACCGAACGCCTCGAAGCCGGCCGACCATGCGCAGGTATTCAGGGCCCGTCAGGTACGTGTAGACGTGCGCGTCCTCGGGCACGTAGCCGACCTGCGACTTGTACTCCTCGAGATGCTCCTGGATGTCCCTCCCGTCGAACAGAATTGTGCCGCCGGTCGGTGGCAGCAGTCCGACGAGCATCTTGACGGTCGTCGACTTGCCGGATCCGTTAGGTCCGAGATATCCAAGCACCTCCCCAGGCGCCGCCGTGAAGCTCACGTGGTTGACGGCCGGAAGGGCGCCGTAGCGTTTGGTGACGTCGCGAACTTCAAGCATCGGGAATCCCGCGTTGCACAGTATTGATTCTCGTGACGCGATTGGCGGGGCCCGGCTCGCGTCTCGCCGGCAGTAACGGAAGATCGAGCAGAATCGGCCCGCGCTGGTGGTCGGTGAGAACAGTGACCCGCGCTGCTTCGGCCGATAACGTGCGCGAGATGCTGTAGGCTGCCGCGAGCCCGATTGTCAGCAGCCATTCGGTCCAATGGCCGGCCGCCCACACTTCCAAGACCGGAACCCCGAGAGCGCAGGCGAACAGACCGATAGCGTAGAACGGCCAACGGGCCTGGAGGTTTGAATCGGAGATCGCGACCGGTCTCGTGCACGGTATGCCCGCGAACCCCCAGAGCTGTGCCTCCACGAGAAAACCGCCGACGAACAGTGTGTTCACGACGAACTGCCACGCGGTTGCTATTCCCCAAAGCGCGAGCCAGACCGTAGCCGCCAGCGCCACCGGAACCATCACGCCAAATGTGAACATGAACCGCCTGGCAGCTGCGCGGCCGGCGAATCCCTCGACGGGGATGCACCGGAACACCCACCGCGCGGAGAGCTCCGACGGCATTGCGACAATGACGCGCCATCCGGTCACGAGTGCAACGATCAGGAGGAGGGGAGCTGCGAGCAGGGACACGGACGGTTTGCCGGCGGCGTCTCCCGCAATCCAGTGAAGAACGATCGCAGCCAGGACGTTGAGACCGAGCCCAATCGCCGCGGCCATGACCAGCCGAAAGCGCCCAACGCGGCCCGCCGTGGCGGCGAGAAACTGGAGCGCGGCTCTGGTGGCCGGGTCGGTCGCCAACAGACTGACCATCGTGGGACTGGTGCGGCGCGTCCACGGATTCGTTGCGGGAGTCGCCACAGTCACCGCACTCGCCAGCACACGCCAGCACGCGATTGGATAGAAGATGGCGACAGCCACCATCGCGCTGACGAACGCGACCACGCCCGTTCCTGCGAGCTCGCGCATCGCGTCAACAGATGTCCCCGCGATCGTCTCGTATACGCCAAGAAACCAGATCGGAGGCATGTGCGTCAGCCACGCAGGCGGAGCCGCCACCTCCGCGAGCGAGATCGCTCCGTGAGCGACCGTGACCGTCATGAGAAGCGTCGTGGTGATGACGGCGACCAGCAGCACCTGGAGAACGGCGGCGGTCCGCGCGAAGTGGCGTGGACCCAGGATTGCCAGACACGCGCTCACGAGGGCGATGACGGAGAGGAACACGAACATGCCGGACGCGGAGGCCGCGACGAAATGGGCGGCCACAGCACGCATCAGCGCTTCGCCGCCATGCGCGCTGCCCAGTAAATCGCCAAACAGCAGAGCCGCTCCGGCGTGCATGCCGAGATTCAGGGCGACAACGTACGCGGCCAGCGAAAGAAGTTTGGCGACGACAACCACGCGCGGACGGACCGGCAGCGGGCCCAGGATGAATGCGTCGCGCCGGTCGACGATCAGCGCGTTCCAGACGGCGGCGGTCACGGCTCCCATTGCGACAAATGTCAGCGTCAAATAGAGGGTCTTGTCGAACAGGACGTACATGCGCAGCTTCGCCGCGCCGCCAGGCCCCAGTGCGACCAGATTCCAGTAGAACTGCTGGTGGAACGCGAAGAGCAGGCCTGGCGCGGCCAGTGCGGCAACGAGCCAGAAGAAGGACTCTCGGAGATCCGTTGGGCCGGCGGTCGCCTCGTGTTCGAAGAATCGGGCGAGGAACACACGGACGAGGACCCGAACCTGTTCGGACCCCGAGATCTCAGGCCGAGTCACGGGCCGCTCTTACTCGTACCTGGGGCCACAACGGGATCGACTCGGCTGGCGCGCCGCGCGGGCAGCCAGACGGCGAGTGCCGCCACGATCGCAACCAGCACCGGCACCACGATGAACGTCGCGAGGTCGCGAGGCTGCACTTCGAACAGGAATCGCGCGATTACCCGCGTGAGCGCGAGCGCCGACAGGAGTCCCATCGCGATGGCGGCGGCCACCAGGCGCGTGCCTTGCCAGAGGACCATCTGTGTCACCTGAGACGCCTCCGCACCGAGCGCCACCCGGATTCCAATCTCACGCGTTCGCTGCCCGACCGCGTGCGCCACGAGTCCATAGAGTCCGATCATGGCGACGAGCAGCGCCGCCGCACCGGAAGCCCGCCATCAACCACATGCTCAGTCGCTGCTGAAGGATGGACCGCAAAACGATTTCATCCATGGAGCGGACATTCAACACCGGCAGACCGAGGGCCTGCTGCAGGGTCTGCTGGACCGTCCGCGCGAGCGGTTCCGGGGCGGTCGTGGTCCGCACGATCCACGCAGTGGGTGTTCCTGATGCCACGAACGCGTTGGCCACATCGGGCAACTGCGCTTGCGGCAGGTACATTTCGGCGCCTGGCCGATCCGCCAGTCTGCCTGTCCTGACGCTTCCCACGACACCGACGATCTCACGCACGGGTTCGTCCTGGAACTGCGGACCTGTGCCGTGTCCCATGACGAGGCGCTTCCCGATCGGATCTTCGGCCGGCCAATACTGGCGAGCCATCACGTCGTTGACGATCGCGACGGCGGGATTCTGACGCACGTCGGCTGCCGTGAAACTGCGTCCGCGTTTCACCAGCACCCTCAATGTCTCGAAGTAGCCAGGGAAGACGGCAAGCCATGCGGCGCCCCCATGGAATCTCTGTCCCTCGGGCAAGGGCCGTCCGACGATCTCGAAGGGCAAGCCGAACCCGTCCTCCAGTGGCAGGCCGCACGATGCCCCGGCCACCGCAAGGCCAGGAACGGCGGCAATCGCTTCGAGCCCTCGACGAACGATCGCGTCTGGCTCGACGCCGAGGTCATCCGCGCGAAAGTCCAGAGCCAAAACGCCAATGATGGTGTAGCGCTCGCCGTTCAGCCGCAAAGCCTGCCCGATCACCTCAACGCCGCCGAATCGTCGCGTCCAGAGCCGATGGCTCACCACGGCGACGGCATCTCCTCCAGAACGATCCTCCTGTTCGCTGAACGTGCGGCCGCGGTACACGCTTGCCCCGAAGGGTCGAAAGTAATCCGCCGAGACGCGGCTGGCCCGTATCTGCTCAGGGGTTGTGCCGCTCGTCTCGTTGAGCAGCGTGTGCCGAAACGCGGCGACATCCTGGACGACGCTCGTCTGCTTGCGCCAGTGGCCATACATCGCGGGTGCATACGCGCTCCTGCCGTCACGCCGGCCGCATTACCCGAGCGATCGTCTTCACCAGCAGCCTCCATTTCGAGTGCTCGCTGGCGAGTTGCTTCTTGCCGCGCGGCGTCAACCGGTAATACTTCGCGCGACGATTCAGCTCGGACGGCTTCCATTCCGAAGCAATGAGGCCCTGGGCTTCCAGGCGATGCAGCGCCGGATACAAGGAGCCGCGCTCGATGTGCAGAAGGTCGGCAGAGCTCTGGCGGATCGCCAGCCCGATGCCGTGGCCATGCTGCGGTCCCCACTGAAGCTTCCGCAGAATCAGCATGTCCAGCGTTCCTTGCAGCAGTTCGACGCGAGTGGGGGACGGAGCCTTCTTTGCCATAGCCGACTAGAGGACATTCTAGTAAGCAAGCTGTTGCCAGTCTACTAGATTGTCTTCTAGTCGACACGAGACGTGCGCTGCGAATCGGCCAGGCATCCAGCGCCTGCGCGGTCGTGAATGGTCAAAAACGGATCAATGTAAACTGTCGTGTCGTCGACATCGAGCTTCAGGCCGGAAGCACATCTGCGACAGAAAGGGCGTCACCCGATGCGCACCACTCTCAGCCGTCGTCGCTTTCTCGAACTCTCCGCTGCTTCGTCTGCACTGACGGGGATTGGTGGGATCGCGGCCGGGCGTTCCGGTGAGGCGCAGAGCAGCCAGACCTCGCCTCGTGACGACTGGTTCTCGGGGCCGCCGGCCGGCCGATCGATCGTGCGGGCGGCGCAGGGGATGGTCGCGACGAGTCAGCCGCTGGCGTCACAGATTGGCGTCGAGATCCTGAAACGCGGGGGGAACGCGGTGGACGCGGCGATTGCCGTTGCGGCAATGCTCAACGTGACCGAGCCGAGCATGACCGGCATCGGCGGCGATGCGTTCGTGATGCTCTACTCGTCGAAGACGAAGAAGCTCGAAGGCCTCAACGCAAGCGGACGCGCGCCACGCGCGTTGAGCCTCGAATACTTTACCTCTCGCAAGATCGCGCAGATGCCGCTCGCCGGGATGGAGACCATCACCGTGCCGGGCGCGTTCGACGGGTGGGTCACGCTCCTCGACAAGTACGGGACGATGAAGCTCGCCGACGTGATGGCGCCGGCGATCTCGTATGCCGAGAACGGCTTTCCCGTGGCGGAGAAGATCGCCGCCGACTGGGCGCCGGAGGTGCCGAAATTGAAGCGGACGACGGCCGCCGCCGCGACGTTCCTCGTGAACGGCGAGGCGCCGCAGCCGGGCGCGATTTTCGTTCAGAAGAACCTGGCCAGAACGCTGCGCATGCTGGCCAAAGGCGGCCGCGACGCCTTCTATCGAGGCGAGATCGCCCGCGCGATCGTCGAGTACTGCGAGACGAACGGCGGGTTCCTGAGCCTGCAGGACTTCGCTGCGCAGAAATCGGACTGGGTCCAGCCGATCTCGACAACGTACCGCGGCCATACGTTGCACGAGCTGCCGCCGAACGGCCAGGGCCTGACCGCGCTCCTGCTGCTGAACATCCTGGAAGGAATCGATCTGAAAGCGCTGCGGACGCAACCCGGGCTCTACTACCACACGGTCATCGAAGCGACGAAGATCGCGTTTGCCGATCGCAACCGCTACATTGCCGATCCCGGTTTCGGACAAGTACCCGTCAAAGAGCTGTTGTCCAAGGACTACGCCGCGACCCGACGCACGCTCATCGATCCCAATAAGGCGATCGATCCGCCGCGCTACGGCGACATCCGCCTGGGCAGCGACACGACCTACTTCTCCGTCGTCGACAAGGATCGCAACGCCGTGTCGTTCATCAACAGCATCTTCTCCGCGTTTGGATCCGGCATCGTTGCGGGCGAGACCGGCATCATGCTCCACAATCGCGGCGCTGGATTCTCCGTCGAGCCTGGCCACCCGAATCGCATCGAGCCCGCCAAGCGTCCGTTTCACACGATCATCCCCGCGATGGTATTCAAGGACGGCAAGCTGCTCATGTCGTACGGGGTGATGGGCGGAGACGTGCAGGCGCAAGGGCACGCGCAGGTCCTCGTCAACCTGATCGATCGCGGTATGAATTTACAACAGGCGATCGACGCGCCGCGCGTCCGCTACATCAGCGGCCGCGGCGTGATGATGGACGAAGGCCTGACGATGCCCGTGATCGAGGATCTGATCCAGCGAGGTCACGAGCGTGTGATGCCGGGACCGGGTTTGACCCATCGCGCGCTGATGGGCGGCGGTCAGGCGATCATGATCGATCCATCGACGGGCGCACTGCTTGGAGCGTCGGATTCGCGGAAGGATGGGCTCGCGCTGGGATACTGACGCTTCGCGCCAGGTTCCGGGTTCTCTGGTTCCAGGTTCCAGGTGGGTTCTAGGTTCGCACTAGCGCGCAGAACCAAGAACCGGACCCGGAACCAGGAACCTGTGAACCTGGTTATCTCTTCCGCAACGCGAAGGCGATGTAGCCCCGCGGCGCGTCGGCTGACACCGCACCGCCAGTCGCGCTGCGGGCACCGCCGGGCAACGACGAAAAGACGATGAACTGGCGGCCCTTCGATTCGTAGCCGACCGGAATCCCGTTCGAGCTTCCGGGCAGCGTTCCCGTCCACAGCTCGTGACCGTCTTCTTCGGAGTAGGCATGGATCTTCGCGTCGCCACCCGCGACGAACACGATGCCCGCTTTCGTGACAATCATGCCATTGCGTGCACCGAGGCCGCCGGTCTGTGCCGGACCGCCACGCGCGATCGTGGCGGGGTCATCGCCGATCGCAATCTGCCATTTGATCGTGCCGGCATTCAGGTCGTACGCGGTGAGCGTCGTGTATGGCGGCTTGGTTGCCGATGCCATCACCCCGTATTCGCTGACGTAGCGAACCGCCGGCACTTCAACGTCCGGTGGATACGGAGTGTTGCCGCCGTTCCCGCCATTGGTGCCGTACGTCGGTGGCGGCTCCGGACTGACGGCCTTCGGTGGCGGGAGTGGTGCGCCACCGGATGCGACGACGGGTCCGGGCGGCAAGGCTTCGATCGGCCCCGCGCCGCGCGCACCGCCGCGGCCACCAGAGTTTGCGAGGTAGGCGATGACCGCGGTGATTTCAGTTTCAGTGATATTGGGCACCGGACGCATGGTGCCTTTTCCACCCGTGACCGCCACGCGGATCGCGTCTTCGGCAAGCCGGTTCGTGACGTCGACCAGCGATGGCGCGAGACCGCCAGGTACGCCCCTGAGATCTGCGCCATGACACGCGAGGCAATGCTGCTGATACGCCTGCGCGCCTGCGGCCCTACCGCCGCGTCCGCCGGCGCGCGTCTTGACATCTTCCATTTTGAGGATTGCGACCTCGTTGACGTTCACGACGAAAACGAGGCCCTTCTTCGGATCCGCCGCCGTCGTGCCCCAGTTCGATCCGCCCTGATTGCCCGGCATCGCGATCGTATCGATCATCGCGGGGGGCGTGAACAGACCTTCGTTGCGCGCCTTCGACACGCGTTCGACGATCGTGGCGTGCTGCTCGGGCGTCAACAGCCACGGGTTCACATCGTCGACACCGAACGATTGCCGTGCGAAAGGCGGCGGTTTCGTCGGGAAGGGTTGCGTCGGCCAGGCTTTCTCTCCCGCCACCTCGCTCTTGGGAACGGGACGTTCCTCGACCGGCCACAGCGGCTCGCCGGTGACGCGGTTGAAGACGTACAGGAAACCTGTCTTCCCTGCGTGAGCCACCGCGTCGATCCGCCGCCCGTCGTGCCGCACGGTCACCAGCTGCGGCGCCGACGTGTTGTCGAAATCCCACAGGTCGTGATGTACGGTCTGGAAGTGCCACAAACGCTTGCCGGTGCGCGCGTCGAGCGCGAGCAGGCAATTGGCGAACAGGTTCGCGCCGTGCCGATCCGCGCCGTAGAAATCGTACGTCCCTGAACCGGTCGGCACGTAGACGATGCCGCGCTCCTCGTCGATCGACATCTCGCCCCAGTTGTTCGCGCCGCCGACGTACTTGTAGGCATCCTTCGGCCATGTGTCGTAGCCGAACTCGCCCGGCATGGGAACTGTGTGAAACTGCCACGCGAGCTTGCCTGTGACGACGTCATAGGCGCGAATGTCGCCTGGCGGCGTCATCCATGCCTCACCGGGCGCCGACCCGAGAATCAGGAGGTTCTTCCAGATCTTGCCTGGTGTGCGCGACTGCACGCGACGATCGGTGCCTTCCGCGCGCGCCAGCCCCTTACGGAGATCGACGATTCCGTTCGTGCCGAATGTCAGAATTGATTTGCCCGCGCGCGCGTCGATTGCCTGCAGGTAGCTGTTGATCGAAAAGAGCAGCCGGCGATCCTTGCCGTCCTGGCTCTGCCAGTAGTTCACGCCGCGAGTGTTGATGCCCGTCAGACCTTCGTGAATCCAGATCTCCTTTCCGGATGCCGCATCGAGAGCGATGAGCGAGTTGTTCCGTCCCAGCGCATACATCACGTCGTCGACCACAACCGGGTTGAAGCCCGTCATCCCGAACGGATAGAACCAGGCGACCTCGAGACGGTCGATGTTGGACTTGCCGATCTGATCGAGATCGACGAAATGCGAGCTGCTCGGCCCGTTGCCGTAGTCCCACCACCACTTGTCGCCGCGCGAGTTTGTCCGGGCAGCAACGCTGAGGAGGATCATGAGCGCTGCGACACTGGCGTTTCCGAGCTTCATGCGATCGATCCCCGCACGTCAGAAGACTTTCGGCTCACGGCTCTGGGCTCTGGGCGCGCCCTGCAGAACGCTGCAAGCGGGGTTGATTGTTCCGTTCGTTATAACTGGGCTTTCGTCGGAGCATCGACGCCACGGATTCTGGCAGGCCTAAAGTCGAAAGCCATAAGTCTCTAAAGCCTGAATGTCACATCGGATGCGATTCCGTGAGGAGGATAGCTATCCGACCTCGTGGAGGCAAGCGTTGGCGTGACGCGGTAGCATTAGCAGGCCGCTAAAAGGGGCGGCCTGATGGGAGATGGCAGCATGTACGCGTCTTTTCCCACTTCCCGGTCCCATGTCCGATTCAGGATGCGTTTTTCCAGCATCCTGCCAAGGCAGTCGGAGCGTCCGAATGTTGATGAAATCATTTGTTGCAGCTTTCGGGTTGGCGGCGGTCGCGATTGCCATGAGCGATCGCACTGCCGCTATTGGCAAACCTGGGCTGACGCCGGCGCCATGTCCCGAGAAGACCTGGGAAGCGGCGGACCCGGCGTTCGAGCCGCTGCCGCGGGCCAAGGTCTCATTCGGCACGTACGAGGGCGGCGTGTACCGCATCGAGCGTCCGGACGACTGGAATGGCGAGCTCGTGCTGTGGGCGCACGGCTATGTCGCCGAGGCCGGCGAACAGGGCTCGCGGTTGCACGTCGACTTCGCAAACAGGCGCGAGGAGGGTGTTTTCCGGCGACATCTGATTGACAAGGGCTTCGCGTGGGCCGCGTCCAGCTATCGCTGCAACGGGTATGTACCGGGGGTCGGGCTCCTCGACACCATGGCGTTGATCGATGTGTTCACGCGGTTCAACGACTCGAAGC
Organism: Acidobacteriota bacterium; assembly: GCA_046727175.1. GTDB lineage: Bacteria > Acidobacteriota > Vicinamibacteria > Vicinamibacterales > 2-12-FULL-66-21 > JBKPCD01. The sequence continues at coordinate 15,013 of JBKPCD010000206.1, read as the reverse complement.
CGCCAACGCGCGTCTACCTTGCGGGTGGGTCAATGGGCGGACACGTGACCATCCTCGGCATGCAGGAGTTCCCAACGGCATTTGCTGGCGGCCTGGCTTTCTGCGCTTCGGGACCCGGGGAAATGGATTTCCTCGCCGCCGTGAACGCGGCAGCCGAATTGATCAGCGCCGTGACCATTTCGGCCGATACGCACGATCAGGACGTGAAGAAGCTCGCTGAGGTCCTCGGGACCCCTCCGGCCTACACGCCGCAGGGACTGCAGCTCGCCAGCATCCAGGTTCAAATCAGTGGCGGCCCCCGACCGTTCGCGATGGAAGGTCTGGCCTCGCGCTTCATCGCCAACGCGAGCATCGTGTTCGATGGCAAGAGCAAGGTGATCTGGGCGCGCGTCGCGAGCAACGTCGACACGGACTACAGCATCGACAAGGGGCTGGGCCTGACGGCGAAGGCAATCAACACCCGTGTCCACCGAAAGACGGCCGACAGCGAAGCGCGCAGCACGCGAGGACCGTACGAAGAAGCGATTCCGTTCGACGGAAAGATCGAGCGGCCGCTGCTGACGGTTCACAACACCGGCGATCTGTACGTTCCTATCTCGCTCGAGCGATCGCTGAAACGCGCCGTGGATGCCGCCGGCCGATCGCCGCTGCTCGTGCAGCGCATCGTCCGCAGCGCAGGTCACTGCAGCTTCTCGGCGCAGGAAGAAGTGCGGGCCTTCGACGATCTCATCGCGTGGGCGCGCGGCGGGAGCAAGCCTGACGGAGATGACGTTCTTGGCGATCTTTCGAACGCGGGATTGAAGTTCACCGAGCCGCTGCGAGCCGGAGACCCAGGGACGACTCGGGTCGGCCATTCGATGTAGGGGCGGTTCGCGAACCGGCCCTATGGAATTTCCCGAATGGGTCGTCCCGATGGCGGCCACGGTCACGCAGGAACGGTTCACCGGGCCGGAGTGGATCTTCGAGCGCAAGCTCGATGGCATCCGGCTGCTCGCGTTCAAGCAGGGGCGCGACGTTCGCCTCTTCTCGCGCAACCGTCTGCCGCAGAACATTCCTTCAGTGGCTGATGCCATTGCAAAACTGCCGGTTGGCGATCTGATTCTGGACGGCGAGGTCACGTGGGGCGGCGGCCGGGTTGGGTATCACGTCTTCGACGTGATGTGGATCGACGGCCGCGACGTGACGTCGTTGCCACTCGACTCGCGTCGCGAGCGTCTCAACGATCTTCCTCTTCGATCGCCGCTCCATCGGGTCGCATCCCTCGATGATGACAAACCGTGGGAACGCGCGTGCAGCGAAGGCTGGGAAGGGGTGATCGCCAAGCGACGCGATTCGAAATACGAGCAGCGGCGTTCGCCGCACTGGCTGAAAATGAAGTGCGAGGCGACGCAGGAGCTGGTGGTGGGCGGGTTCACCGATCCGCAGGGAGGTCGCGTCGGCCTCGGCGCGTTGCTCGTCGGCTACTACGAGAGCGACGACTTCGTATTCGCGGGGAAGGTCGGCACGGGTTTCGACACAAAGCTGCTGCTCGATCTTCGCAAGCGGCTCGACGCGCTCGAGATTTCAGAGACGCCGTTCACGAAATCCAAAGGCCTGCCGCGGCTCCGCGCGCACTGGGTGCGCCCGGAGATAGTCGTGCAAGTCGCCTTCATCGAGTGGACGGTGCACAGCAAACTGCGTCATCCACGATTGCTCGGGGTGCGGTTCGACAAGTCACCACGCGAAGTGGTTAGGGAATTGAATCCCTGATGACTAATCCCTGATCACTAATCGCTAATCCCTCACTGATCGTGAATCAGATCAGAATCTTGAATCCGTGAATCTAGTCCCTCTAGTGGCAAAGCAGATCAGAATCGTGAATCCGTGAATCTCGGTCTAATCGCGGCGCAGCTCCGCGAGGGGCTCCACCCGCGCGGCACGGATGGCTGGGGCGAGCGACGCGAGGCCTGCGATCGCAAGGAGGACAACGCATGCGCCGGCAATCGCGACTGGATCGTGCGGAGTGACGGCGACGAGCACCCGCTGCAGCAGTCGCACCGACGGCACCGCTGCAACGAGTCCAATCGCGAGGCCGACGCCCGCGGCGCCCGTGCCCTCGGCGAGAACGGCGCGTGCGATCCTGAAGCTGCCGGCGCCGAGCGCCATCCGAATGCCCAGTTCCTTTCGGCGGAGCGACAGCGCGTACATCAGCAATCCATACACGCCTGCGGCGACGAGAACGAGCGCCAGCAATCCGAAGTAGCTGCCGAGCGCGGCCATGACGCGTTCCTGCAGCAGCGTGCGGCCTCGCCAGTAATCCATCGTCTGCATTCCCCGCATGGTCTCGACCCCGAGTGACTCGATCGCCTGCTGAATTCCGCGCATCGAGGTCGCTGGCGCGCGGGCGATGAGAAACCTGAAGTTCGCGGCACGTCCGCTCTGCAGCGCCGGCATGTAGACGATGTCGAGATTGCCCGTGCGGATGTCGAACACGCGCGCATCGTTGACGATCCCGATGACCCGGAGGTCCTGAAGCTCCGGTCTGTTCGAGACGCGAATGCGCTCGCCAACACCGCGGCCCTGACCGAACAACCGGATCGCCAGGTGATGGCTGACGATCGCGACTCGCGCGCTGCGCTCGCCATCGTTGAACGTGAAGTCGCGACCCTGCAAGATCGCGCTCCCGAGCGTGTCGAAAAAGCGCGGCGAGATCAGCGCGGTCTCCGCCGCAGTCTCACCATCCCCGCGAGGCGACGCCGCCAGACCCACGCGCTCGAGCGTCACCGCGCCGCGTTGGGGCCTGTGCTGGCTGAACGCAGCGGACGAGACTCCAGGCAGCGCCTCGACATTCGCAAGCGCCTCGCGATAGTACGACGGCACAGAATCACGATCGTCGTGGCCGCGAACGCTGGTGCGCGAAACAGTTGTCGAATTGCGTAAAACATCGAATCCTTAATCACTAATCACTGATCCTGAATCCCTCATCCTCGAATCAGGCGAATCCTCGAATCAGGCGAATCCTCGAATCAGCCGAATCCCCGAACCGGGCGAATCCTCGAATCAGCCGAATCCCCGAATTCCCGAATCAGTCGAATCCGTCGAATCGCCCATCGGCCCGACGCGCATTCGTATTCCACTTCCATGCGTCCGCCAAGCTCGTCGCTGGCTCCAGAGGCTCGAATATGCCACAACAGCGTACGACTCTCGGATGGCGGGCCGTCGTTACGCATTTTGGTGCTGATTCGCAGGCTATAGAGTGTTCAGCTTCTCGGGATATCCGCCGATAACACGCGTCAGACCGTGATTTAAGGTGGACTGACCGGATTCAGGATACGGATACGTGGACTGACCGATTCACGGATTGACAGATCCCGGGATGCATGGATGAGTGATCCACGATTAGTGATCAGTGATGAGTAGTTCAGATCGGCCCAAGCCCGTGATTACGCATCCCGAAAAAGTACTGTTCCCCGACGACGGGATCACGAAGGGCGAGCTCGCGCGGTACTACGAGATGGTCGCACCATTGATGGTGCCGCACATACGCTCGCGGCCCGTGACGATGGAGCGTTACCCGTCCGGCATTGGGAAGAAGGGTTTCTTCCACAAGGACGTGACACGGGGGTTCCCGGAGTGGCTCGAGCGCGTCGAAGTGCCCAAGAAGGGTGGCACGGTTCACCATCCGATCGTCTGCGACACGCGATCGCTGCTATGGATCGTCAACCAGAACTGCATCACGCCTCACGTATGGACGTCGCGGGCGCCGGATCTGTATCGGCCTGACATCTGCGTCTTCGATCTCGATCCGGCCGACGAGGACCTGAACGTGCTGCGCGCCGCCGCACTGGCGCTGCGCGATCTCCTGGCCGAGCTCGGACTGACAAGCTGGGTGAAGACCTCCGGCTCCAAGGGATTTCACATCGTCGTTCCTCTGGACGGCAAGACCGATATGGGGCGAGTCGCGGGCTTCGCGCATCGCGTCGGTCGAATGCTGGTCGAGCGCGATCCGGACCATCTGACGCAGGAGTTCAGCAAGGTCGATCGGGGTGGGCGCATTCTCGTCGACACCGGACGGAACGGCTACAGTGCGACGTTCGCGGCGGCGTACGCCGTGCGCGCGAAGCCCGGTGCACCGGTATCTGCACCGTGCACGTGGGAAGAGGTGGAGCGCGGGGAGGTGGGTCCGCGATCCTTCACGTTGCGAACAATGGCCGCACGCATCGCCGAGGTCGGTGACGTGTGGTCCGACATGCGCGGGCAGCCGGTGGGGAAGCTGCGCTAGGCCCGCCACAGGAGCGATCGGTCCGGCGGGCGAAGTCCCGGTCCAGTTGAAGTGGCGAGCCGCGGCGCTCCGCAGCCTTCGCTGCGCCTCGCGCGCGAGACGAAGATACCAGTCGGTTGGTAACGTCTCACCATCCAGATTGAGCGTCACGAACGAGACGTCCGCCGGCACTTCGTCTTTCGAGGCGGCAACCTTGAACATCGCGGTGCCCTCGTCCACTTCATCGAACATCGCGCCGTACATCATCGTGCTTCCGGCCGCGAGCGCCCGTTCGACCTGCCGCCAGTAGAAGCGGCCTCCCCGGCGCGGAATCGCGTTGATCGGCGCATCGCGGTTCATGTTGTGCCACGAAAACCCCGGGAAGAGCACGGGCATGTAGTCGATGCCCAGCGTGCGCGTTTCGATGAGGTCATGCTTCACTTCGTCTTCGTAGAACTGATCCACGCCGGGAAGGTCGCGGATTCGACCGATCGTCCACGGGCTCACGATATCCAGCGAACGGTAGACGCGCGCCCAGTCCGCATCGCTCTGCGAGTCTTGGGTCAAAGTGCGCCAGCGCGCGGGAACGCCTCCAAGCAGCGTCATACGATATCGAGGATCCGGATTGTTCTTGAAGAACTCGATCAGTGCCTCCGCGTGGCTCGGCGTGATGGCGCGATCGCGAAAACCGAAGCCCCAGATCGCCAGAACCGGCCGGCCGCGATGACGGAGATACCGCGGGCTTTCCGTGATGCGAAGCTCGTCGACCAGATGCCGCCAGTCGCGCTCGACATCCTCGATCAGCGACCGCGGCGGATGACCCGAGATGTCGTACATGATCGCGAACACACGCCCGTTCGCTTCGGCGGCGCCACGGACGTTGCGCGCGACCGCGTCACGAAATCCCAGCACGGCGTCATCGTGGAGGGGAGCCGTGAAGCGCTGCAGGAACACGCCAGGAAGCTCGTACTCGCGCATCCAGCGGAAATGCCGTTCGACTGTCGTGGTGTTGTAGGCCGAGTACAACTCCGCGGGTCGACCGCCGGGCAACGTGAGCGGCGTCGGGCATCGTTCGGCTGGATCGAGCTCCGACACGTCCGGCCACATGTCCACGCGAAGCGCCGCCGCGCTGGCCTGCGCGCCTCGGAACCAGTGATCCCACGCGCCAAGTGGCGATCCATCGCCGGGGCACGCAAACCAGCCCTGATATCCGAAGATCAATTTTCCGTATAACGTCGAGGGGTCGACAGCCGGAGCGCGTGCCACCGACGGAGCCCTCTTCAGCGCCCTCGTGCTGGGAAGCTGAGAGAGCGACGCTCCGCAGCTCGCGACCAGGATGGCCGACACGATGATGCTTGGGATGCTCCGCATCGGAGATCAGGAGCCGCTTAACAGGAGATCTGGAGATCAGGAGATCAGGAGGTTTGTTGGTCTTCCAAAAGAGAGTCTCCTGATCTTCTGGTCTCCTGTAATTCAGTTGGTCGGTCGAATCTGGCTGAGAACGCAGACAGCTACTGTTTCCGGACGTACCGATCCGGATGGTCCAGTCGTTTCAGGCCCGCTCTGAGACTTGTCGTGTTGAAACTCATCAGCAGCCCGGCAGAGTATCCGGTCAGCCTCAGGTACGTGATCACCTGCGCCTGGTGAACCGGATGAATCCGCTCGACCGCCTTCACCTCGATTATCACGGAGTTCTCAACAAGCAGGTCCAGTTTGAGTTTTCCTGTGACCCGCTGTCCCTTGTACTCGAGCCTGACCCGGCGCTCGTGCTCGACTCGAAGGTTCTCTGCTCGCAATTCGATGATGAGGCAGTCGCGATAGACCGACTCGAGCAGTCCTGGCCCGAGAGTACGGTGGACCGTGATCGCGCAGCCGATTATTCTCTGAGTCAGCGACTCAATCTGCTCATCTGGTGAGTATGTCATTCTTGATGGCTGAGCATGGCTCGCGCCAGCTCGAACAGTGCAATTCGTGGCGCAGAGCTCTCCAGGAGGCAGTTCCTGCAAACCAGCAACGGTGTGGAACTTGTCAGAATCTGCCCTGTAGCGCCGGTGCCTGTTACAGGAGGCCAGGAGATCAGGAGCTCTTTGATTTCTAAAAGTTCCTCCTCGTCTCCTGGTCTCTTGTAATGGTCGTCGGCGAGTGATTCCCCTGTCGCGGCGATCGAAGGCGACGTCGAACGGAGATGACGACATACACAGGACTTTTTTCGGTGGCGGCGATCACGCTGCTGACGACGATGGTGACTCCAATGTCGCAGACGACCAAGGCGATTCGCTTCGCGCGCCTCTGGGATGGCTCGAAGGTCGTGCCCGACGCGGTGATTGTGATCGACGGCGATAAGGTCGTCAGCGTAGCGACTGGAAGCAGCGCGGTACCCAAAGAGGCCGAAGTCGTGGACCTCAGGCGGTACACCGGCATCCCCGGCCTGATCGATCTTCACACCCACATGACCTATTACTGGGACCGCACGCCCGGGACCAATCCGCGTGGCGGCGGCCGCGGCGCGCGTCGACTGCCCGCGGTGACCGTCTACCTCGCGCAGGACAACGCGAAGCGGACGATCGAGACCGGCGTCACCACCGTACGCGATCTCGGCGCGCAGAACGACATGGATCTCGCGATGCGCGACCTGATCAACCTGAAGGCCATGGTCGGACCGCGCATGTTCGTCTCGGGTACCGGGTTCTCGAAGCGCCCGGGCGCTCCAGTGGATCTCGACGCGCTGAAGAAGAACGTGGACGAGCACGTCCAGAAGGGCGTCGACGTCATCAAAGTGTACGGGTCGATCGGCGGCTTCGAGAACGTCGGAACGACGCAGACGATGAACTACGACGAGATGAAGACGATTGTGGACGCGTCACACGCGGCGGAAAAGAGGGTCGCGATCCATTCGTACGGATCGTCGGGAGCGAAAGATGCCGTGCGCGCCGGCGCCGACTCCGTCGAGCACGGGATTGAGCTCGACGATGAGACGTTTGCTGACATGGTGCGCCGCGGCACCGTCTGGGTGCCGACCGTGGATCACAACCGCTACTACATCGACGCGAAGGACGAGTACAACTTCACGCCCGAGTCGATCCCGCAGCTGCAGGCGTACCTCCAGAAGAACTTCGAGGCGATGCAGCGAGCCGTGAAAGCGGGCGTCAGGCTCGGCATGGGATCCGATGCCGTGTTCTCGATGTTCGGCCAGAACACGCGCGAGCTGGCGTGGATGGTCAAGGCAGGCCTCACGCCCGAACAGGCGCTCATGACCGCGACGACGACGGCCGCCGATCTGCTCGGGATGAAAGGCCGCCTCGGGTGCCTGCAGCCCGGCTGCACCGCCGACATCGTCGCCATCGAGGGTGATCCGACGAAGGACATCGATGCGGTGATCAACGGCGTGCGGTGGGTGATGAAAGACGGGATCGTCCACATTGACAATCGCCCGGAGTCGAGATCAGGAGCGCGAACACGAATTGGAGATAAGAGGCATTGAACAGGAGGTCAGGAGGTCAGGAGGTCAGGAGGTCAGGAGCAATCGGTCTCGGTTTCGACTTGGCAGATCGATCGAAACTGAACGATTTTCACCGTCTCGCGCCGACGGCTCTTTCACAAGATCACGAAGGGACGATGCCCACGACCGAACGATCACAAGTTTCTCAGGTTTCATGGACGCCGCCAGAGTCCGAGGGTCACGCAGAGCCAGGCGACGGTCAGACATCCGAAGCCGAAGAACAAAGGAACGAGCGATTCGGCAGTGCCGACCGCGACCTGTTGCGAGAAGGTCACCGTCTCGCTGCGACCGATGAAGCGTAATTCGTTGATGAAACCGACTGCCACGCCGGCAATCGCGGCGAACACAGCGGCGAGCGACAGGGGACGCATCAGCATGAGGCGCTGCTCATTTGGCCAAAGTGCATAGGCGACCCCCATTATCAACGGCAAAACGCCGACGAACATACTGGCAAGCGCCATGACCCCGGCGTTGGCTAACACCTCCAAATACCACCCCCTGGCAGAGCGTTCCCCTGATATAACGCCCAGGATCAGACAGTGTGACGCCGTCACGTTCTGGCGCCTTCCCGCGTTATTACTTCGATGGACCGCGAGTGCGAGCTCCAGCTCGTCGGCCGCCTGCGAATGGACGATCCCGCGGCGTTTGACGCGGTGTATGACGCCTTCAACGGCCGCCTGTACAACTTTCTCGCCAGGCTGTCGAACCAGCGCGATCTCGCCGAAGACCTGCTCGAAGAGACGTGGTTGCGGCTGGTGAAGCATGCCGGGCGCCTTCGTCCCGACACCCGCCTCGGCCCATGGCTGTTCACGGTCGCCCGCCACCTGCACGCGAGTTACTGTCGTTCGCGGCTGCTCGAGGATTCGCACGCCGCCGGTCTGATGGGTCTCTGGCCCGATCGCCCGCCCGCGCGCTCCCCGTTCGAGGCAATGGAAGCCAGTGAAACCGGGCTGCGCCTGGCTACCGCGCTCGCCTCGCTTCCACTCGCGTATCGGGAAGCGTTGCTGCTCGTCGCTGTCGAGGGTCTACGACACTCGGAGGCTGCCGAGATCTGCGGTGTGACGGTGGAGGCCATGCGCCAGCGCGTGAGCCGTGCGCGCGCGCTGCTCGCGCGTCGTCTGACCGACGCTGAGGCACCAATGCTCGCAGCATTGAAGGAGATTGCCACATGACGTCCTCCGATTCTCACGAAGCGAGCGCGGAGAGCTTGAAGCGATTGAGGGCCTTGGCGCCTGACCCGGACCGGGCTGAACGCGTGCGGGTGAAATGCCGCACGCAGCTCGGGCGAAGCCGTCGACGGGGAGCGCGCACAGCCGTGATAACGGAATTCGCGTGGCGTGTGCTTGCGCCGGTAGTCGTCGGCGCATTCTGTGTCCTCTACGTCACAGTGTTGGTGGCCACGACCCTTCGCCTCCAGGGCGTCTTCCCCTAGATTAGGCCGGAGACGCGCGTGCGTTCTCACCTCGAATCGGAGCACGGGTCCGCGCTCTCGCAGTTCACATCCGCCAGGAACCGTTGTTGTTGTGAGAGTCCGATTTCCTTCGCGATCGGTCGCGCGAGCCCTTCGGGCAGAAAACGTGGCGTCGTTCCTACCGCCCAGCCCCCGAGCCGCTTGCCGGCACTTCGTAGCCGACCGGCATTTCGAGGACCAGATCAGGCTTCCCGAGCTGCCAGCCATCCGTGAATTGCTGGAGCTGCGGCATCTTCGAGAGATCGCCGCGCGGCATGCCCGTCCTGACCCACTCGCCGATGGTGGCGATCTGCTCGTCCGTCAGCCGCCGCTCGTCTGCGAACTCACCCTAACCGTGTACCGCGTGCCAGGGCGGCATGTAGCGCGATCGCGTGACCTTCGCGATCAACTCGCCGCGTTTGCTGACGTCCTCGTACGAGATGAGCGCAAACGGCGCGGCCTCGCACGGACGATGACACGTCACGCAGTTGCCGCAGATGATGGGCGCGATCGTCTCGGCGAAGCTCGGACGAGGCAGCGGCCGGCGACTTCGTCCTCGAAGCGGCGGTCGCCCTCGTCTTGCTCATCCCGAGCGCCAATGTTGCCGGCCTGATGCTTTCGCGCGGATCTGTGCGTCGGAAATCGCGATGCTCGGCGCATCTCGCTCGGCGCATCGCGTGGGCGAATCGTCCGTCAGCTCCTTACCGAGAGAGTGCCGGTTCGCTCGTTGCGCTCGCGCTGACCGGACTGATCGCCTCTCAGCTGTGGACCGTGGCCCCTGCCGATCCCGTCGCGTTCGTCGGCGCTGCGCTGCTGCTGGCTGAAATTGCCGCGGCCGCGTGCATCGGCCCCGCGTGGAAGGCAATCGTCATCGATCCTACCGTCGCCCTCCGCGCGGAGTAATCGGCTCTTAAGCTCACGGCTCAGGGCTTTGGGCGCCGCAAGAGCCAAGAGCCACCAGCCAACTATTCCGCTTCCGCTGCGTCAAACGTTATAACATATGTGGCTATGACTGGTATCGATGCACGAATGCTCGATCGCGAGCTGAAGAAAGGCTCTGCCGAGCTGATCGTCCTTTCCATTGTGGAGGCGCGGCCGCGGCACGGATACGAAATCAGCAAGCTGATCGAGGCGCGCTCGGGCGGCCGCCTGAAGTTCCACGTCGCGTCGTTGTATCCGCTCCTGTATCGGCTCGAAGAGCGCGGCTGGCTCCAGGGAGCGTGGGTGGAAAAAGCCGGGCAGCGACGACGACGGTTCTATCGACTGACGGCTGAAGGCCGCCGCGTGCTCGCACGTCAGCGGGACACGTGGAAATCGTTCGTGCACGCCATAGGACTCATCACGGAACCCGACAACGCCTGAAACCTGAAACCAGCAACGGAGATGGAACCCAGAACGTGGAACCTGGAACCGTGGAACCTGGAACCTGGAACCTGGAACCTTGGAACTTGATCATGCCTGATTGGACCGGACACGTTCGCGCTCGTCTTGCGCCGTTGCATCTGAACCCTGCTCGCGAGGCAGAGATCGTCGAGGAGCTCGCACAGCATCTCGACGAGCGGTACGCGGAGCTTCGTGCTGGAGGACTTACGGTGGCCGAAGCACGCCGCCTCGCGATCGCGGAACTGGAGGATTCCGGCGCGCTTGCGCGTCACATGCACTCGCTTCGTCAGGCCCACGTGGCGCCGCCGATCGCACCTGGCGCGCCCGGGTCGGCGCTGCTCGGCGATCTCTGGCAGGACGTCCGCTACGCGGTGCGCATGTTGCGGAAGGCGCCAGGATTCGCGGCTGCCGCGGTCCTGACGCTGACGCTCGGCATCGGCGCAAACACCGCAATCTTCAGCCTCGTCAACGCGACGCTGTTGCAGCGACTGCCGGTCGCGAATCGCGATCGTCTCTTCTACATGTACAGGAACACAGGGAATGTGTCGTTCTCGTACCCGATGTACGTGACGCTGCGCGACGGGAATCACGTGTTCGACGGGCTTGCGGCCTGGGCTGCCATTACCGTCAGCCTGAACAGCGACGGCACGACGGAGCTGGTGAACGGCATCATTGCGACCGGCAATTTCTTCGACGTCCTCGGGGTGACCGCCGGCTACGGCCGACTCCTCTCACCGGCTGACGATGTGAGACCCGGCGGACATCCAGTGACCGTGATCAGCTATGACTTCTGGCAGTCGCGGTTCGGTGGCCGTTCCGACATCGTGGGGCGCGAGATCCGGTTGAACGGGCACGTGTTCACCATCATCGGCGTGACGCCGGCGGGATTTCCGGGCCCGCAGCTCGGGACCGAGCGGAACGTCTACGTTCCGATGATGATGCAGGCAATCGTGCGCCCGCCCAGCGCCGGGTATTCGGGTGAACAGAATCCCGATCTGCTCAAGAGGGCGACGGGCGGGTGGCTGAGGGCCATCGGACGGCTTGCACCTGGCACGACCGTCGAACGTGCGCGCGCCGAGCTCGAGGCGCTGGCCACGAGCTACGCGCGAACCGCGAATCTGACGAACCTGTTGACGCAGCCGCTTCGCATGCCGTTCATACCAATCGACGAGGGTGATCCCAATAGTCGCCAGCAGATGCGATCGGTAGCGAGGCTCCTGAGCGCGGTCGTTGGAGCAGTGCTGTTGATCGCGTGCGCGAACATCGCCAACCTGCTGCTCTCGAGAAACGCATCGCGCCGGCGCGAGCTGGCCGTGAGGCTCGCGGTCGGCGCCAGCCGGGCGCGGCTCGTTCGCCAGCTGCTGACCGAGAGCGTGCTCCTGTCTTCCATCGGTGGAGTCGCCGGTCTGGGTCTCGCCTGGGCCGTTGTCCGCGCCTTCCGGGCAGCGCCTCCGCCGCCTGGCGCGCTGCCATTGACGATCGACTTCTCAATCGACGAGCGCGTGCTGTTGTTCTCGGTCGCGCTGTCGTTCGTTACGGGCATCCTGTTTGGTGTGGCGCCGGCGTTGAAGGCCTCGCGCCCGGGTCTGGTGCCAGCGCTCAAGGATGCGTCGGCTGAAGACGAAGATCACCAAAACAAGTTCAATCTGAAGCGAACGCTCGTCGTCGCCGAAGTCGCGCTGTCGCTCGTGCTGCTCCTTGCGGCGGGGCTTTTCGTTCGGAGCCTTCAGTCGGCGCACGCGATCGATCCGGGCGTCGACGTCGAGAAGCTCGTTTCCGCACCGCTCACCATCAATCTGCTGCGCTACACGCGCGTGCAGGGCCGCGAGTTCTATCGCCAGATCGTCGAGCGCGTCGAGCGGCTGCCAGGCGTCGAGGCGGCGAGCGTCGCAAGAGTCCCGATCATGAGTGGGGGTTCACGCGTGCTCGGGTTTTTCGTCGAGGGTCGGGACTCGACGAACGACCGCTCGTCAGCCGGAGAAGGGCGCGGGCTCACCGATGGCACATCCATCAACGCAAACGTGATCGGTCCGGGCTTCTTCAGGACGCTCGGGATCCGCCTCGTGAGCGGGCGCGATTTCAGCGAGCAGGACATCGAGGCGCGGCCGCCGGTCGTCATCGTGAACGAGACGACTGTCAGGATGCACTTCGCGGGTGAGAGTCCGATCGGCAAACGCGTCAGCTTTGACAGCCCGCAAGGGCCCTGGCGCGAGATCATCGGCGTCGTTCGCGACAGCAAGTACGGCGCGCTCGGCGAGGCGCCTCTCGCTGTTGCGTATCTGCCTGTTGCGCAGAATCACGAGACAGGCATGACGCTGTACGTTCGTGCGTCGGTCTCGCCGGCGTCTCTCGTATCTACTCTCCGCCGCGAGATACAGGCGATCGAACCCAATCTGCCGGTTCCCAGCGTCCAGACGATGGCGCAGACGGTCGGGACGTCACTCTACGCAGCCCGCATGGGCGCATGGCTGCTCGGGATCTTCGGCGGACTCGCGCTGCTGCTTGCCGCGATTGGGGTCTACGGCGTGCTCGCGTTCTCGATCGCGCGTCGGACCCGGGAGCTGGGCATTCGCCTCGCACTTGGCGCCGACGCTCGCGACGTGTTCCTGCTGGTCATCCGCGACGGCATGCTCGTCGCCGGCGTCGGGATCGTCCTTGGACTTGCCGGAGGGATTGCGGGCACCCGGCCGCTCGCTGGCTTCCTGTACGGTATCTCGCCGTTCGATCTGCCGACGTACGTGGCGACGACGACGATTCTCGGGTTCGTCGCGCTGCTGGCGTGCGTGATTCCCGCGCGCCGCGCGATGCGCGTGGAGCCGGTGACGGCACTCCGGCAGGAGTAGTGGTGGGCTGCGGCAGCCAAGCGCAAGACGCAGAGCTCGCAGAGGAGCGGAGACATACATTGGATGAGCCCGAAACTCTGTGTGACTCGGCTCCTCGGCGCCCGATCGGCTCCGGAGGTCCCGAAGCGTTCGCTGTTACCGCCCGAGCGCGGCCAGCGGGGAGATTCGCGCCGCCCGTCGCGCGGGGACGTAGCTCGCGAGCAGCGCCGCGCTGCCGAGGACGACAGGCGCAATCGCAAACGTCAGCGGATCCAATCCCTTGACCTCGAACAGAAGCGTCTGCATCGCGCCAGATACGAAGACCGCGCCGATGAGACCCACGATCATGCCGACGAACGCGAGCTGCGCGCCCTGCCACACGACCATGCCGATGACCTGGCGCGGTGAGGCGCCCATCGCCATCCGCACACCAATCTCGGGAATGCGCTGAGCGACGGTGTAGCCCATCACTCCGTACACGCCGACCGCAGCGAGCGCGACGGCAATGCTCGCGAAAATCACGAGCAGCGTCATCTGCAGACGCGGCTGCGCAACGGATCCCGTGATCGCATCCTCCATGGTCCTCACGTTGACCAGCGGCTGGCCGGGCTCGATCTCCCTGAGAACCGCACGCACCGATGCGATCGCGTCGGCCGGGCCGCCGGCCGTACGCACGACGAGCGCCGTGTTGAGATACATCCCGGTGAGGATCGGTTCCGGATATTGCGCGTAGGGCACGAACATCTCTGCGTGCGACCCCGCCTCGAACGCCTGCTTCACGTCTCCGACGACGCCGACGATCTCCAGCATCGGAGCCTCGGGATCCGGTTCGGTGCCCAGCTGGATCCGCTGCCCGATCGGATCGCGGTCGGGGAAGTACTGCCGGGCCATCGATTCGTTGATGACGGCGACCCGCACCGTTCCTACGCGGTCGCGATCCGCGAGCGTTCGACCGCGGCGGAGCGGGACACCGAGCGTGGGCAGGTAATCCGGCGTCACGGCTCGATAGCCAGCCATGACGTAATCGTCCGGGCCTTTCGGCGGATACGCGGCGCGATTGAAATGAATCACCGCTCCGGAGCCGGACATCGGAAGCACGGTCGTCATCGCGGCTCCGCGTACGCCCGGCAGCCCGCGCACTCGCGATACGATCCGCTCGACGAGCGACGTGCGTGCCGTGCTGTCCGAGTATCGTTGCGGCGACAGCGGCAGATTGGCCACGAGCAGGTTCGTCGCGTCGAACCCGGGTCTGACGTGCGTGAGCCTCCAGAAACTCCGCAGCAGCAGGCCCGCGCCGACAAGGAGCACGAGCGCGAGACCAACCTCGATCACGACGAGCGCGGAACGAGTTCTTCGTTGACGCACCGAACCGGATCCGCCGCGCGTCTCCTGATTCAACGATTCGCGAATGGGGACATGCATCGCGTGAGCGGCGGGCACGAGCCCGAAGACGATCCCGGTCACGATTGACAGCCCAATCGCGAAGAAGACGACGGGCCAATCCACGGTAATGTTCTGCATCCGCGGCAGCCCCGCGATTGGAGCGCTGGTGAGAAGCGATACCGACCACGCGGCGACCAGAAGGCCCGCGATCCCGCCCAGGCTGGCCAGCACGACGC
>JBKPCD010000205.1:0-10344 GCA_046727175.1 Acidobacteriota bacterium | reverse complement strand
CCGCTCCGCTCCGCCGGGGCGCGCCTTTGGCGCGCCTGTCACCGTGATCCTGCGATCAACCAAGGAGCGCAAGATTCTCGTGAACACCGCATCAGTCCGCAAGGACTGACCTTGCAGCCCGCAGGATACTACGTTGATAACGTAAATGGCACCAGGCGGTCCGGGGACTGATCCTTGGCGCCGGGGAAGCGAGCCTTTTTCTCATTTCCCACGTGGTTCCGGGCCGCCCCTGTAGAATACGGGCTCCTCATGAAGGTCTTCACCGCACTCGCGCCGATGTTGTGGATCGCGGCGCTCTTGATGCGGCTTCAGGCGGCTGACGCGGCGCACGCGCCCGTCGCCTCGGCACGGGGCAGGCCGCTCGCCTCGGCACGGGGCAGGCAGGAGCCGCTCGTCGATTACGAACGACAGGTGCGGCCGATTCTGACGGCGCACTGCCTCGAATGCCACAATGCCGAAAAGCGCAAAGGCGGCCTCTCGCTGGCGACCTATGGTGACGCTCTGGACGGAGGGCGGAGCGGGGCCATCATCAGACCAGGTAACAGCTCGACGAGCCTGCTCGTGCACCGGATCGCCGGTGAGATCGAGCCACAGATGCCAAAGGACAAGGATCCGCTGAGCGCCGCCGACATGTCGGTGATTCGCGCGTGGATCGATCAAGGCGCGCGCGCTCGACGTCGCCGCCGGCGCCGCAGCCCTGGGAGCCGGTGCTCTCGCTCGAGTCCCCGCCGGTGCCTTCCATCGAATGGTCGCAGTGGACGGCGCCGCTTGATCGCCTCGTGGCCGCGTATCTCTCGAAACAAGGAATCGGCGAGCCGCAGATCGTCTCGGACGCGACGTTCGCAAGACGCGCCTACCTCGATGTGTGGGGGCTGCTACCTTCTCCAGAGGAGTTGCACGCGTTCCTCGACGATCAGCGTCCCGACAAACGTCATCGGCTCGTCGATTCACTGCTCGCCGACAAGCAGAACTACGCCGAACACTGGATGTCGTTCTGGAACGACCTGCTGCGGAACGAAGACGGAGCGAATTACTACTCCGAAACGGCGAGCCGCAAGAGCATCACCGACTGGCTCTTCGGCGCGCTGACATCGAATCTCCCGTACGATCACTTCGTCTCGAAGCTGCTCAATCCCGCGACACCGCAGGATCCCGAGGGCTTCCTGATCGGCGTGAACTGGCGTGGCGAGACGAGCGCTGCCGTGACGCCGTGGATGCAGGCGTCGCAGAACACGGCGCAGATCTTTCTCGGGATCAATCTCAAGTGCACTTCCTGTCACGACAGCTTCGTCAACAAATGGAAGCTTCGTGATGCGTACGGGCTGGCCGGCTTCTTCTCGCCGGAGCCAACGCTGCAACTCAATCGCTGTGACGTGCCGCTCGATCAATTCGCGGCACCCGCGTTCCTGTATCCCGAGCTGAATCGCCCGCTGCCGTCGACGACGTTGTCCGATCGGCGAGCGACGGCGGCCGCAATCTTCACGGATCAACGCAACGGACGCCTGTCACGGACGATCGTCAACCGAATCTGGACCCGATTGTTCGGCCGCGGCATCGTCGCCAACTCGGACGACATGGATGGCAAACCGTGGAGCGCTGAGGTGCTGGACTGGGTTGCGGCCGATTTCGTCGAGCATCGGTACGATCTTCAGGACCTGATCGCGACTCTCCTGTCGTCGCGCGCCTATCAATTGCCGGCCGTGCCGCGACCGGACGAGCCGGCGGTGCGTAATTACGTGTTCGCAGGTCCTGAAGTCCGCCGCATGACGGCGGAGCAGTTCGCCGACGCGATTGGAACGATCACGGGCGAATGGAGCGTCCGCCCTTCGGCTGGCCGCGCCAGCAGCCGCAGCCTTGGTTCCGAGGCGGTTTCGTCCGGCGCCTACTCGCGCGAATGGCATGTCGCGTCGACCAATCTGACGCGTGCGCTTGGCCGTCCGATTCGGGATCAAGTGATTTCGCAACGTGTGGTGCAATCGACCACACCGCAGGCGCTCGAGCTGATCAATGGCGAGCTGGTGACGCGATGGCTGGCTCTCGGCGCGCGACGAATGCTCGGCGTGCTGCCACCCGAGCCCGCCAGCTTGTTCGCGAGATCGGTTGGTGGGCGCACTGCGACATCGAGGCCATTCGATGTCGACATCTCGAACGTAGCGAAGCTGTGGCTGCTCGTTGTCGAGAGCGGATCGAACGCTCCCGAGCGCGTCCAGCCGGTCTGGTTGCAGGCCAGACTCACCGGACCTGATGGCGACGTTCCGCTTTCATCGCTGCCACCGCTCGACGGTTCGGGGCTCAGGGGGCGGATGACGAAGTCGAGCGGCGACGTGCCCGTGAAGAATCCGTCGCGACTCGTCTACGACATCGACGGGAAAGGCTTCACGCGCTTTCATGGGATGGTCGGGTTCGAGAATTCCACGAGTGAGATCGGATCGACGCTCAACCCGCAGGTACGGTTCTTCGTGTTCGACACCGAGCCCAACATTGAACGTCTCGTGCCGGCCGTACCGGGCGCGCCGGTGCCGCCGCGCCCACCGCTCCGGACTCTCGATGCCGCTGTCGAGCGCGTCTTCTGGTCCGCTCTCGGTCGGGCACCGTCCGGTGATGAACGTCGCATTGCCGTAGACGCGTTGCGCGATCCGATGCAACCGGGGCGGCCCTCTGCCGAAGGACTGGCGGATTTGTTATGGGCGGTCATGATGAAGCCGGAGTTCCAGTTGATCTATTAATGGGCTCTGGACTCAAGGCTCTTGGCTTTCGCGGTGTCGTTTCACGGTGACTCGAAGCATGACCGAACCGAACTGTACTGACTGCGATCAGTCCCAAAGTCTCCAGCCAAGCGTCTTGAGCCGGCAGGAGCGGATCATCTGCTCGCGCATCAATCGCCGGCGATTCATCGGCGCGACGTTCGCCGGCACACTGGGCGCGTTGGCGGGTCGGGAACCGCAGCTTGTTCGTGCGGCACAGCAGAGATCCCAAGGTACTGCCGACGCCATCGTCGTCTTGTGGATGGCAGGCGGGATGGCGCAGACCGAGACGTTCGATCCGAAGCGATACGTCCCATTCGAATCAGGGCTGCGTCCGGAGAAAGTCCTGAGCACGTTTCCTGCGATCGATACGGCCGTCGATCACATCAAGTTCACCGAAGGTCTGGAACGCATTGCACGCGTGATCGATCGCGGAGCTGTGATCAGGTCCTTCATGGCGGCCGATCTCGGGTTCATCCTCCATTCGCGCCACCAGTATCACTGGCATACAGGGTACGTGCCCCCGCAGCCGATGGCGATGCCACACATCGGCGCGGTGATTTCGAGAACGCTCGGACCAAAGCACCCGGATGTCCCCGCGTTCGTCGCGATCGGACAGCCGATCGAGGGGCCCGGCGAGATTGCCACGCTCAAGGCGTTTCACACGGCAGGATTTCTTGGCGCGGAACACAGTCCATTCCTTATCGCGGATCCGCAGGACGCGGCGTCAGCGGTGCGTCCGCCGAAGGAGCTTGGCGGGACACGCTTTCGAAGCCGGCGCGAGCTCTTCGAGAAGCTGCTCGCGCAGGAGCCGCTCCACCAGTACGGCAGCGACTTCCAGCGCGAGTCGCTGGTGCGGTCTCTCGACGCCGGCGATCGCTTGCTGCAGTCACCCTCGGCGAGGGCCTTCGATGTTTCCCTCGAACCGGCGCACGTATTCGACACCTACAACACGAGCCGTTTCGGGCAGGGATGCCTGCTCGCGCGGAGGCTGGTCGAAGCGGGGGCGCGCTACATCGAGGTCACGTCGGAGTACATCCCGTTCGTCTACTGGGACACGCACGAGCACGGTCACGAGCGCGCCGTTGCGATGAAGAGGATGATTGATGCGCCCGTCGCACAGCTGGTTCTCGATCTCGAGGAGCGCGGACTGCTCGATCGGACGCTCGTCGTCCTCGCGAGCGAGTTCGGACGCGACGCGATCACGGAAGGCAAGGTGGGCAAGGAAGTCAAGGATCAGGCGATCAACATGCCAGACGTGATCACCGAACCGAGGCACTACGGTATGCACCGTCACTTCACTGGCGCCGGTTCGATTCTGATGTTCGGCGCCGGCGTCAAAAAGGGGTTCGTCTACGGCAAAACCGCCGACCAGCGGCCCTGCACGACGATCGAGAACCCGATGCCAGTCGAAGATCTGCACGCGACGATGTACCATGCGCTCGGTATTCCGCCGGACACGGCATACGTGGTCGAGAAGCGGCCTGTGTACGTGACGAAGGATGGGAAAGGCAAACCTGTAACAGAGTTGTTTGGCTGAAGCCGGCAGCTCGGTCACTCGGTAGTTCGGTGGCTCGGTCGCTCGTAGTTCGGAACGCGGAGCTTCAAATGAAAACCACGCGACGCGAATTCCTGGCGGCAGCAGCGGCGTCACCGCTTCTCATCGGCACGCAAAACAAATCCGGCAGCCGATTGCCCGTCGTGGGTGAGGGTGCGTTCAAGTACGAGGCGATCCACGACTGGGGCGAGCTGCCCGCCCGGATCAGATGGGGCAACACGCACGGGGTCGTCGAGGACTCGAACGGGAACATCTACGTCCACCACACAGTCCACGCGACCAGCGAAACGCCGGATTCGATGGTCGTGTTCGATCGTGGCGGCCGTTTCGTGCGCTCGTGGGGCAAGGAATTCCCGGGCGTCGCGCACGGCCTGCACATACGTAAGGAAGGCGGGGAGGAGTTCCTGTACCTCACCGTGAACGCGTCGAACCCGCAGGCCACACCGCAACCCGCAATGCAGGCCGTGGTCGTCAAGACGACGCTCACCGGTGAGATCGTCTGGAAGATTCAGGGACCGCCGGGGGTCGATGCCTACAAGCCCGCAGACGATGGAACGCCGAAGCGATACAACCCGACGAACCTCGCAATTGCGCCGAACGGCGACGTGTATGTCGCCGACGGGTACGGGTCGTACTACATCAGTCAATACACGAGCAAGGCGGAGTACGTCCGGACGTTTGGCGGCAAGGGCGCCGACCCGGGCCAGTTGAACGAGCCGCACGGCATCTGGATGGATACTCGCGCCAAGGACCCGATCCTCGTGGTCGCCGATCGGCGCAACAACCGGCTGCAGCGATTCACGCTCGACGGCCGTCATCTCGACTTCGTCACGGGCTTCAGGCTGCCGTGCCACTTCGACGAGCACCACGGCAATGTCGTCGTGCCCGATTTGCAGGGGCGCGTGACGCTGATCGGCAAAGAGAACCAGGTGCTCGCGCAGCTGGGAGACTCGGGGATCACGTCAGGCGTCGATCCGCTCCGTCGCGAGACGCGCGACAACTTCATTCCCGGCCGCTTCATCTGCCCGCATGGCGCCTGCTTCGATCACGACGGCAACATCTTCGTCGTCGAATGGGTGGAAGTGGGGAGAGTGACGAAGCTGCGACGCGTCTGAGATCGGCTTTCGGCTCAGGGCTTTTGGCGCTCTCGCGTGGCTGACGCAGATTCCGCCTGAGTCGACAACTCCTGCT
Organism: Acidobacteriota bacterium; assembly: GCA_046727175.1. Classification (GTDB taxonomy): domain Bacteria; phylum Acidobacteriota; class Vicinamibacteria; order Vicinamibacterales; family 2-12-FULL-66-21; genus JBKPCD01. The sequence goes on along the minus strand of JBKPCD010000205.1, from coordinate 4,851 downwards.
CATCAATGGCCGTTAGGTGCTTGGACGCGCCAGAAGCCGAAAGCCGTGAGCCAAGAGCCGTATCCCGAGGCGGCTTGACTTGAACTATTGTACTAGTACAATAGGCACATGGAGACCGAGTGGCCGTGGGCGCAGGTGGACTCCCGCGATGCGACCCCGCTCCACGCGCAGCTCGAGCGCAGCATCCGCGTTGCGATCGCGGCCCGTCGGCTGAAGGTCGGCGAGCAGCTTCCCACGGTCCGCCAGCTGGCCGTGGCGCTCCGCATCAACGCCAATACCGTCGCGAAGGTCTACAGCAATCTCGAACGATCGGGCGCTCTCGAAACGCGCCGCGGTGTGGGGACGTTCGTCGCTGCGGCTGCAGAGTCCGCGCCCAACCGGCACGCGCGGGAGGCGGAGCTCCGTGCCATCGCGGTACGCGCGCTCGCCGAAGCATCCGGACGCGGCTTTTCCATCGCGGATCTCCGTCGCGAACTCGACACGATTTCAAAGGAGCATCGCCGTGAGCCTCGTTTCGAAAGGCAGTGACCGGTCGGAAGACGGCAAGGCTTCGGGAACGGACATTCGGATCAACGTCGTGTCATTCCTGACGTTTGCCGCCGTTGCGGGTGTCGCTCTCGTCGTCACGCTCGTTTCGGGGTCGCCGATCTGGCTCGCGATCGGCGTGGTGCTGGGGTTCCTCGCCGCGCTCTCGCCGAGGGTCGCCCAGCAGTGGGAGCGTGCGGTCGTCCTTCGGCTCGGCCGCTTCATCGGGCTCCGCGGTCCCGGGCTGTTCTGGTTGATCCCGCTCATCGATGTGGTCTCGCGCTACATCGATCAGCGCGTGATCACGACCGCGTTCGCGGCCGAGCAGACGCTCACGTCCGACACGGTGCCGGTCAACGTGGACGCAGTGCTGTTCTGGATGGTGTACGACCCCGAGAAGGCCGCGCTCGAAGTCCAGAGCTATCCCGACGCCGTGAGCTGGGCGGCGCAGACGGCGCTGCGCGACATCATCGGGCGAACGTCCCTCGCCGACCTGCTCCGAGGCCGCGAGAAGATCGAGGAAGAGCTCCAACGCCTCATCGATCAGCGGTCGAACCCGTGGGGCGTAACCGTGCAGTCGGTCGAGATGCGCGACATCGTCATTCCGCAGCAGCTCCAGGACGCGATGTCGCGCGAAGCGCAGGCGGCGCGCGAGAAGCAGGCGCGGATCATTCTCGGGGAGGCGGAAGTGGAAATCGCACGTTCGTTCGAGACGGCGTCGCGTGCCTATCAGAACAATCCAACTGCGCTGCACCTGCGGGCGATGAACATGCTGTACGAGGGACTGAAAGAGAAGGGCGCACTCATGCTCGTTCCGAGCACCGCGGTCGAGTCGATGGGCATGGGCGGCATGCTCGGCGCCGCCGCCCTGCGGCAGGAGACGTTGGCCAGTAGCGTGGATAGCAAGAAGACGGAGGAGTAGCCATGAGACTCACCACACCTGATCTTCTCAACTTGCGTGTGTGGCTGATGCTTGCAATTCTCGGCGCGATTCTCTGCGTGATCGGCTGGTACCGGTATTTCACGTAGATCTGCCTCTGGCGGTCCTGAGACGAGTCCTTAACTTAACAGGCCGCTGAAAACGCGGCCCGCCGGTAGCTCGGTAGCTCGGTAGCTCGGGTACTTGCCGAGATTCGAGGTGTGGGATTCGGGATTCGGGTTCGCGATTCGGGGTTCGGTTCGCTTCCGTCTCGGAGTTGGCTATTTTTGCGCGGTAGCGCGCCGAAAGCCGAAAGCCTAAAGCCGAGAGCCGAGAGCCGAAAGCCCAGTGGCCAGAATGGAGGGGTGCCATGTCGCAACGACGCGCATTCGTCGATATCAACATCAGCTCGATTCCCGTCGAAGGTTGGGGCGGTCTCGGGCTCCTCGGCGTTGCTGCGGTGACCGCGGTCACCCTGCCGGAGCTGCGTCTGCCGGTGCTCTTCGGCATTGGCGGTGGTGCGGTGCTCGCGATAATCCTGGTCGCCTTCCGACGTGTTACGAACTCGTCCCGTCCAGCGGGCGAGCCGCCATCAGTGCTGTTTCGCTCCGAGGCCGAGCGCGAGCGATTCGGATCGCACGATCGAGACCGAGACGCAAACCGGCGCGTCGAGCTCCCGGCGCGGCTCGTCGTCGGGTGAGAAATTCCGCGAGGCCAAACACCGGTGCGAGACCTGCGCCTGGCCATTCGCGATCTCGTAGCGACACCAGTGGTTTCCCTGGCAGCCAGCGTATCACTGGCTCTTGGAATCGGCGCCACGACCGCGATTTTCAGCGTCATCAACGAACTACTGTTGCGACCGCTGCCTGTCGATCACCCGGAGCAGCTGGTGACGATCTCGTCCGACTACGCGATCAGCTACGGCTTCACGGCTGGCGCCGGCTGGAATTACGCGATGTGGGATCACCTGCAGCAGCGTGCGCAGACGTTCGATGGCGCCCTCGCGTGGGCGCCGCAACGTTTCGATCTGTCCGAGCGCGGTGAAACGGAACCAGTCGATGGTGTATTCGCGAGCGGTGGCTTTTTCTCAACGCTCGGTGTGAACTCGCAGGTCGGCCGCGTCTTTACACCTGCGGATGACGCACCTGGCGTCGCTCCGGTCGTCGTCATCAGCCATGGCCTGTGGCAGCGGCGCTTCGGCGGCGGCAACGTGATCGGGACGACGCTCGACGTCGATCGCGTTCCATGCACGATCGTTGGAGTCACACCACGCGAATTCGTCGGCCTCGAGGTTGGACGAACGTTCGATGTCGCGCTCCCGCTCAGCGCGGAACCCGTCATTCGGGGCAACGCGTCGGTGCTCCCGCAGAATTTCTTTCTCATCGTGATGCTCCGTCTGAAGGCCGGCCAGTCTGTCGCGTCGGCAACTTCGACGCTCCGTGCGATGCAGCCCGAAATGCTGGCGAGCCTTCGGCTGCCGGACGGCTTGAAGCAGCCCTTCACACTCGTCCCGGCCGCGGCCGGCACGTCTGGTGCGGCTGTCGGCGGAGCGGGACTGCGACAGCGTTACCAGCGCCCGCTGCTGACGATTTTCGTGGTCACGGCACTCGTGCTGCTCGTGGCATGTATGAACATCGCGAACCTGCTGCTCGCGCGCGCGATCGCGCGCACGTACGAGATGAGTGTGCAGGTTGCGATCGGCGCGCCACGCTGGCGGTTGGCACGCCAGCTTCTCGTCGAAAGTCTCGTGCTCGCTGCGGCAGGCGGCTCCGCCGGTCTGTTGTTGGCAATCTGGGGCAGCAGGATGCTCGTCGCTCAGCTGTCAACGCCGGAGTCCCGCGTCCTGCTGAATCTGTCGATCGACTGGCGCGTGGCGGCCTTCACGCTGGCGGTCACTGGTGCAACGGTCGTTCTGTTCGGCACGGCGCCGGCATGCCGCGCCAGTCGTGCCGATCCAATCACGCTGCTGCGACGACAGCCGCACAGCGGTTCGGGAGATGGACGCATTGGCTTATCGGGCATGCTCGTCATGGGCCAGATCGCGTTCTCGATGACCCTCGTCGTCGCTGCCGGACTGTTCGTGCGATCGTTCGATCGGCTCTCGAATGTACCCCTTGGGTTCGACAGCGATCGAGTCCTCGTCGTCAACGTCAACGCCGCCCGCGTGCCGGTCGATCCAGCAGCCCGGACGCCGCTGTTCCACCGGCTTGTCGATGAGGTCGCCTCGCTGCCTGGTGTCGATCACGCTGCAGCATCGAAGTGGACGCCGATTGCCGGCGGAGGTCCGCTTCCAATGCGCGTCGACGTGCCCGGAACGCAGAACCTTTCCGAGCGTGAGCGCAGCTCGCTCGTCAACGTCATCACGCCAGGATGGTTTGCGACCTACGGGACGGCCATTCGTGCGTGACTTTCAGAGGATCGATATCGCCACAGCCTCGCCGGTTGCGATTGTCAACGACGCGTTTGTCCGAAGGTTCTTTCGCGACCGAAATCCGCTCGGCGCAACCATCGGAATACCCGCAGGCGGCCGCGGCGCTCAGATGCGAGACATCGTTGGTGTCGTTGCCGACGCGGTGTATGCTCCCAGCCGCATCCAGCCGATGGTTGGATCGCTGGCGCTGCGGGAGGCAGTGCCGCCCACCATCTACCTGCCGCTGACGCAGGGTGCAGGCATCGTCCCGCCGAACCCGACGGACATTCGCATCAGCGTTCGCGCGCAGGGTCGACCGGCGGCGCTCGGAGCAAGTGTGGGGGCGACGTTGACGTCCATCGACAGGAACCTGACCTACACGTTCCGTCCGCTGGCTGACGACGTGTCGGCGGCGCTGATGCCGGAGCGCCTGGTCGCGCGGGTGTCGTCGATGTTCGGCATCCTGTCGTTGGTGCTTGCGGCCGTTGGACTCTACGGCCTCGCATCGTATGGTGTGAATCGGCGTCGAACCGAAATTGCGATTCGACTGGCGCTCGGGGCGGTTCCCGCAAACGTGGTTCGCCTTTTCCTCGCGCGGATCGCCGAACTCTTGACCGCGGGCGTGATCGTCGGTGTTTCCGGCAGCTTCTGGCTATCGGGGTATATCGCGACGTTGCTGTACGACCTCAGTTCCAGGGATCCGGTGACGCTTGCCGGAGCGGCGTCGTTGCTCGCGTTTGTTGCCGCTGTGGCGGCGTGCCTTCCCGCTTACCGTGCGTCGCGAGTCCAACCAGCAGAAATGCTGCGCCACAACTGAACGAGCGGCTGGAAGCGAGGCGGCCGGCGTGGAGCACGCTCACCCGCTCAACGACATCCGCCAGGCGCTGCAGCGCGAGATCGACACCGCAGGTGCTGGAGCATTGGACGCTCTTCGCGAAATGGTTACCGCCATCCCACCCGTTCTGGCCGCCAATGACCCGCGCGGTGCGCCACCACC
>JBKPCD010000204.1:0-9798 GCA_046727175.1 Acidobacteriota bacterium | reverse complement strand
GGGACAAGGTTGTCCCTTGTCCCTTGACAGGTCTTACCAGTAGACCTTCGCCCCGATCTGGAACTGCCGCGGCGTATTCCGCATCGCGGTAATGCTGGCGAAATTCCTGGCGTCCCGGAAGTCCAGCGAGCCCGGCAGATTGAACGCCGGTGTGTTCGTGACGTTGAAGGCCTCGGCCCGGAACTCGAATTGCCGCTGGCCGAAGATCCGCATCTGCTTGGCGACACCCAGATCCAGCTGCCGCAAGGGCGGGCCGGTGACCTGGGTCTTCGGGCCTCCGAGCGGGCTGAAGTCGGTCTGCCCGATTGTCGTGACCGGATCCGGGTTCTTGAAGGCGGCCGGATTGAGGAACTGGTTCACGTCGTGGCTGCCCGCGTACGGATCTCCGACCACGAGCGCAAAACAGCCGGTGCCAGCTCCTGTGGCTGGCTGACAGTTGACCGTCAGCGCCTGACCGCTGTAGAGCGACAAGCTCCAGTTGGTTCGCCAGCCGCCAAGGAACGCGCCTTTGCCCGGAAGGTCGTAGCTGCCGCTGAAAACCAGCGCGTGTCGTGTATGGAAGGAGGAGAAACCGATGTCGTTCTCCATATCAAAACCCCCGACGTCCGGCGCACGGAGTCCACCCACCGATCCGTTGGAAAGGGAGTCTCCCGCGTTGGTCTTCGAGTCGCTCAACGTATAACTCAAAAGAAACTGCAGTCCGTTGTGGTACCGTCGACGGAATTTCGTCTGCAGCGAGTCGTACGAGCTGACTCCGACGGTGCGAACCAGCAGCGAATTTATCGCAAAATCCGGCCAGTTCACGTACGGGTTTCTCGTCGTACCGGGCGGCAGCAGGACTTTCACATTGTTCATGCCGGTGAATGTCTCGAGATTCCGTCCGCGGGTGCCGACGTATCCGATCTCGATCGAGTGATTCGGCAGCACGTCGGTCTGCAGGGTCACGTTGTAGTTGTGGTATCTCGGCGTCTTGTAGTCGAACTCGACGCCTCGCATCGTCAGGCCGTTCGCGTTGACGTTCACCGGGTCGAGAACGATCCGATCGCGGGCATCGAGGGTTGCGAGCGATCCATCGGCGAGTCGGTTTGGCGAGGTCGCGTTTGGCGACTCGTAGAGGAGCGTGAACTGAAAGGGGTAGTTGTACCCCAGGCTCGGGTTGCCACCGCGGTTCTCGAAGGCACCATAGTACAAGCCATACCCGGATCGCACCACGTACTTCTCCCCGATTTTGTACGCCGCGTCGAGGCGAGGCGCGAAGTTGTTATTTGGCATCTTGCCGAGACCGCTTCCATACTGGTCCGTGTAGACCAACTCGATGCCGTCCTTCGCGAGGTTGTTCACGAAGCTCGCCGAGAGCGGTACGTCACGATGCTCCGCCGGAATCAAGTACTGCGCGGGCGGTCCAGGCACCATGTTGGGTTGTTCCGCCTGACGCTCCTGTTCGCGGCTGAACCAGTCCCAACGAAGGCCTGCGTTCACCGTCAGCCTCTCGTTCACACGCCAGCTGTCCTGTGCGTAGGCGCCATGATAGGTCTTGAACGCATCGACCGATCCGAACGGAGAGACGCGAATCGCGTTCATCCCGCCAGAGTAATCGACGCCGCCCTGCACCGGCGATGGGATCTGTGACAGCAGCAGGGAGGCCCTGCCGGTGGTGCCATCAGTCTGGTTGACTACCGATGTGTAGCGGCCGTCCCAGTTGTACTCGCCTCGCGCGTACGGCGGCTGCGTCGAGCCGAAGAAGATGTTCTGGTAGATGTACCCGCCCTTGAACGTATGCGACTTGTACAGCTTCGTCAGGTTGTCGCTGAACTGCGCCGTGTTGCTGAATCGCTCGCTCACGACCCATCCGGCATGACCGAGCATCGAAAGTCCCGAGATATTGAGAGTCGGGAGGCCACCGTTGCCTGACACCTGCGGCACACCCGTGATTCCGTAGCGCGCCGGCAAGTTGCTCACGTCGTCGCCGTTCGGCTGCAGCCGGTTGGTGTGCTCGCGGCTGACCCCGAATCGCGCCTCGTTGATCAGCGTCGACGAGAACATGTGGGTGTGGCTCGCGGCGAAGCCGTGCACGCGGACTTTCTCGTCACCCTCGCTGAACTCGCCGCCATCCGCATCGCCGTCGAACGGTGAAGGCCGAACCTTGTGGTTGTTGGAGTAGCTGTAGCGGGCGAAGAACCGATCGTTCCCGCTGAAGTTGTGATCGACGCGCGTGTCGAACGCGTGCGTGTCGTCGTGGTTGAGCCGATTGACGGTGTAGTTGTTGTTCAAACCGGCCTGGCTCGGTTCCGGATACGACTGCATCAGCCGGAGGGCGTTCGGGTCGATCCTGCTCGCCGGGATGATGTTGTTGGCGAACGGATCGCGCACGAAGCCGGTCGTCGTGGCAACGAGTCCGGTCGTCGGATCGATCTGGCCGGCAGTGACCGGTCGGGTCGTGGCCGGATCAAACACCGTGCCGCGCGGGAACGTGCGGCCGAGCAGGTCAGCACCGACGGTTCCCGTCTGCAGCGTGATGAGGTCCGAATAGTTGGTGAAGCCACTGGAACGCTGGAGCGCCGTCGGCACGGTCCTGACCCACGTGCGTGCCTGCTGAATGAGACTGCCTTCGTAGTCGGCGAACCAGAACGTCTTCGCGCCAATCGCCGGTCCACCGGCCGTGAAGCCAAACTGGTTCGACAGGTAATCGCCCTTCTTGAGGCCCGCCTTGTTGGCGAAAAAGTCGTTGGCGTTCAATGCCTCGTTGCGGTGGAATTCCCACGCCGTCCCGCGCAGCTGATTGGAGCCCGACTTGAGCGTCGTGTTGAGCACCGCGCCGCCTGCGCGGCCGTACTCGGCGCTGAACGAGCTCGTCAGAATCTTGATCTCGTCGACGGCGTCGATCGGCGGCTTGACGATGTAGGCGACGCCGCTGAGGAAATCGACGTTGCTCGTGTTGTTGTCGATCCCGTCGAGAAGGTAATTGTTCTGCGCGGGTCTGACGCCGTTGGCTGCGAACATGAGCGGCGCGCGGGCTCCCTGCTGGGGAGGTACCACGCCCGCGCTCAACCGTGCGAGGATCGTGTAGTCGCGGCCGTTGACCGGCATATTCGCAATCGTGCCCGACTTCAACGTCTCGCCCACGGTGCCGGTGCCCGTCTGGAGCAACGGCGATTCGGCTGTCACCGTGACCTCTTCGGTCAATCCACCAGCCTGGAGCGAGAAGTCGACCACGGCCTGGTCCTGAATCGCGACTTCGATGCCCTGACGAATCCCTTTCTTGAATCCCTGGAACTCGACTTCGACCACGTACGCGCCGCTGCGAATGGGGGTGAAGATGTAGGTCCCGTCCGAACCCGTAACCGTGGTGAGTTTGAGCGACTGACCCTGGTGGGTAATGGTGACCGTGGCCCCTGGAAGCACCGCTCCCGATTCATCCTTGACTGTTCCCAGAATCGTGCCGGTGTCAACTTGGGCGAATACGGGTGTCGCGAGACCCAGCGAGACGATGACTGCCAACAGACCACTACGAACCGAGGGGATACGCATGCCGTCCTCCCTTTCGACCGCGCGTGCGTACCGACGCACGCTCCCCCACCCACGAATGAAAACGTTTACGGCGGGAATCTAGCGTGGCCGCCAGCGTTTTGCAAGTGTTTGCTTGCCGAATCGGCGGCGTCTTGCCGATCGTGCGATTCGGTTGTAAGCTCCGGCGAAATCTGGTCCTCGAGCCCCTTCCTGCTGAGGTTTTATGAACCGGCGGGCCTTCATCCACTCAGTCGTCGCGACGGGCGCAGCCGCCATCCCGCAGGGTCTGCTCGCTCAGGCGCAGGAAACCCGGCGCCGGAACGGGTGGATCATCCCCACGAACAAACCGGATCGATTCGGGCTGAAGGTCATGGCGTTTAATCCGATTCCGGCCCCGGATCCGGCCAAATGGGAGCTGACGATCGAGGGCCTCGGCAAACAGCCCTTGCGTTTGAAGACCGCGGATCTCGATCGCCTGCCGCGCGTTGCACAGAGCAGCCGCCTGAAGTGCGTGCAGTGCTGGTCGGGCCGGGTGAACTGGGAAGGATTCCGCTGCCAGGATCTGTTGCGGCTCACCGACGCAAAACCGGATCTCGAATGGGTTCGCGTCGACTGCGCGGACAAATACTACGACTTCGTCAGTCTCGCAGACCTGTTGAATCCGCGAACGCTCTTTGCGGTAGGGATGAACGGCGAGGCGCTCACGCCCGAGCACGGCGCGCCGTTGCGCCTCGTGATGCCCGCGAAGTACGGGTACAAGTCCTCGAAGCTGATCACGAAGTTGACGTTCGTCGATCACGGCGGCATTGGCCTTGTCGCGGACGGGTGGCCCTACTACTCCGCGAGCGGCGACATCCTGCCCGGCGTCGATCATCCCTTCGAGTTTCCGGACGAAGTGCGGAAGATCAAGGGAGGCGAGATCGTCGACTACTGACGCTTGTCATGATTCCCATACCGACCTTGCGGCGTAGGGACGCAATTCGCCTGCTGGCAGCGTGCATGGCGGACTGGTTCCTGCCCCGCCGGCTCTTTGCGCAGGGGCGGTCCGCGTCTCGCAAACCGGACCGCCGCGTCATCGTCGTCACGTTCGGCGGCGGCGTCCGCTACGAAGACACACTGGCGCCGCAAGGCTGGATCAACATTCCGCATCTGGCGAACGAGCTCGTACCGCAGGGTCTCGTGTATCCGGTCGCGCATTACGAAGGACTGACCGGACACTTCAACTCGACGGGCGCGCTCGTGACCGGCTGCCGACAGGACGTCGACGCGTACGGCAGCGAGGCCCCGGTGACGCCGACCATCTTCGAGTTGTTCCGCAAGGCGCACGGACTGCTGCCCGACGAAGCCTGGGTGATTGCCACGAACAAGAGCTTCAGCCTGATGGGTGGCAGCAAGCTCCGGGCGTTTGGTGATCCGTTCGCGGCGAACGTCGTTCTTCCCAAGCAGCTCTTGATCGAGACAATCAAGTCCGCGGTCAGTACAAACGCCGGGCCAGGCGTCGAGGACCGCCAGGCGCTTGCCGAGCAGATGCTGTCGGCGCTCGATGAAGGTTACGAAGGCTTCGGGTGGAGGGTCTTCGAATCGGGCCGCTCGCTGCGAGCCGAGCTGAAGGCGACGCTGGCGAAGTCGCTGCTCGATTACTTCAACGATCCCACGGTTCCGACGAGCGGCGACGAGCTGACGTTCTTCATGACCAAGGAGATCATGAACCGGCTCGCGCCGTCGCTGCTGGTGGTGAACTTCTGGGATATCGACATCGCGCACTACGGCGCGTACTCCCTGTACCTCGAAGCGATCCGACGGACGGATCGCCTCGTGTACGAGCTGTGGCAGCATGCGCAGTCGCTGCCGCAGTACCGCGACCGAACCACCCTGCTCGTCGTTCCCGAGCTCGGACGGGACGGCGACGTCGCCGGAAACGGCTTCGCGAACCACCGCAGCGGCGATGAGTCTTGCCGTCGCGTGTGGCTCGTTGCGCTGGGCGCGGGGGTGCCCAAGGGTGCGGGCACGGAACGTCCCATTCGCACGTTCGACGTTGCGCCCACCGTCGCGCAGATCCTCGGGTTCAAGATGCCTGAGAGCGAAGGCAAGCCTCTCGTGGAGCTCGCATTTTGATCGCGGCGATCCAGTTCGACGCACGGTTGATCGGAGAAGCCGCGTCACTCGCGCGGACGTACTCAGAACTCCTCCAACGTCTGCCTTCGACGATTCGCGCGTTCATCCTCGTCGAGCTCCAGAAATGGCCGATGCTCTTCGGCGCCGAGCAACGCTACCAGCGAGCGTTCTTGCAGGTCCTCTCGCGTTTCGCGGAAGGTGAGCTGGCCGATGCAGTGTCCGGCATCGCACGGATCGAGACAGAGGCCCGGCTCGACACGATCGCCACGCGCGACCCCGTCCGCTTTCAAGATGAAGCGCAGGCGCATCTCCGGAAACAGCAGCGCGTGCAGGCGTGGCGAACGGAAGTCGACCGGTTCTTTCAGACAGTCGACCCTGCGATCGAGGCGCAGCTCTACCCGGCGGATGCGCCTCGCAGACTGGTCGTCCAGATTTACGGCAGCAACATCGCGGTTCAGACCGACAAGCTGTGGAGCCGCTTCAAGCGGTCAGGGATGCGCCTACCGCTTGCGCTCGACGCGGGCGGCTCGTCGGAAGGCTTCCTCCGCGCACTGTTCGGCACGAACGCTCGCGACGAAACCACTCCAGCGTTGTTTGCTGCCGTGAAAAACGCCGGCGGGCTCGACGCGGTCGATACGTGGATCGTCGAATCTCACGAAGCGCTGCACGAGCTCTGCGGCGGCAACACGGTACCGCTGACTGGAATCAGTTTCGATCGCCTCCGGACATATCGCGACGAGCTGACACGTGCGCTGTACGACAAAATCAAGAGCGGCGTCGAAAGTCCGCAGGCATTTGCCGCGTACGCGCGCACCCTGAAGATCGCGCCCGAGACGAAAGCCCTGCTCTCTTCGACCGAGATCGTCCGGTCGCTCGTCCGCGACGTCTTCCTGACGGGCAACGGGACGCTCTTCGTCAACAACACGTTCGTCGAGTGGACCGCCGTCCAGGCACTGCGGCGCGCGCAGCCGCGCCTGCTGATCACGCGGTTCGGCGTCCGCGACAAGTTGAAACCTTTCAGCAGTCTTCTCCTGTTTTCGCAGCCTCGCACGTCCGATCGGATTCCGTTGATCGAAGATCCCGTTGGATCGTTCATCGACGTCGAGCAGCTGGCCTACTATGTCTGGCTGAATGCCGAAAAGAACGCGGCGTATCGTCGAAAGACGCTTTACCTGTTCCTCGCGGAAGGAATCGACGAGATGCTGGCGATCCGATCGGACCAGGACGGCTCGCCCTCGACCGTGGCGCCACGTGCCACGCTCGCCGACGTGTGCGCGACGATGGCGCAGTGGCTTGGCGTGTCGAGCCAGGAGATTGGCGGGCGCGCAATCTCGGTGCTGGTTGCGTGACGCCAATCGCTGAAAACGCTGGTAGCTCGGTAGTTCGGTGACTCGGTAGCTCGCGGTTCGTAACGAACAGCACCAACGAGCTATGGGACTACCGAGCTACCGGCGCCTGCTCGCGACGGATACAGAGCTATCTCTTGACGGGCCGTCTTCTCCGCGGAGTCAACTTCTTCTTAGGTTTCGCAGCCGCGACGTCGTACGCGATTCGCAGCAAATCGCGCAGCGCGTCGGGATGCACGCGAGACAGCCGCACGAGCACGGAGGGGTAATTCTGATAGTGCTCCTTCGTATAGTACGTCTCCGGCTCAGCGCCGAGCAGCTCATCACGCCGATCGAATCCGACGATGACCACGAGCGAGTTCGGCTCCGCGGATCGGTGAGTTGGCTGGCAGGCAAACATGTGTCCGCGAATACGAAACGCGGGCGCCCCATACATGGTGCTTTCCTCTACGTCGGGCAGCGCAAGCGCCATGCGCCTCACGGAGTCGAACGTTACTCTTCTTCTTGTCACTGCCGCACACGCTCGGCGGTCACTCGTACCGGAGCGCAAGCATCGGATCCACCTTCGACGCGCGATGCGCCGGGATGAAGCCCGCGCCGAGCGCGACGAGGGTGAGCAGCGTCAATGATGTGACGAGCACGACTGGATCGTGCCCTTCCATTTGGTACAGGATCGCTTTCGCAGCACGGCCAGCCCAGAGCGCTCCGAGCAGACCAGCCAGGCCGCCGAGCAGCGTCATGATCCCAACCTGGCGCAGCACCATCCTCCGGACACGCGCCGGCGCAGCGCCGAGCGCCATCCGAAGGCCGATCTCGCGCGTCCGCTGCGCGACCGTATACGCCAGAACCCCATAAAGCCCCACGGCGGCGAGCAGCGTCGCGAGCAGCGCGAAACCAGCCGAAAGCGTACTGATCAGCCGATCGAGGAAGACGTTCTCCCGTACCTGCTGCAACATCGTCCGCACGTTCGCGACCGGCAGATTCGGATCCAGGCCGCTGACGACGCGATGGACCGTTTGCATCATCGGTTCGGGCCGACCGGCCGTGCGGACGTAGAAGACGATGTTTCCTACCCGCTGATCCTGCCGATACGGCACGACGTACACCGGCCGCGGTTCATCCTTGACGCTGCTGTATTTCGCGTCCTTCACCAGGCCCACGATCTCTATGTCCAGCTCGCCACCGCTCCCGGCCCGCATGCGCTTGCCGACAGCCGCGCGTCCGAGATTGAACTTCTTCGCGAAGGTCTCGTTGACAATGGCGACCTTTGGCGCGCCGAGGCGGTCGACCCGCGTGAACTCGCGCCCCGCCAGCAGCGGAATACCCATCGTCTTGAAGTAGTCGGGCCCGACCTCGTTGAAGAACGAGTGGGTATCAGTGTCCGGTTCGGCTTTGAATCCCTCCACCGACACGTTGTTGCCCCAGCTGTTGTCGGCAATCGCAGGGACGAGCGCCGCGGTCACGCCGACGGTTCCGGGTTGTGCGGCCAATTCGTCCTCGAGACGCTCGAAGAACTGTTTCGAGCGTTCCGCCGAGTATCCGTTCAGTTCGGGAGCCACGCCAAACGTGATCAGGTTTTCGATATTGATCCCGAGCTCCACACGGCTCACGTTCACCAGGCTCTTCGTGAACAGACCGGCAGACGTCAGCAACGCCATCGAAATCGCAATCTGGGTAGTGGCGAGCGTCGCGCGGAACCACTGCGCTGAACGGCTTGCTCCCGACTGCCCCGCCTGCCCTTTCAGCGTCGGCAGAAGATCGGGACGTGTGCTGTGCCACGCCGGAAACAGACCGAACAGCACACCGGTCGCGACCGTCACAGCAGCGGCAAAGAGCATCACGATCACGTCGATACGAATCTGCAGGTTGGCGGCGGCTTCGTTCGGCAGCAGCGCGAAGATCGCGTCGAGCGTCCATCGGGCGACGACGACGCCGGCGATGCCACCGAGCGCGGCAAGCACGAGAGACTCCGTCAGCAGCTGCGACATCAGCTGTTTGCGGCTCGCGCCGATCGACAGGCGGATTGCCATCTCGCTCGCGCGCGCAGTCGCGCGCGCGAGTAAGAGATTCGCGATGTTCGCGCACGCGATGAGCAACACGAGGCCGGTCACCGACAGCAGCAGGATCAGCGGCGTCCGCGCTTCGGTGTCCATGGTGGTCTGGCCGCGCGAGCCGCCCTCTACCGCCACCTGCTTGGCTTTGAATCGGGCCAGCGTCTGCTCGCTGGCGCCCTTCTGCTGCGGCGCTTCGACGTCATTGATGATCGCGTGGTACGGGAGGTTGATCTGTTTCCGCGCCTCGTCGATCGAGACACCCGGCCGGAGCCTCGCGAAGAGGTACACCCAGTATCCGCGACGGTTGTGGAACTGGTTGAACCCGGGGCTGATCAACCCTCGAAGCGTAATCGGCACGAACACCTGCGGCCTGGCGCCGAGCGTGGTGCCATCGAACCCTTCCGGCGCAACACCGACAATCGTCAGGTGCTGACCGTTGACGATGAGCGTCTCGCCGAGGACGTTCGGATTGGCATTGAACCGGCTCGTCCAGTACGCATGGCTGAGAACGACGACCAGCGATTCGCCGGTCTTCTGGTCATCCTGCGGGGACAGCAGACGTCCGAGTGCCGGTCGAATGCCCAGCACGGGAAAGTAGCTCCCGGAAACCAGCAGGCTGTCCCCGCCCATCGTCTGGCCGCCATACGAAAGGCTCGCGCCGAAGGGTCGATGCGCAGCGATATCGGTAAACACCGTGTGCGCCTTTTGCAGGTCACGAAACATGGGGTAGCTGAAGGTCTCGTCGCAGGTACCGGCCTGGCCGCACGACGTCGACC
>JBKPCD010000203.1:0-7152 GCA_046727175.1 Acidobacteriota bacterium | reverse complement strand
TGACCACGGTCGTCGCGCGCGTGTGCCTCGACATGCTGCGGTCGCGCCAATCGCGGCGCGAGGAGCCGTTCACCCCGGACGCGCCGGAGCCGGTCGCGACCGGCACGCGCGGGAGCAGCCCCGAGCATGAAGCGCTCCTCGCGGATTCGGTCGGGCTCGCGCTGCTCGTCGTGCTCGACCGGCTGACGCCGGCGGAACGCCTCGCCTTCGTGCTGCACGACATGTTCGCCGTGCCGTTCGAGGAGATTGCGCCGATCGTCGGCCGTTCCGCAGAGGCGACGCGGCAGCTCGCCAGCCGGGCGCGACGGCGCGTGCGCGGCGGGGGCGCCCCCGACCCCGATCTCGTTCGGCAGCGTGAGGTCGTCGAGGCCTTCATTTCCGCATTACGCGCTGGCGACTTCGAAGGCCTTCTCGCCGTCCTCGATCCGGATCTCGTGGTTCGCGCGGACATGGCGGCCGGCGCGCCGACCGAGATCCGCGGCGCAGCAGTCTGGGCGAAGGGGGCGGTCGCCTACGGACACCTCGCGCGGCTCACGCGGCCCGCGCTCGTGGATGGGGCCATCGGCGTCGTCGTGGCGCCGCAGGGACGATTGGTGAGAGCGCTCCGGTTTACGATCGTGAACGACAAGATCACCGAGATCGAGGTCATCGGCAATCCGGCACGGCTCGGTGAGCTCGACGTGTCGATCGTCGACTGAAGTAGTTCGGAAACTCGATCGGCACGCGTGGCGAGGTCGCGCCCGAAGTCGGGAAGACCATGCGGGCTTTTTCGGCAATCGGCGCAGCCGCGAGGACCATCGTCGTGTCGCTCAGGGCGGTTATCGCCGACAAGCCGGGTACGTGGACCAGCTTCCTGGTTTCCTCGGCGATCAGCGCGGGATCGCTCCTGCCATCGACGGCGATGAGTTCGACGGGCCGGCCGAGCAGCCCGCCACGGGCATTGAGTTGCTCGATGGCGAGGATCGACCCCTTGAGGGAAGGTCCTCCAAGCGACGCGTGCGACCCCGAGAGATTGTAGACGGCGCCGATCTTGACGGGCCCGACTTCGACTCGGCTTCTGTCCGGTGGGAGTAGATGGCAGTCGCGAAGCAGAGAAGAAGGACGATGCCGGACAGGCTGGAATCGAACGGCCGCGTGTTCATCAGAACTCCTTCGATCCGTCAGGAGTACTCCTGGCGTGCCGGGGCTGCTAATCCTGGCTCACCTTGTGAAAGACAATCGTGCTCACCGGCGTCCTGGAGCGCGGGTGCCCGATTGATCGTTCTCGAAAGCGGCGAGATTGCGTTCTGCGGCGCAATCGACTGCGGTGGGACACCGCCGATTCCGCCTGGCCATGAGCGGACGAATGCCGAGCGTCGAGCGTCGTTCACGCTGGCACGCTTCGATCGCCTGCGAGTGCTCACGACCGAGCTCAAGCGGCTCGTTGCCGATGGCGCGTCGGTCGCGGTCCGATTCGGCGCGGCCCCGGCGCTCGCGGACGCGCACCTCGCCGCTGCGCTTTCATGGGTGTGACGTGCGGGTGCTGTTCCTCTCCGACACGCATATCGGTTTCGATCTACCTGCGCGCCCTCGCATCGTCCGTCGGCGCCGCGGCGATGACTTCGTTCAGAATTACGAACGTGCTCTCGAGCTCGCGTGCACCGGAGGCGCGGACGTCGTCGTGCACGGCGGCGACCTGTTGTACCGAAGCCGCGTCCCGGCCTGGCTCGCTGAAATGGCCCTGGCACCTCTGAAGCGGCTGGCGGCGAGTGGAGTACCCGTGCTGCTCGTGCCGGGCAACCACGAACGCGGCCGGCTGCCATTTCCCTTATTGGCCGTGCACGAGGGCCTTCATGTCTTCGACCGGCCACGCACTGTCGTCATCGAGTCGCGCGGCGTTCGCGCTGCGTTCATTGGGTTTCCCTACACGGCCGGCATTCGTCATCGGTTTGCCGAGCAACTCGCGACGGCCACAGTGGACACGAAGCGCGCCGACCGCCGCCGGCGGAGCTCGCCTCGTCTTTCAACGTGGCCACGACATCGGGATTGGTGCCTTGCAGCGCCGGAGCGAGGCCGATGAGCAGCGCCGTGCAGATCGTCGCACCCGCTGTGACGACAAGGAAGTGGATCGAATGGAGTGTGAGCCGTAGTGTAACAGGCATTGCCGAGCTCTCGCCGTAGCTTCAAGCCCCCGATTCGAGCCGCATGTAGGGGCGGGCCATTCAGGCCCGCCCGGACAGGGTCTGAAGACCCCGCCCCACAGCAACAGAAGTGAACTCGGGGATTAAGCGGGAGGCGGGACGGCGTAAGGGGCTCCGGGGGACGAAGTCCCCTGGAAAAGGAAGACAAGAATGTCGAGAACACGCCGTCTGCTCCGACTTACGCATGAAGCACCAATCAGGTGCAACGAAAGCGAAACTCGAGAGGAGCCGAATCGTGAAGTACATGTTAATGATGCACGCGCCGCGCGGGACGGGGGACTGGCAGGTCTTCAATTGGCCGCCGGAAGACCTGAAGGCACATATCGGATTCATGAGGCGCTTTGCTGAAGAACTGACGCGATCCGGTGAGCTCGTGGGCGCCGAGGGGCTCGCGGGGCCGGACGAGGCAAGGATCGTGCGAGCCGGGAAGGACGGCGCGCCGGAAGTCACTGATGGTCCATTTCCGGAGTCGAAAGAGTTCCTTGCAGGCTACTGGATCGTTGATGTCGAGAGTCCCCAACGCGCGTACGAGATTGCTGCGCGGGCGTCGGCGGCGCCGGGCCGAGGCGGCGTTCCGTTGAACATGCGGATCGAAGTCCGACAAGTCATGAGCGCGCCACCTGTCGAACAGTGACCGCTGCATCTCTCGATTTCACCGGCGAGAACCTGCTGCGCGAGCTTGCGCCGCAGGTGCTCGGCGCTACCATTCGCCGCTTTGGTGACTTCTCCGCAGCAGAGGACGCGGTTCAGGAAGCGCTCCTCGCAGCGGCAGTGCAGTGGCCCGAGGAAGGTGTCCCCGACAACCCGCGCGGATGGCTGATCCACGTCGCGGCCCGGCGCATGATCGATCAGCTGCGCGCCGATCTCGCGCGACGGCGGCGCGAAACGGTCGTCATGATGCAGACGCCGTCGCCGCCTCCGCTCGCTGCCTTCGCGTCGAGCTTCGGCGAGCCAGGCTTTGCGGAGAGGTCTGATCAAGACGACACGCTGATCCTGCTGTTCATGTGCTGCCACCCTGCGCTGACGCGTTCCTCTGCGATTGCGCTGACGCTGCGCGCCGTCGGCGGTCTCACGACGGCGGAAATCGCGAACGCGTTCCTGGTGCCGGAGGCGACGATGGCGCAGCGGATTAGCCGCGCAAAGCAGCGAATCAAGACGTCAGGGATACCCTTCCGCATGCCCACCGATCGAGAGCGAGCCGAGCGACTCAGTGCCGTTCTCCACGTTCTCTATCTGATCTTCAACGAGGGCTACGCCAGCAGCATCGGCCCGACGCTCTCACGGACCGATCTCTCGAACGAGGCGATTCGCCTGACACGGGCCGTTCACGCCCTTTTGCCGAACGATCCGGAAGTCGCCGGGCTGCTTGCGTTGATGCTCCTGACCGACGCCAGGCGCCCGGCGCGGACCGGTCCTGACGGCGAGCTGATCCCGCTCACGGAGCAGGATCGATCGCTCTGGGACCGCGAAGCCATCGCGGAAGGTATCGCGATCATCACGCGCACGCTGTCGAAGGGATCGATTGGCGTGTACCAGCTGCAAGCCGCGATCGCAGCAATCCATGATGAAGCGTCACGGGTCGAAGATACCGACTGGCCGCAGATTCTGGCGCTGTACGGTTTGCTCCGACGAATGTCGGACAATCCGATGCTCACGCTGAATTACGCGATTGCCTCCGCGATGGTGAACGGGCCACCGGCCGGTCTCGAGCTGTTGAAATCACTGGACGCGGATGAGCGACTGGCCGGCCACTATCGCCTCGATGCTGTTCGCGCGCATCTCCTCGAGATGGCGGGCGACCGCGACGCCGCGATCGCACACTACCGGAAGGCGGCTGGACGGACGAGCAGCATCCCGGAACGGAATTACCTCACCACGAAGGCCGCTCGACTTGCGGCCGAACGCAAGTGAGCGCGCACACTTCACACCTGATTCCACTTTGCCAGATCAGCTTGATCAGGCGCTGTTGCTCGACGTCAGCCAGCTTGACGCGCGCGGCGAGTTGCCGCCAGTCCGCCGGCAGCCTCTCGAGCACGGCCTCGGGAGTGGCTTTGTCGCCTGGGTTTGAGACTGCTCGATGGCGAGGCCGGCGCGCCAAGACAGAGCGTGAGAACGAGGACCGCGAGTTCAGGGCTGCGCATGTGCAAGTCCATTCACATCGGTTCGCGTCCGCGGACCGTGGCTGGCGGTCATTATGACAGCCCCGATTAAGTTTTCTGTAAAGCAGGATTGGCAGGCCCCGCCAGGCGGGGTCTGAAGACCCCGCCCCACAGCAAGTCGGCCGAGGGTGGAAATAATGCGCCTATTCAGGCCGCAGCGCTTGGATCACGTCGACCCTCGCGGCTCGGGCGGCCGGCGTCAAGGACGCGAGGACAGCCGCGGCGACGAGTATTGCAGCCGCACCAACGATGGGCACCGGCCCTGGCATGCTCAGGTCCTGAATGTAACCGGCAACGACGCGAGCGAGCGCCAGCCCGCCCAGCGCGCCGACTGCGATCCCGGCGCCGGCGATCACCGCCCCCTCGCCGAGGACCCGCGTCAGGAGATGGCGCGGCTCCGATCCGATTGCGAGCCTGATGCCGAACTCGCGCGTCCGCGCGCTGACCGAGAACGCCAGCACGCCTGCTACGCCAACGACGGCAATGGTCAACGCAACCATGGCGAATCCTCCGAACACGAGCGCGTTCAGGCGGTTCGGCGCGAGCACCTCCGCGCGCACGTCTTCGAGCGTTGCGGCCTTTTCGACCGGCTGCTCGGCCGAGAGCTCCCGAATGGTCCGGGTAATCGGCGTCACGAGAGCGTACGGATCCATCCGCGCGTGAACGAACAGGCGCCCTCCTCCGATCTCCTGCTCGAAGGGGTGATACACCGTCATCGCCGGTCCGGGCACGATGTTCTCGTCGTCCACATCTGCGGCGACACCGACGATCCGTCGAGGCCCGGTACTCACGCCGATGAATTTCGTGACGGGATCGGTCCACATCAGGTGCCGGTTCACCGCGTCGAGATTCGGGAACATCCGCTGCGCCAGGCTCTGGCTCACGATGACGACTTTCTCGGAATCATGACGATCCGATTCGCGGAAGTCGCGACCCGCGATGATGGGAATTCCAAGCGACGCGAAGAACCCGGGAGAAATTGTTCGGAAGCGCGCCCGCGGATCCTCTTCTCCGTTGGCCTTCGCATATCCTTCCGTCGTGAACTGCGCGGAGAAGAATCCCGGATCTCGCCAGGGCACGGCGGTTCCGATCGCGACACGTTCCACGCCCGGCAGCTGCGAGATCCGACGGACAGCCTCCTTGTAGAACCTGCCGATTTCCTGCGGGTCGCGCGTATAAGAGACGATCGGCACGTTCAAGGCGAGCACGTTCCTCGTGTCGAACCCCGTGTGCGCCCGTTGAAGCGCAAACAATGTCGTCAGGAGCATGCCCGCGCCCGCGAGCAGGATGAACGACGCTGCGATCTGCGCCATGGCAAAGAGGCGCAGACGCCGATTCGTTCCAGACGTCACGCGCACGCTGCCGTTGGAGAGCCCGAAGCCGTTCGTCGCATCGGACGTTGGCAGTCGGGGCACGAATGCCAGCAGGACGGCGGCCGCGAGCGCGAGGACCACGCCAACCCAGAGCAGGGTCGCGTCGACTGTCACATCCAGCGCGCGCACCGAGAACCGCGCGGCGTACCGCGCGAGCACCGCGACCATCGGCCGGGCGATGACGACCGCCAGGATCGCTCCGGCGCCGCAGAGGACGAGGCTTTCGGCAAGCAGCGTTCGGCGGAGCGCTCCGGTGCCGGCGCCAAGCGCGGCGCGGATCGCAAGCTCGCCCTGTCGCCGGACCGAACGAGCGAGAATCAGATTGGCCACGTTGGAGCAGGCGACGACGAAGAGCAAGGCCGAGGCGGCGAGAAGAACGAGAAGGACCGTTCTCGCAGGCGAGATGATCTGATCACGCAGTCGAACGGCGTCGATGCGAAAGTCCGCGGGTGCTGGATACGCCTCGGGATGGGCTCTGATGATTCCGGCGTGGACGGTGCGGAGCTCCGCCCATGCGGCCTCGAGACTGGCGCCTGGTGCAAGCCGGCCGAAGAGATCCGTCATGCGGTGCACACGGCCGTCGACCATCGTCGCGTCCAGATGATGCGGACTCGTGACGACGTTGGCGAAAATCTCGGTCTCGGTCGGATACGGAACGCTCGGCTCGAGAACGCCGATAATCGTCGCCGAACGATCGCCCAGCCTTATGACCTTCCCAATCACCGAGTCGTCGCCGTGGAACGCGGTCGTCCAGAATCGGTACGTCAGGACGGCCGCACCTGCCGCCTTCGGTCCGTCATCGGTCGCGTCGAGGAGCCGACCCCTCACCGGCCGGAGTCCCATCACATTGAAATAGGAGCCGCCCACGACGCCGGCCTTGACGACACGCGGCTCCCCGATGCCCACCATCGTGAAGTCGATGGTCGAGAAGTCGCCGAAAGCCGTCAGCGATTTCACGCTTGCCTGCAGATCCCGCAGCTCGGGTATCGAGAACTTCACGTTGTCGACGCGAATGCCCTGGGCGCTCTGACGGATGTAGATGAGGCGGTCCTGGTCACGGTTGACCAGCGGCCGGAAAAGGACATCGCGCACGATGCTGAAGATCGCGGCGTTGGCGCCAATTCCGAGCGCCAGGGTGACGACGACGGTGAAGGTTAGGCCCTTGGCTCGGGCGAGTGACCGCAAGGCAAATCGAAGGTCAGCAATCAGGCTCATGACTGTCCTATTACGCGTCCTTTTGCGCGCGATTTGTGTTCTACCTCTATGTCGAAGCTGGCAGGCCGAAATCGACATGAGGACGCGAAAAAGCCAGCGCTGAGGTTATTTCATTTCGTTGACGGCTATCAGGCCACAAACTCGCGTTCTCGGTGCCCATCTGGTCATGGGAGTCGAAGACTGTAGTGGTGGTCCCCCCGAGCCGCGGATTGACGTATTGACGAG
>JBKPCD010000202.1:0-11871 GCA_046727175.1 Acidobacteriota bacterium | reverse complement strand
TTTTCAAGGTTCTAGGTCGTTCAAATCACTTCGCGCATTCGCTCGACGGCCAGTTTCGGTTCCTCGACTGGTCTTTGCTCGATCGTCGTCCGTACGGGAGACCGTGCCGACTTGACGCGCATGCGATAGAGCAGTCGCGCCACGCCGCTCCACCGAACCAACTAGCCGGGGGGCTTCGCCCCGCGCGAACCCCTGTCCCTCGTCAGAACTGGATCCGAACTCCTGCCCCGTTGGTTTTCGCACCATACGGAAGACACGATCACCGTGTGCTGGCAATACTTCTCTGGATCACACGCGGGCTCGCCCTCGCCTGCCGCGGCCATCGCGAACTGGTGCTTGAGAACCTCGCACTGCGCCAACAACTCCATGTTCTGAAGCGCTCACGAAAGCGTCCTGACCTCCGAACACGAGATCGACTCTTCTGGACTCAGCGATCCTTTCCCCCGATCCACTTTTGCCGAGGGTCACGTCTCGACCGAAGTGCCTGTCCTTGTGTTCTTCAACATCTGTCCGAGGAAGCGCGAACAACTTCACAATGCCGACTGGTTGACCGACGCGGCAAAATGCCATAGAATTGTGGGCATGTTGCCACAGAGACCTTGGAGGGTTCTTGCCTAAAGCTGCCATCGGCGAGCTGTCAGCCGCGCAACAGCCGACCTTGCTGAAGCGTGTTCAAGAGATGCTCGGCGTTCAAGCGTTGCGCTCTGACCAGGACCTCGTCAAACTGGTCGAGGAACGTCTCACCATAGGAGCGATCGACGGGCTCCGGCGATCAGGTATGACCGATGAGGAAATCTACTCGCTGGTCGTCCCGAGACGTACGCTCACGCATCGTCGCGCGCGACGCGAGGCATTGAGCAGGGAGGAATCCGATCGCGCTGTACGCCTAGCCCGTATTGCCGCGCTTGCCGAACACGTCTTCGGACACGGCGAACGCGCGTGGCATTGGCTTCGTGCTGCCAAGCGCCAGTTTAGGGATCGCAGCCCCCTCCAACTCACGGCTACTGAGGCAGGCGCGCGACTCGTCGAAGAGCTGTTGTACCGCATCGACGAGGGTATGGCGGCTTAGTGTTCCTCTGGCGGATCAGCAACCATCTCTCCCTCGCGGGTGATGGAGCGTTGCGCACGCCGGGACGCTGGCATACCCGTGGCCACCGGGTGGTCTATTGCGCTCAGAGTCCCGCCGCCGCGCTCCTCGAGATCTTGGTCCATTTCGAGATCGACATCCAGGAGTTGCCAGTCCGTTACCGGTTGTTGAAGATCGAGGCGCCAGACGACGTGCAAGTCCAGCGTGTTTCACTCGACCAACTGCCAACAGACTGGCCGGAAAAAACCGAGGTGACTCGCGCGCTCGGTGACGGCTGGCTCACTAAGGGTTCCGCGGCACTCCTGAGCGTTCCGTCGGCGATCGTTCCCGAGACCTTCAATGTTCTGCTGAACCCAGCGCACCAGGACGCCGAGCGCATCGTCATCGTCCAGACCGGCGAGCACGCGATCGATCCTCGCCTGCTCAAGTAGACACAACCCGCCGACGCACTGATAAATGCCAGATGCAGACGGAGCGGATCGCGCGTGGTCCGCAAAATCCGGGACGGCCAGAAACCGGACCGAACGTCGGCCGCGAGGCGCTGGTTGTCCTAGACTCGGGACAGTGAACAATCAGTGAACAATTCTTTCCCGAACACCAGGTAACAGCAGGCTCTCACCCGAGCTACACACACGAAGAACCCGCGAGAGTTTGAGGCACGTTGCCCTTTTCTTGCCCTCTTGACGTTCCGGTCGATCAAGCTGAAGGTGTCCAGCTTCTTGACCTCGTCACTCAAGAAACCAGGGCGAGATGCGCGTAACGCATCACCATCCGCAGACCCCTATGACCGAGCAGCTCCACGGCTCGAAGGCTGACGCCGGCCATCACGAGGCGTGACGCGTAGTCGTGCCGGAAATCATGCCAGGTGAAGTTCCCGCTGCCGGCTTGCATCTACTTTTGCTTGAAGGACCGCTATGGCCATCCTCGAGCGCGCTCCCCTTCTGAGCTCACTCGCTTCGCCGCGGCTTTATGCCGAATCGAATTTTCGAGAACCACAATCATCGCGAACGTAACCAGCAGGGGCTCGGCAACGAACTGATTGACGGTATGGAATGCCGATATCACTGCGGCCGCGTGCAGCGGCGTCAGCGCATCGGTCGGCTTCTCAACTACTACTCTCGTGCCGCGTAATCTATCGTGACCGTATGCGGTCAGCCGAATTGTTGGACACTACGCTGTCCTTGAGGGTGCGTCCGGCCCTTGTCGCCCAACCGGATCAGTAAAACATGACGACTTGAAGGAAGCCGCTGGTGGGACGGGCCAGCTCAGCCCCGCGGAGTTCGAAGGGCGGTCGACTCAGGCCGCGTAGTCAATCCGTCCACCAAGATCGGATCAAGCCTACTCACCGCGGGATCCCGATGCGTCGCAGCAGATCAAGGAAGCGGGGATCGGAGCGAAGAGGGTCCCAGAGCGGCTCTACTTTGAGGTAGGCAAGGCGATTGAACCGCTCCTCGTACGCCTTTTCCAGCCAGTCGAAGGCCTGATCGGTATCCTCCAGGGCGGCGTGAACCAGCGCAACGAAAAGGGCCGGCACGAAACGGTGCGCCGAAGCTGACTGAAGCTCATCGATCATCTGCAGCGACCTCTTTCGCTCTCGCAATCGAGCATAGGAGTATCCAAGGAGGGCGAGAGCAGTGGGGCTGCTGCGGCTGAGTGCGGAATACTTTTCCAGCGCGGCCAAACCTTCGCGGTACATTCCTGTCGAGAGATACACCTCTGCCAGCACCGCGTATGACATCGCGAAATTCGCGTCCATCTCGATCGTGTCATGGGCCTGCTCGATAGCCCGGTCGAATCTCCGTGCGAGGTACAGCTGTACCGCCAGGCTATGGCTAACAGCGGGGGAAGCCGGATCGAGATCCAAGGCGCGCGTCCCCACATCCAACGCTTCCTCCGATCGTCCGAGAGAGCTGAGATAGAAAGGAAAAAACGTGTGAGCTCTGGAATAGGCCGGATTCAGGGCAACCGCTCGCTCGAAGTGCTCTCCGGCGGCCTGCCAATCAAAGTCGTATGTGAAGCTGACGTATCCCAGTGACACGTGGGCTTCCGCGAGCTCCTCGTCGATCTCCAGCCCCTTCACAGCAGCGCTCTTCGCTTTCGGCATGGCTTCCCGCGGAGCCACGACATTGAAAAGCGACAGATACGCGTAGGTGTCGGCCAGACCTGCGTAAGCCAGCGAATAAGCTGGGTCCAGCTCGAGGGCCTGGCGAAAATAGTGAACGGCTTTCTGTAAACCCTCCGGACTCCGTTTGTTCCAGTGGTAACGTCCCTTCAGGTAGAGCCGATACGCTTCGGCGTTCTCCGTGTAGCGTTTCGTCAGTCGCCGCTTCTCATCGCCGGTCAACTGCAGCCGCAACTGCTCGGAAATTTCACGGGAAAGATCGTCCTGGAGGGCAAACACGTCGTCCACCTTCCGCTCGTACTGGCCACTCCACAGCAGCGCGCCCGTGGCAACCTCCATCAATTCGGTCCGGACGATCAACGTACTCCCGTGCTGGAGCAGTCTCCCCGACACCACGGCACGAACGTGCAGATCCTGTCCTGCCTGTTGGGGGTCGATGCCCTTTCCGGCGTAGCGGAACACCGTGCTGCGGGCGACGACGCGGAGGTTCCAGATCTGCGAGAGCTTGTTAATGACGGCTTCGGTGATGCCGCCTCTCAAGTATTCCGCGTCGGGATCCGCGCTGTCACTGGTGAAGGGCAGCACCGCGATCGATTCGATGGCGTCCTGGTTCTGCCCCGAGACCACCGCCTTGACCGGAGCGATGAAACGGTAGCCCTTGCCCGAAATGGTTTCGACGAAGGCCGGCGACTCCGGCGAATCCCGCAGCGCTTGCCGCAGCTTCCGGATCGCGGTATGGATTCCCAATTCGAAATCCACGAAGACGCCTGGGTCCCACAACCGCTCTGCGATGTCAGCCTGCGACACGAGCTGACGATGGCGCTCCACCAGAAGAAGGAGCAGGTCCATCGGTTTGCGCTCGAGCGGGACCGGCTGCCCGTCTCGGCGCAGTTGGTAGGCCGATACATCGAGCTCGAACTCACCAAATCGAAACGTCGAGTGTGACTCGGGCTGCGACATGAGTCCAGATGGCACCCAGCTCGACCATGCTATCCCATACCTTCAGAAAAGGTTCAGACAAACTTCAGGCGCTTCAATGCTGGCCAATGTCACTATGGCTGCTCGTTGTCACGGCCCGAGGGCCCTACCAGCGTTACTCGCCACACAAAAGGAGAAACCAGCATGACATCGAGAAGTGCGAAGCGCTTTGCGGCTTCCGGTGGAACCGCAGCCCTGGTTCTGACCTGCATGCTCTTTCCGGGGTCGCGATCGACAGCGAAGGCGCATTCAGACGGCGTCGGGGCTGACGACGGCCTCGAAGGGGCGTGGCGCCTGCACGTCACCGTCCGCGACTGTCAGACAGGTGCGGCGCTGAGGGCATTCCCGGCTTTGTTCACCTTCGCCAAAGGGGGTACGCTCGCGGTGACGACCGCGGGCCAGCTCCCCGCCGTGAGCACGCCAGGCCTGGGTGTGTGGCGGCGCACAGGCGGCCACACGTACCGCGCAGTGTCCGAGGCCTTCGTGTTCAGCGCCGCCGGAGCATGGACAGGGACACACAGACTCACGCGAGACATCGAGATAAGTGACGACGAGGACGCGTTCACCGATACGGTTGCGCTTGAAATCTTCAGCACAACCGGTGACTTAGTCGCGACGGGCTGCGCCACGAGCATCGCGAGTCGCCTCCAATGAGTAGGGCAGGATTCGTCGAAAGCGAGGGCATGAGAGTCGACGGATCGCGCAGCGCGATTCGGTCAGTTCGCGGTGGCGAGCGACGCCGCACACGTCTTCCTCTCATCGAGCGGGAGCCCGACGCATAGGCTTTGAAGCCGTCACCGAGTCGCCGGCGCCCTCGGCGTCTCGGGCGTCTCTGCCGTAGAACATGTAGCAAAAGGTTGCCGCCAGGCAGCCTTTCAGCGCGAATTTGACGTGATCGGGATTGCTCAGCGCATCAGGCCGGAACCATCGCGACCGCCCGTCGCCCGTTGGCCGCAGCGCGAACGCAGCATGCGTTTCCGGGTCCGTGGAGACCTCTGGAGTGAGAGACCGGTCTCCCATCGAAAGGCTGGAGGCTGTCGCCGGGCAGCGCAACTCATAGGCCCGCGGCGCGTGACGGATGCGTTACAGTCCGAAACACACGATGTTGGAGCCGACAGCAAGAGCTATGAACTGCTGCCCGCCGACGGCGAAGGTCATCGGCGATGTCTTGATGGTGGCGTTCAGCGGAATCTGCCATAACCATTTCCCGTCCCGCTCGTCAACGGCGACGAAGTAGCCGCTCGCGTCTCCGTAGAACAGGATGCCAGCCGCAGTTCCCAACACGCCCGCATCTCTCTTGCCGTCGACCGGTCCCGCCTGCGGGATCTCCCAAACGATTCTCCCCGTCTCGATGTCGAGCGCGCGGAGATATCTCGTTGCCGGGTCCACGCGCGGGCGCGCGGTCTTCCAACTGCCCGGGGACAGCTTGACGTTGCACTTCTCCGTCGCGATGACGTAATACAAGCGTGTGACGGGGCTGAACGCCGTGCCATGCCAGTTTGTCGCGTGGTCGGGACAACTCATGTCACGTTCGGGCACACGCAGCGGGCGGCCGTCCGCGCCAATACCGCTCGCCCACGTCAGCCGGCGGACGAATTTCTCTCCGAGCAGGAGCTGGCCGTTCGTGCGATCGAAGACGTAGAAAAAGCCGTTCCGGTCCGCATGCAGCAGGAGTTTTCGGTCCTGCCCACGAAACGTGGTGTTGACGAGGACATTTGGCTCCGTCGCATCCCAATCGTGAACATCGTGCGGCGTAAATTGGTAGTACCACTTCAGTTTTCCCGTCGCGGGATCGAGCGCCAGAACGCAGTCGGTGAACAAATTGTCGCCGCCACGCTCGCGATCATCGGAATTCGGCCACGGATTGCCCGTAGCCCAGTAGAGCGTATCGGCCTCGGGATCATAGGAACCGGTCAGCCAGGTCGCCCCCCCGCCAGTGGCGACGGCCGTTCCCTGCCAGGTCTCAAAGCCCGGATCGCCTTTGGCCGGAATGGTCCAGTGGCGCCAGACGCGTTCGCCGGTGGCGGCTTTGTAAGCCGAAACGAATCCGCGGATGCCCCAGTCGCCGCCCGAAACGCCAGCGACCACCATGTCTTTGATCACCAGCGGAGCCATGGTCCCTCCGTAACGCTGCGGTTCATCGACCATGACGACCTCCCACACGGGGCGGCCCGTGACACGATGCAACGCAACCAGGTGGGCGTTATCGGTGACGAAGAAGACGTGCTCTCCGAGAATGGCCACGCCACGGTTTGTACCGAGTGACGCATCGGAGACCAGATCGGGAGTGCGAGGGCGCGAGTAATGCCAGATCTCGTGGCCGGTCCTCGGGTCGAGCGCGAACACCTGGTTCGGCCCGGTCACGTACATGACGCCATCGGCAACGATCGGAACCGTCTCCAGTCCGAAGTACCGCATGTTCTCGCGATAGTAAGGAGTGTCCGGCAGGAACTGCGACCAGAGGGGGATGGAAAACGTCCACTTCACGCTGAGCCTGCTCACGTTCGCCTTGTTGATCTGCGTGAGTTCGCTGTAGCGGTTTCCGCTGACGTTTCCATTGAACGTCAGCCACTCGCCTGGCTCGGGATTCAAGATCCTGGTGAAGTCTATCCCCCTCTCGGAACGCGGTGTCGAGGCCACGGCTCCGGGTCGTACGCCGCTCAATCGACTCAGAAACGCAATCACATCGCGCAACTCGTCGGCGCTCGCCGTCACGCGTTCCATGTGCGACCGTTTCTCGTCCGTAATCTCGGAGACGTCATCGAGCGACAGCGCGTGGAACGCGCCTGTCAGGTCCTGGATGGCCAGGTCGAAGCTGGTGCGGCTGCGCGCGAATCCACGCAACGTTCGACCATCACGCAGGCGTACAGAGACGACGCCATAGCCGGGAGCGATCCGCGCGTCAGGATTCAGCAGCGCCTCGCGAATCTCATCGACGGTCAGCTCGAGGCCGACATCCGAGAGATCTGGTCCGATGGGCGATCCTTCGCCCTGCACCAGATGGCAGGACACGCATTGTCCCTTCCCCAGGAAGAACTGCTTGCCGGCCGCCACATCACCGGGCACGTTGCTCTTTGCGGCCACGGCGTTCAGCGAGCCGATCATGGTGGCCAGTGCATCGAGCGTGTCGGCCGGAAGATCGAAGGCGGGCATCGCTGCGGCGGGGATTCCATATCGAATGACATTACGCAGGCTTTGAGCGGATCGCGCGCGAACCGACGGATTTCCCGCAAGTCCCGGGCCCTGTTGCGTGCCACGGGCATCGTCTCCATGGCATCCGCCGCAAAGCTTCGAATACGTCTGCTGGATATCCGGAGGATTCTGCGCCCATAGTAGCGGGCTCAAGACAAGTACCGGGCTCAAGGCAGCCGCGGTCAGGATGGTGTGTTTGGTGATCTCGAAAGCCATAATCATGTCCCGACGGGGCGGCGCACCATCTCATCGCGAATGCCGAGCCCCGGCCCGCCGATGTCCGCGGTCCGGATGTATCCGTCGGTGATTGTAAAGATGCCGGGCAAGCGGTGCCGCCATTGCTCGTTCGCTGCGGGAACGTACTGTCGCGCTGTGCGCCCACGCCAGGTGACGCAAGCCCCAGACCCGCTGCACCCGCCGCGGTCTGAATGAAACTGCGCCGGCTCAGAGTCCATGGCTGCATCGTATTTCAGCACCTTCGACCGATCCAGTGAGTTGGCCTTGTGGCCGTTCAAGAGCCGTGTCATCTCCGTCGTGAACAATCGAATCTACTTGCCGCCGGTCGGCCTGGGTCAGCGGACTTGCCGGCGTGATCGTCGGAGGATTTGGGGCTGATGTCGCAAGACGAGAATTTCGAGGTGCAGCGCGCTCGAGAGCGCATGGACAGTCGCACGATCTGGAACAGCGAAATGACGACGCACCGCACCGGCGGGAAGCCTATCCGCGAATGTCAGAAACACCAATCGTTGCAACCAGTACTGATTTTTCAGCAGGCACAGGAGCGCAAGCTACCACCTCACTAAGGAGACCAGCCGCTTCATCCTATCTACGGGCAGGAGAGCCATGGCCAAAATGATCCATCCAGTGGCTGCCGCGGTCGCCAACCCGTCTGCAGCGATTTGAGCGCCTGACGATGCAGTCTTACGCTCGGCAGATTCGTGTGATTACAATGTAATCACAATGACAGCGAAGACTCGCATCATCCGGATCGGCAACTCTCGCGGCATTCGCATCCCCAAGACGCTGCTCGAGGAGGCGGAACTCCGTGACGAAGTGGAACTCCACGCCGAACCAGGTCGACTGGTCGTTGAAGCGGTGCGTCACGCGCGGAAGGGGTGGGCTGCAGCTGCACAACGAATGCGCAACCGCTCTGATGACGGGCTCCTTGACGAGCCCACGACCACCCGGTTCGATCGCGAGGAGTGGGAGTGGCGGTAGGCTCGAGCCCGATCGTGCGTGGGCAGGTCTACCTCGTTCGGCTCGACCCCACGCTGGGCAGTGAAATCAAGAAGACGCTACCCTGCGTCATCGTGTCGCCGGACGAACTGAACCAACATCTCCGGACCGTAATGGTTGCCCCCATGACCACCGGCGGTCGCGCGTACCCGTGGCGGCCGCGATGCCGCTTTCAAGGCCGCGACGGCTTTGTCGCGTTCGATCAACTGCGCACCGTCGATATGGAGCGCTTACTCAAATCTGTCGGTCAGCTGGAGCCGCAAACCGTGCTCGTGGTGTTGCGGACTTTGCAGGAGATGTTCGCACACTGACGAACGGGCGGCGAGGTACGCGCGTTCGAAGACTCCTGCCTGGAAGGATGCGCGATGCAGCTGATTCGCCGGATCCTGGAAGCACGTGCTGTGTCCTGGTTCAAGCGAATGGCTCGCGCGTGATGCGTGAGCAGTTCGGCGTCGGTTGCCGTCGTTCACTGACGCCAGACGTCGCACGTCAGGCATCCAGTCGGTCCTCGTATGCCACCTCTTCACCATGTTCGAGATAGCGACGCAGGATTCTGAGATACATCGCCCAGCAGTGGCACGACACGCGGTAGTGTTCATTCACGCTTGGCCAACCGGTGTGATGAAAACGCAGCAACGTGCCGTTCGACGTCGGTTCGAGAATGAAGCCGACACGACTGCCCGTCCAGTCTTCGTTGGCTTCCGTCATCTCGAACTCGAGTTCGGCTGGCGGCGCGCAGCGAATGACTTTCGCACGCCAGTCGTATTCGGGTCCGAACCAGAGCTCGTAGACAGACCCCGGCCCGGGCGTTCCCGTTGACTTGCTTAATTGCCGGAATCGACGACAGCTATCTCGCTCAATCGGCGGTGCCTCGCACCAGGCATGGGTGGCTATGGCGAGATACCTGTCTGCTCGTCCCGTACGTCTACATCGGGCATGCCGCGAATCGCCGGGATTCGTGCCGGGCGAAAATGCGCACCCTTCTCGAGTTCGGCGAACTAGTTGAAGAACGCCGCGGCCATCTGGGACCTCCCGGCGTTGTGGAAACAGGTGAAAACGGCCGTCTTCATCGGGGCTTTTTCCCTGTGCATGTTCCCAAAACAGCGGTCCAGAGCGATCTGAAGATACCAGTTGTGCTGACGCCTTTGCTGAGTGAGACTGCTGCGTTCACAGATAACCGTCAACTTCGGAACCGAAGAAGGATTGGGTATGACAGCGAGACGTGTGTTCATGGCCGCGGTCCTTGTGGGTGTCATGCTCGGGGCGGCTTTGGCCCAGTCCGGCGATCCGCTCGTTGGTACCTGGAGAATTAATCCCGAGAAAACGAAGGGAGCCAAGAGCGGTACGACCGTAATCGAGGCCGCGGGCAAGGCCCTCAAGTGGACCGTCGACCTGGTGAGTACCGACGGGGCGACGAGCCACTGGTCGTTCACCGCGAACTACGATGGGAAAGACGTTCCGATCACGGGAAACAGTCCGTACGGGAACTTCGTAAGCATGACGCGTGTGGACGCAAAGACCGTGAAACTAACCGCCAAACAGGATGGAAAGGTGACGACGACGTCGACGATCGTTCTGTCCGCTGACGGCAAGACGCGGACGACCACCACCAAGGGCACGGATCCGAAGGGGCAGCCTGTGAATGTAGTGTCGGTGTACGAGAAGCAGTAGTGGGCCGGGGTGCAGACGAAGGTCGGACGATGGCCCGCTTGGCGCATAGCTTCGAGGCCATCGGACTGGGGTACGGCGCGATGGCGGAGGGTCAGCCCGAGGAGGGAAGCACCTTCATAGGTACAGCGAGAGTCTCTGGTTGACGATGTCCAGGATGTCAAGCAAATACCGTGGCGTCGTCTCCCAGGAAAACGCCTCGCACAGCTGTTGCGCCGTCCACACCTGTGCTCCGCAAGTATTCATGACGGCCGCAACCTGGCAGTCGGAGACCCGTAGCAACCCGAGACCCTTCCATCATTTGACGAGTTATGATGACTGGCACGGATGATTCGCACCATCCTCCTCGCTCACAACTGCCACTAGCGGAGCATCTTACATCCGGAAACACACTAGAGGGTGAGCGGTTTACGGCTGCGGCCAGAATGCATGGCTGCAGCGCCTTGCGGTTAACGTAGCCGTCTTAGGCTCCGTCGATCGCAGAGAACCGACTCCTCATGAGGGGGTTCCGCCTGCTTGGTGCCGAGCAGATTCGTCAGTTGACGGGGAGCGTTCGCAGCCAACCGCCGAGTAGACGCGAAACCCCAAGGCACCAAAGACGTGCCGAAATCGCTAACGATCAGTCGGCCTGTTGTTTACGGATTCGGCTTGCGGTCAAACCCGCAAAGACCGCGGCGCGGTTCTGTTGCTTCCAGCCCGGGACAGGCGGTACGGTGGAGGCGTGGCGCCGATCCCATTCGCGCGTCTGTTCGGCACGAGCGGCCGCCGCGCGGTCGAGTCGATCGCGCCGTACCGGACATTCGATGATGTGATTCTTCCGCCCGCGACCCGACGCGCGCTCGACACCGCTCTGGCGCAGGTGACGCAGCACGATCTCATCTTCAATCGTTGGGGCCTCGGCGAGCGGCATCCCACCGGACTCGCGCTTGCCTTCAACTTCGCGGGTCCTCCGGGCACCGGGAAAACGATCTGCGCTGAAGCCATCGCGCACTCGCTCGGCCGTCGGCTCCTGCTCGTCCGCTATGCCGAGCTCGAATCGCTGTGGATGGGCGAGACGCCGAAGAACGTTGCCGCCATCTTCCGCGCGGCGCGCGACGAGCGCGCCGTGCTGCTGTTCGACGAAGCCGACGCCATCGCGGCGCGGCGATCGACATCAGTCGATCACGGGTTTCAGCGCGAATCGAACACCGTCATCAGCGTGCTGCTGCAGGAGCTCGAGTGGTACAACGGCGTGGTGATCTTCGCCACGAACCTCGCGGCGAACTTCGATCCAGCCTTCGAGCGACGCATCCGGACACACGTCCTGTTCGAGATGCCAGGGGAGGCCGAACGCGCGCAGATCTGGCGCGTGCAGTTGCATCCTGCGCGGACGCCGCTCGCGGCCGACGTCGATTTCCAGGTGTTGGCCCGCCGCTACGAGGTGAGCGGCGGCGACATCCGGAACGCAGTGTTGAAGGCCGCACTTGCGGCCGCGGCTGAACCCGGTCCCGATTCGGCGAAACGGATTCACCAGCACCACTTCGAGGCGAGCATCGAGGACGTGATTGCCGGCAAGCGGGTGATGCGGCAGTCGCTGTTTGCGGGCGCG
>JBKPCD010000201.1:0-11873 GCA_046727175.1 Acidobacteriota bacterium | reverse complement strand
TTCGGATACACCTCGTTCAGGCACGTGAACTTCTTCGTGAGGTCTCCGACGGCCTCGCGAACGTTGATCCACTCCTCCGTCTCGTAAATGTGAATGTTGCGCAGGTCGTGCGCCTCGACAACGTTGACCTGCTTATTCTCGCGCTCGCCAAGATGCGCGTCGATGACGACGGTGCGGTTGTGACAGGCGTGCATCAGCGATGGCGAGTACCCGTCCGCTTTCATCGCGCGAATCACACCCTCGAGCTGCCACGGCGTCGTCGAACTGCCGGGAAAGAAGAAATGCCAGGAGATGTTGACCTTGAGCGCGGTATCAGCATCTTTCCTGACAACGTCCTGGTAACCGGCCAGGTTCATCAGCTCGTGGTAATCGCGCAGGACGCTCGCGGGCTTGGTTCGCAGAATGGCGACTTTGGCTTTGGACATCGTGTTCGCCCGTTAGCTGGCTGCTCCAACCAAGCTCAACAACTCCGATTCGTAGATGATTATCGCCGTCGCCAGCGCCCAGAGGCCGACGCAAATCAGGAGCGGCCGGTCCGTCAGCATCATCTCAGCCGGGCTGCCACCCCCTTCCTTCAGATGCACCAGATAAAGGTATCGGAAGATCCCGTATATCGGAAACGGCAGCGTCAGGCCAAGATAGTCGGTTCCGAACTTCGCCACGGTCTCGGGGCTGATCGTGTAGAACGCGTACGCCACGAGTGTCGAGGCGGTGACGACGGAGATCATCTGATCGAGGAGGTACGGGCTGTACTCCTCGAGGATCGGCCGATGACCGATTGCGCGATCCGCGAGGAGCACGAGCTCGTGACGACGTTTGCTGAGCGCGAGGAAAAGCGCCAGAAGAATCGTCAGCACGTACAGCCAGTGGCTGATCGCGACATCGATCGCGACCGCTCCGGCGGCCGCGCGCAGCACGAAGCCGATGGCGATGGTGAGCACGTCGATGATCACGATGTGTTTAAGCGGACCCGAGTACAGCGTCAGCAGGGCGAGATACGAGACAGCCAACACGCCGAAGAGCGGGCGGAGCCAGAAGCTCCCAATGAGCGCGGCAGCCGCGATGACGACAGCCGTGACAGCTGCCACGCGTACCGGGACTGCTCCTGACGCAATCGGCCGGAACATCTTCACAGGATGCTCGCGATCCGCCTTGCGATCGACGATGTCGTTGATCAGGTACACGACGCCCGAGAGGCCACAGAAAATCGCGAACGCGGCCAACGCATACAAGAGCGACTGCGGGTCCAGCAATCGCTGGCCGAACAGCAATGCCCCCAGAATGATGAGGTTTTTCGTCCACTGCGACGGGCGGAGCGAGTGGAAAAGACTGACCGCCAGCGGCCGCTCGGCCACCGGCAGCACCGTCGCCTGCTCGATGATTTCCGGAATGGTGTGTCGCGCCATCCTGAGCGCGGCAGGAGCTTGCGCCCTCCACCCGGCTCGGGTCATCGGCGTGTCGCAAGCAGGCTCTGTTGGCAGCCTGACGGGATCCACAATGCCCGAGCCCGAGGGGTTCGCCGGGGTTAACTGAAGCTCTTGATCGCTTCGCCTTCGGATTCGTACGTCTCGAAGACGGTCAGCAGCTTCGTGATCGCGAGCAGGTCCTGAATCCGCTTGGTCAGGTTCAGCAGCTTCAGCTTGCCGCCCTGGCGGCTGACCGTCGTGTAAGTTCGAACGATCTCCCCGAGGCCGGCGCTGTCGATGTAGGGCACGCCCTCGAGATTCAGCAGCAGCTTCTTCTTGTCCTGCTGGATGAGCGAATTGATCTTGTCCTTCAGCAGCTCGTCGCCTTCACCAAGCGTCATCTTGCCCTTGAGGTCCAGAATCGTCACGCCGTCGACGACCCTTTCGTCGATCTGCATCGCCCCTATCCTCCAGCCTCACCGTGCCCGGACCCGATTCACACGCCGACGTAGCTCGACGATCGTGGCCCGAAGCGAGTTCTCCGACCCGACATTTCCAAACGCCCCCGAACCTCGGTTCGCCGGCGTCTCGTTGACGTGGATCGCCTTGCCCGCGCTGATACTCGCCGGCAAGAGAGGCAGCGTACTACGCAAATCGAAATAGTGTCAAGAATTGGCGGAAAATTCACGCGTGCTCGGCCGCCGCGTGCCGCGTCCCGCCGCCTCCGAACATCCCCCGAATGGTCTGGACCACGACGTACAGGACGGGGATGAAGACGAGGTTCAGGAACGTCGAGACGATCATCCCGCCAGCAACTGTCGTACCGACCGATTGGCGTGCCGCCTGTCCTGCCCCTGTCGCGAAAACGAGGGGAAGCACTCCGAGGATGAACGCCAGTGACGTCATCAGGATGGGCCGGAGCCGAATCCGGGCCGCCTCGACGGCCGCATCGATGATGGACATCCCGCTGTCCCGCAGCTGTTCGGCGAACTCGACGATCAAAATGGCGTTCTTCGCGGCCAGCCCAATCAGCAGCACGAGTCCGACCTGACAGTAGACGTCATTGACGAGCCCGCGCAGCCACTGCGCAGACAGCGCGCCAAGGACCGCAATCGGGACCCCGAGCAGGATGATGAACGGCAGGACGAGGCTTTCGTACTGGGCCGCGAGGGTGAGGTACACGAGCAGCAGCGCGAGACCGAAAATCAGGAATGCCTGACGACCCGCCTTCGTCTCCTCGAGTGAGATTCCCGACCAGGCGTAGCCCATTCCCTCCGGTAACGTCGTTTGAGCCAGCCGCTCCATTTCTTGTAACGCTTCGCCCGAGCTGACGCCTTGTGCGGCCGCGCCGTTGATCGTTGCCGACCGAAACAGATTGAAGTGGTTGATGACCTGGGGCGCCGTGATCTCCTTCATCTGCACGACTTGCTCGAGCGGCACCATTGCGCCGCTGCGGGTTCGCGCGTAGAGCTGCGCAAGCGCCCGCGGGTTGGACCGAAACTGCTGGTCTGCCTGAACGTAGACGCGATATGCGCGGTTGTTGAACTCGAAGTCGTTGACGTATTGCGAGCCGAGGAAGACCTGCAGCGCGTTGGTCACCTCGCTGAGCGGCAGCCCGAGCGCCAGTGCGCGCTGACGATTGATCGTGACCTGCAGCTGCGGGTCGTTGGTCGTGAACGTGGTTAAGAGCGGCGGACGCAGCTTCGGAGACTTGTTGCCCGCGCCCACGATCGCATAGGTTGCCTGTGCGAGGCGGCTGATATCGCCGCCGCTCTGATCGAGCACCTGGAATTCGAAACCACCGAACCGGCTCAAACCTTGAATCGACGGCGGCGTGAACGCCACCACGATCGCGCCGGGAAGGCCGAACAGCTGACCGCCGACTCGTCTCAGCACGGACTGGACCGAGTGCTGTTCGCCGATTCGCGCTTCGAACGGCTTGAGCCGTACGAACATGAGGCCCTGGTTCGATGCCGCGCCGCTGAAGCTGAAGCCCATGACGGAGAACATTGCCATGACGTCGGGGTCCTTGCTGATGATTGCCTCGGCCTGTCGTGCAATCGCGCCCGAATACTCCAGCGACGCGCCTGCTGGCGCCACTACCTGGATGATGAAGTACCCCGGATCTTCCTCGGGGATAAACGCCTGCGGCACCGTTCGATACACCCACCACGTGGCGCCGAGCGTCGCGACGAAGAGGATGACGATCGCCCAGCGAATGGCGAGCCCACGCCGGAGGACTGCCAGGTAGCCCTTCGTTCCGCTGGAAATCACCCGCTCGAAGAACGTGAAGAACCTTCCCTTTCCGTGCGTCTGCCGCAGCAGCAGCGCAGACAGCGCCGGAGTCAGCGTCACGGCGTTGAAAACCGACAACGCCACCGCGAACGCAATCGTGATCGAGAACTGCGCGTAGAGACGTCCGGTCGTGCCCGGGAAGAACGCGACCGGCACGAACACCGCGATGAGGACGAGCCCCGTCGCAACGACGGCCCCGAGCACTTCGCGCATCGCATCCGATGCCGCTTTCCTCGCGGTCACCTTGTACTCGTCGATGTGACGCTCGATGTTCTCGATGACGACGATCGCATCGTCGACGACGATGCCGGTGGCGAGGACGATGCCGAAGAGCGTCAGCGTGTTGATCGAGAATCCCATCACCTTGACGAACGCGAACGCGCCGACGAGGGACACCGGGATCGTGATTGCCGGAATCAGCGTGCTGCGCCACGTCTGGAGAAACACGAAGATGACGAGCACGACGAGCACGATCGCTTCGAGGAGCGTTTTCACGACCTCGTAGATCGATGCTTGAACGACGTCGGTCGTGTTGAACGCGACCATGTAGCGCAGACCGGGCGGAAAGGACGCGGAGAGGCGATCGAGCTCCGCGGTCACGGCTCGTTCGACGTCGAGAGAGTTCGCTGTCGGCAGCTGCGTGACGCCGAAGCCAACCGCCTGGACTCCCTGGAAGCGCAGGTCGGCCGCATATGTTTCCGCGCCCAGCTCGGCACGGCCGACATCCTTGAGCCGGACGAGCGCGCCGTCCGCGCCACTCTTGAGGATGATGTTCTCGAACTCCGAGGCTTCGCTCAAGCGACCGAGCGCGCGCACACTGAGCTGATACGACTGACCCGATGGCGCCGGCGCCTGCCCGAGACTGCCGGCGGCAACCTGCACGTTCTGCTGCTGCAGGGCCGCCACGACATCGCCGGCCGTCAACCCCCGGCCCGCAAGCCGGTCAGGATCGAGCCACAGCCGCATCGAGTATTTGCGTTCACCGAAGATCACGACGTCGCCGACGCCAGCGACACGCTTGATTGCGTCCTTGATGAAGACGTCGAGATAGTTGCTGAGGAACAGCGAGTCGTACATTCCCCTTTCGGAGAAGACGCCGACGGCCATGATGAATCCAGTCGATTGCTTCTGGACGGTGATCCCGGTCGTGCGCACTTCGGCGGGCATGCGGCCGAGCGTCTGGTTCACCCGGTTCTGCACGTCGACGGCGGCGACATCCTGATTGCGCGTGATGTCGAACGTGACCGTTATGGTCGAGACGCCGCTGTTCGTGCTCGACGACGTCATGTAGAGCATGCCTTCGACGCCGTTGATTGCCTGTTCGAGAGGCGTGGTGACTGCGGTCTCCACCTCCTGCGCATTCGCGCCGGTGTAGATGGCAGTCACGTTGACCTGCGGCGGCGCGAGACTCGGGTACTGCGCGACCGGCATTGTTGGAATGGCAACCGCGCCGGCGAGCACGAGAACGAGCGAGCAGACCGACGCGAGGATCGGACGGCGGATGAACGTGTCTACGAACATGGGGTGTCAGTCGGCGCGGACAGGAGCTCCTTCGCCGATTTTCTGGATTCCCGAGACGATCAACTTGTCGCCGGGCTTCAGTCCGCTCGTCACGACGTAGTCGTTGCCGACAATCTCGCGAACCTGGAGCGGCTTCTGGCGCGCGACGAGCCCCTGGCCGGCCGGTTCGGCGACGAAGCAGAAATACTGGCCGTTGATCCGCGTCACGGCCGTCACGGGGACCGTAATCCCCTCGACCGAGTGCCACACGATCCGGGCGCGAACGAACTGCTGGACGCGGACCGGTTTCGGCACCTGCCGCAGCAGGCTTTTGACGAGCACCGTCTGCGTCGCCGGATCCACGCGCGGCGCCACGAACGTAATCGGGTTCGTCGCGGCGACTTTGCCCTGGTCATCGAGCAGCTGTACCGGCAGCCCGATGCGCAGCTGTGTCGCACGGTCGAGCGGAACCTGAATGTACGCTTCGAGCGATTCGATTTGATCGATCGTCGTGATCACGGTGGAGTTCGTCGCGCGATCGCCTTTGCGAACGGGAATGTCGCCGACGACCCCGGCCTGCGGCGCGACCACCCGGTAATACTGAAGCTGGACGCGGCCTTGGCGAACCTGCGCGTCGAGCGCGGCGAGCTGCGCTTGCGCCGTCCGCAGCGAGTTCTGCGCCTGATCGAATTCCTGTCGGCTGATCGCGCCAGCTTGGACGAGCGCGTCGAGGCGCTTCACCTGCTGGGTCCAGTACTGAACGTCGGCTTCGACGCCCGCGCGGTTGGCCTCGGTGCTGCGCACCGCGGCCTGCTGGCGATCCTGGTCGATCTGTACGAGCGGCGTCCCGACCTGCACTCGATCGCCTGACTTGACCAGGATGTTCGAGATGATCCCTTCGACTTCGGGTTGAATCGTCGTCGAACGCAGCGATCGAATCGTTGCGATGAATTCGGACGTCTGTTCGATTGGTCTCGATTCGACCGTCACCACTTTGACCGCCGACGGAGGTGGCGCGCCTCCATGCGCTTGCGGTTGCGCCTCACCTCCGTTCCGGCAGGCCTCCGTTGCCAACACTGTCCCGAGGCCGAGCAGTAACAGAACGGTTTTGACTGGTTGACGCATAAAAAGAATTACAGGTGACCGACGATGAGCCGGGTGCTGGCCGGTGGTACGTTCGCAAAACCCGGACCCGCGCACGTTGTGATCAATTTTTAGACGCGCGCGACAGACGATTCGATCCGGCGATTCGTTCCAGCCCTTGCGGGGCCAAAAAAGAAAAGGCCACGCCCCGACGGCGTGGCCTCTCGAGGACTCGTGAAGCTCAGGACTAGATGCCGCTGGCCCCCGCGAATTTACGCTGCTGAAAGCATTCGCGGCAGAACACGGGACGCCCCTGCGTCGGCCGGAACGGCACTGTTGTTTCCTTTCCGCACGCCGAGCAGTTCGTGGTCGTCTCGACGCGTTCCCTGGCGATTGGGCCGCTGGCGCCCGAGGGGCGCGAAGCGCGCTTCGCCTTGCAGCTCTTGCACCGTTTGGGTTCGTTCTTGAAGTTCTTGTCGGCGAAGAAGAGCTGCTCCCCTGCCGTCCAGATGAACTCCGTTCCGCAGTCTACGCAGTGCAACGTCTTGTCCTGAAACTCCATCGGCCCCACCTCTCACCAACTCGATGTCCCGCCCGCGCACCAACGGGAATGGCCCCGCTGCGGGACCGACCATCATGGTCGGCCACGCGAACGGGGCCTGCTGTTCGACGCCCCTAATCCGATTCGCGGCGTTGCTTTTTGCGCGTACGCTTCCGTGCGAGCGCCTGCTTGGCGCGGCGCCGATCACCTGGCTTCAGATAAAACGAGTGCTTCTTGATATCCTTGATGATATCTTCCTGCTGCACTTTCCGTTTGAAACGGCGCAGCGCACTTTCGATTGATTCCCCTTCCTGCACTTTGACTTCAGCCAATCCGAATACACCTCCTTAGCGGCCTGCCCCCGGGGAGGCCCGAAGAGTCCGACAGAGTGTGTTAGGCTATCACAGGTAACTCACGGTTTTTTTGCAATAAAGCTCAGGTCGTCCGCGTCACCAGCCCCGATTCGACCCTTGTTCGTAATTCCCTCAAAATATTGGGTTTGACTGCTGAGTATGAAGGTCCTTGTCGTGGGCGGCGGTGGCCGCGAGCACGCGCTCGCGTGGAAGCTCGCTCGGGAATCCGGCGTCGACGAGGTGTTTGCGGCCCCTGGCAACCCCGGCATCGCTCGGCACGCGCGGCTCGCAGCCGTCGATGCCGCCGATTGTGAAGGGCTGCTCGCGCTCGCCACACGCGAGCGCGTCGATCTGACCGTCGTGGGCCCCGAGCTTCCACTCGCTCGCGGGCTGGTCGATCTTTTCATCGCCAGCGGTCTTCCGATCGTCGGTCCCACACGCGCGGCTGCGCAGCTCGAATGCAGCAAGGTCTTCGCGAAGACCTTCATGGCGAAGTA
Organism: Acidobacteriota bacterium; assembly: GCA_046727175.1. Taxonomy (GTDB): domain Bacteria; phylum Acidobacteriota; class Vicinamibacteria; order Vicinamibacterales; family 2-12-FULL-66-21; genus JBKPCD01. The sequence goes on along the minus strand of JBKPCD010000201.1, from coordinate 4,198 downwards.
CGGCATCCCCACGGCGCGTTACCGCGTGTGCGACGATGCGTCTTCCGCGCACGCGTTGATCGCGCGCGGTGAGCTGGGGTTTCCTGTCGTTGTCAAGGCCGACGGACTCGCTGCAGGAAAAGGTGTCGTCGTGGCCCACGATCGTGCGAGCGCGGACCGGGCTGTCGACGCCGCGATGAAGGAGCGGCAGTTCGGCGACGCCGGCGTGCGTCTCGTGCTCGAGGAATGTCTCACGGGACCGGAAGTCTCTTTCTTTGCGCTTTGCGACGGCACACGCGCCGTGCCGCTGTTGACGGCGCAAGACCACAAGCGCGCCTTCGATCACGACGAAGGTCCCAACACGGGCGGCATGGGTGCGTTTGCGCCGAGCGCGCTCGTCGACGATGCGCTTCACGCGCGAATCATGCGCGAGATCGTCCAGCCCGTCGTCGATGGCCTTGCTGCCGATGGTCACGAGTACCGCGGATTCCTCTACGCCGGGTTGATGCTCACCTGCGATGGTCCTAAGGTGATCGAGTTCAACGTCCGATTCGGCGATCCGGAGGCGCAGGTGGTGATTCCGGCTGTCGAGGGGGATCTCGTTCCGCACCTCGCGGCGGCCGCCGCCGGCACGCTCCTCGGATCGTCGATCCGGTTCAGCGGCCGAAAACATGTCGGCGTCGTGCTCGCATCGAAGGGCTATCCTGGTTCAGGGCCGATGGGTCTCCCGATTTCCGGGCTCGATGACGCCGAACGACTCGAAGACGTTCTCGTCCTTCACGCGGGCACGCGACGCGCTGGTGAAGAGGAAGCCATCGTCACCGCCGGCGGACGCGTTCTCACGGTCGTCGGCCGCGGCGCGACGTTCGAGGGCGCGGTCGCCCGCGCATATGAAGGCGTCTCGGCGATATCCTTCGACGGCATGCACTATCGCCGCGATATTGGATTGAAGGCACTGCCGCTATGATGCGACTTTGACCAGCCAGGCGCGCCACGGGCGCGCCCCGCCGGAGCGGGGGCGGAGGGGTCCCCGCGAGCGACGGCGATGGGGGGCCGGCGAGGCGAAGCCCCCCGGTCAAGTAATCAACATGTCAGTCTTGATCCTCATGGGCTCCGATTCGGACGCACCCGTGATGCAGGGCGCCGTCGACGTGCTTCGCGAGTTGCAGGTTCAGTGCGACTGGACCGTCGCCTCGGCGCATCGATCGCCAGATCGCGTGATACGGCTGATTCGAGAGGCGCCTGGCCGTGGCGTGAGAGTATTCATCGTTGGCGCCGGCGCGGCCGCCCATCTCGCCGGCGTCGTTGCGGCTCACACGACTCTGCCGGTCATCGGCGTGCCGATCGATTCGTCAGCGCTCAAGGGTCTGGACGCGCTGCTCTCGACTGTACAGATGCCTCCCGGCGTGCCCGTCGCGACGGTGTCCATTGGGAAGCCAGGCGCGACGAATGCCGGCGTGCTTGCGGCACAGATCCTCGCCGTCGGTGACGCGGGAATCAGCGTACGACTCGAGGCGTACAAGAAGAAGCTTGCCGAGAAGGTTGAGGAGGCCGCGCTTCGGTTGATCGGCGATGGTTCGCCGCCGCTCTGATAGCGGAGGAGACGGAGGACACGGACAAAGCCTTCACAACGGAGTCACGAAGAGCACGGAGTACGAAACAATAAAAAGCATTCGCCGTGTGCCCCGTGGCTCCGCGGTGAATGATTTCGTGATCTCCGCCTCCCGAGTGAGCTCAGACACCGTGCGCTACTCGATCATTACATTCGGCTGTCGCGTGAATCAGGCGGACTCGCTCCGCATCGACGAGGATCTGCGTGCACGCGGCGGGGTTGACGTACCATCGGCCGACGCAGACCTTGTCATCGTCAACACGTGCTCGGTGACGTCGACCGCCGACCAGGGCGCGAGGCAGGCGATTCGCCGCGTTGTCCGCGACAATCCTGCTGCCCAGGTCATCGTGACCGGGTGCTATGCCACGCGTCGCCCCGACGAGCTCCAGGCGCTTCCAAACGTCGTTCGGGTGATTCGAAACGAGGAGAAGGAGCGGCTTGTCGAGACGATTGCCGACGCGGCAGTGCGCCTGCGATTTGGATCCAGCGGACCGACGACCAGAGAACGTTTCGGCGATGGCGACGGCGCGTGCGGCGCGCCAATCGAGCCGGGTGTCGCCGGGCGCACCGCCTTCACCCTGCGAGTCCAGACCGGATGTGAGGAGCGCTGCGCGTACTGCATCATCCCTTGGACACGCGGGGCAGGCCGAAGCGTTCGGATGTCAGAGGTGGTCCGCGACGTCGAACGGATCGCTGCCGCCGGGTTCAAGGAGATCGTGCTGACGGGCGTGCATCTCGGCTCTTACGGCCGCGATCTCACTCCGGCGGTCTCATTGATCGATTTGCTTCGCGCGCTGGATCGATCGAACGTCGATGTGCAGTACCGAATCAGCTCTCTCGAGCCGATGGATTGCACGACCGAGATTGTGGACCTGGTCGCGGCCAGCCGGGGCCGGTTCGCGCCGCACTTCCATCTGCCGCTGCAGCACGCCAGCGATCGCGTGCTTGCCGCGATGAGACGTCCGTACACGCTCGACTACTATCGAAACCTGGTCAACGGGATCGCCGAGAAGCTCCCGCACGCGTCGATCGGCTCGGACATGATCGTGGGGTTTCCTGACGAGTCCGTTGAAGACTTCGAAGCAAACCTCGAGTACCTGCCGCAATCACCTCTCTCGCATCTCCACGTGTTTCCCTACTCGGATCGTCCGGGAACCGAGGCCGCTTCGATGGGCAACCGGGTACCAGGACCAGTGGTTCGCGAGCGCGCGGCACGCCTGCGTGAAATCGGTGCGAAGCTCGCGCGCCGCTTCAAGGAGCGTCAGCTTGGGACGATTCGTCCCGCGCTGACGCTCGAGGATGGCACGCTGGCCGTGACCGACAACTACTTGAAGGTGCGGATCGGACCCGGGATGCCAAGAAACGAGCGCGTCGTGATCAGGCTCGATTCGGTCCAGGACGCGATGTGCGGCGTAGTCGTTGGAGACAAACGTAGTTTGTGACGTGCGAGAACCAGGAACCAAGAACCGTGAACCGGGAACTGGGAACCGCGAACCTCATACGCGCATGAGAGCTGCGAGCTGTTGGCCCGGCGCCTTCAGCTTCGATGATTCGGTGATGAGCTGACCGCAGGCGGCGCGAATATCGCGGCCACGCGACTTGCGCACGGAAACAGTGACGTGATGGTCGGCGAGAATCTGGGCGAATCGGTTCACGTGGTCGTCCGACGGCCGTTCGAACGGAATGCCGGCGGCCTCGTTGAGCGGCAGGAGGTTGACCTTCGCTTTGATTCCGTTGAGCAGCTTCACCAGCCGGCGCGCGTCCTCCGCCGTGTCGTTCACGTCTTTCAGGAGCACGTACTCGAAAGTAATTCGGTTCCGGCGCTTTAGCGGAAATCGCCGGCACGCGTCGATCAACTCCTTCAGGCCGTACTTTCGGTTGATCGGCACGAGCATGTCGCGTTGGTCCTCGTCCGTGGAGTGGAGCGAGATCGCCAGATTCGGCATCAGTGGCTCGGTGGCAAGCCGCTCGAGTGCAGGAAGCACTCCGACCGTCGACAACGTGATCCGCCGCGGCGAGACCGCCAGACCGTGTTCGTCGGCGAGGATTCGGAGCGCCTTCATCGTCTGGTCGTAATTGTGCAGCGGCTCGCCCATGCCCATCAGGACGATGTTGAAGCGAGTCTCGAGCAGGTGGAGCTGATCCGCGAGCACCCGAACCTGTCCAACGATTTCACCTGCGCTCAAGTTGCGCTCGATGCCCATCTTCCCCGTCAGGCAGAACGCGCATCGCATGGCGCATCCAACCTGCGTCGACAGGCAGAACGTGAATCGTTCGGTCCTGGGCGTCGCGACATCGGGGCTCGATTCCGGAATGCAGACCGATTCGATGAGCTTTCCGTCCCACAGCTGCAGGAGGAGCTTTGTGGTACCGTCGATCGAGCGCTCGGTCCGCACGATGTTCGGTGTGCTGATCCGAAAGTCGTGCGTCAACTCGCTCCGAAGATCGCGGCTCAGATCGCTCATCGCACCGAAGGCCGAGATGCCGCGGCGGTGAATCCACTGGAAGATCTGCCGCGCATGAAAACGCGGACGGCCGATGCTTTCGAGCGCCTGTTCGAGCTCGTGCAGCTCCAGCTCAGCGATGTCGGTTCGGCTGTGGGTCAGC
>JBKPCD010000200.1:0-45389 GCA_046727175.1 Acidobacteriota bacterium | reverse complement strand
GACACATTCGTCGGCAGCGTCAGATGTGTATAAGAGACAGCCACTTCAGCGACGTGAACATATCAGTCGCCGACCGTTGACGGCGCAGATATCGCTCATTCCGTGGACCATCGATATGCCGAGATTCACGACAGTTCTCGTGCTTGTGATCCCGCTGATCCTCGGCGCGGCCGCCGACGATCGCGACGCGCTGCTACAGAGCATCGAGGCGAAGCGCACCGTCTACGGCGACATCGCCAAGCAAATCTGGAGCTTCGCCGAAATTGGATATCAGGAACAGAAGAGCAGCGCACTGCTGCAGCAGAAGCTGCGCGAGGCGGCGTTCAGCGTCCGCGCCGGCGTGGCCGATATTCCGACGGCATTCGTCGCGACCTTCGGATCGGGGAAGCCGGTCATCGCTGTGATCGGCGAGTACGATGCGCTGCCCGGCCTGTCGCAGCAGGCGAGTGCGCGCCGCAGTGCAATCGTGCCCGAAGGTGCGGGGCACGGATGCGGTCACAACCTGCTCGGCACCGGCGCGCTGGCAGCGGCGATTGCGGTCAAAGAATGGCTCGCCGCCGGACACGCAGGCACGTTGCGATACTACGGTACGCCGGCCGAGGAAGGAGGGTCCGGCAAGGTCTACATGGTCCGCGCGGGCCTCTTCAGCGACGTCGATGCGGTCGTCACGTGGCATCCAGGAGATCGCAACGAGGCGAGTCCGTCCACGAATCTCGCGAACATCACCGGCAAGTTCCGCTTTCACGGCGTCGCCGCGCACGCCGCGGCCGCTCCCCATCGCGGGCGCTCGGCGCTCGACGCCGTCGAAGCCATGGACTACATGGTGAACATGCTGCGCGAGCACGTTCCGCAGGAAACGCGCATCCACTACATCATCACGCGCGGAGGCTCCGCGCCCAACGTCGTTCCCGATTTCGCCGAGGCGTATTACTACGCGCGACAGCCTGACATGCGCATCCTCGACGGTGTATGGGATCGGATCGTCGACGCTGCGAAAGGCGCCGCGCTCGGGACGGGGACGACGATGGACTTCGAGGTCACGGGCGCCGTCTGGAACGTCCTGCCGAACGAATGCCTGTCGGGAGTGATGAACAAGAACCTCGAACGCGTCGGCGGGTTCAGCTACACGGCCGAAGAGACGGCGTTCGCGGAAGATCTGCGCAAGACGCTCACGGAGCCGCCGTCACTCGAGCTGGGATCGCAGGAGAAGGTTCAGCCGTCGAGGACCGGCGCCGTCGGGAGTGCGTCAACGGATCTCGCCGACGTCAGCTGGAACGTGCCGACGGTTTCAATGTCTGCGGCCACGTTCGTGCCCGGCATTCCCGCGCACAGCTGGCAAGCTACCGCTTGCGCGGGTTCGACGATTGGCATGAAAGGAATGATCGTCGCGGCAAAGGCGATGGCGCTGACGACCGTCGACCTTTTTACCGATCCGTCGCACATCCAGAAGGCGAAGGCCGAGTTCGACACGAAGCGCGGGCCCGGGTTCGCGTACAAGACGCGACTCGCGGATCGCAAACCGGCATTGGATTATCGGAAGTGAGCGCTTACGCCTTCTGAGTGGCGCGTTCTTCGGCCGCGATATGGAATGCCGTATTCGCGGCGGGCACGCCTGCGTAGATGGCGACCTGCAGCAGCACTTCTTCCAGGTCGCATATCTCCAATTCGTGGGCGAGACCCGTGCGGACGTGGAGACGGAACTCCTCGGATCGCCCGAGCGCCGCGCTCATCGCGAGCACGAGCAGGCGCCGCGTCCGATGGTCGAGACCCGGGCGCGTCCAGATCGTGCCCCAGCCGTACTGCGTCAGCAGCTCCTGAAAGTCGCGAGTGAGATCCGTTGTGGCCGCCATCGCCCGGTCGACGTACTCATCCCCCAGCACCGCCCGCCGGATCTCGAACCCGGCTGCGAGTGAGCCTCGAGAGTGCGGCAGGAGAAAATCGAACAGCGCGGCGGAGAACGATCGCGGCCGTTCGAGATTCGAGATGTGTGCGGCTGGCAGTTGCACCACGTGCGCGCCTTTGATCCCAGCGGTCAGCACACTGCCGTGCCCCTGCCACGGCATACCCACATCGTGATCGCCGCTGATCACCAGCGTGGGGACCTCGATCTGCGAGAGCAACGCGGCATGATCGAGGTCGCGGATCGCCCCGCAGCACCCCGCGTAACCGATCGGATCCGTCGCGAGCAGCGTCCGCCTGGCCCATGCGACCCGCGGAGGATTTCGTGCGAGCACGCCCGGCGAGAAGAAGCGCGACATTACCATGTCCGCGACGGCTGGCATACCGCCGTCGAGGACCGTCCGTCGCCGAGTCTCCATCGCTTGCGGATCCGCGACACGCACGGTCGTATTCGCGAGCACGAGATGCGTCACGCGATCGGGCACGTGCACCGCGAGCCACTGCCCAATCATCCCGCCGAGCGAGAGACCGCAGAAGGCAAACTGGCCGACGCCGAGCCGATCCGCGAGCGCGAGCGCATCGCGTGCGAGCTGTTCGATCGTGTAATCACCACGCGTCACGGCCGACGCGCCGTGTCCGCGGATGTCGTAGCGCAGAATGCGGAAGTGCGGCGACAGATCCGTGACCTGCTCCTCCCACATGCCATGATCGAGGCCGAGCGAGTGCGACAGGAAGAGGACGGGCCTTTCGTCCGCGCCGTCGAGACGGTAGTGGCACGACTCAGAGCCGATGTTCAGGAGAGGCATCGAGGTTCCTCATTTGGCCGCCGACAGCAGCTTCAGGCGGAACGCTTCCGCCATGCCGAGATATTCCTCCGACGCATCGATCTGCTGGAGCTGCTCGGCGGAGAGCGCGCGAGCGACGCCGGGAACCTGCTTCAGCGCATCGGCAAACCGTTCTCCCGTTTCTCGCGTGCGCTCGACGGCCTCGCTGATGAGACGTCGGGCCTGTTCGCTTCCTACGTGCGAAGCAAGCAGCGTCACCGCTCGCTCGGCAAAGATGAGCCCATTCGTCCGCCCGATGTTGACGCGCATCCGATCCGCATCGACGCGCAGTTGCTCGATTGCGCCCGCTGAGGCCGCGACCGCCGCGCCGGTTGACTGGACGAGCGCTGCCAGCGTCGGCCACTCCGCGTGCCATCCGCCGATCGATCGCTCGTGCTCCTGGATCATGCCGCTCAGAAACGACGCGACCAGACCCGGGGCTCGCGTTGCGGCGGCGAGCACGGTCGCGCATGCGGCCGGATTGCGCTTGTGCGGCATCACCGACGACCCGCCGCCGGGCTCGGCGACCTCCGCGACTTCGTCCTGCATCAGCAGCGAGATGTCGCGCGCAATCTTGCCGAGCGTCCCCGTGTAGATGCCGTAGCACGCGACCAACGAGGCCAACCGGTCGCGATGCGTGTGCCAGGGAGCTTCCGGCTGTGGGAGACCGAGCTCGGTGGCGAGCGATCGAGCGACATCGAGCCCGGTATTCCCGAGCGCCGCCAGGGTGCCGGCCGCTCCACCAAATTGAAGAAGGATTGCGTGATCGAATGCTGTGGCGATGCGCGCCCAGCCGCGCTCGATCGCGGCGACCCACCCTGCGACTTTCAGCCCGAACGTGATCGGGACTGCGGGCTGCAGCAGCGTTCGGCCCAACATGACGGTCCGCGCGTGGCGGTCCGAGAGCTCGCGCATCGCACGTGTCAGGCGAGCGTGATCGGTCCCGAGAATCGTGTGGGCTCGTCTGATCGTCAAAATCATTGCCGAATCGGTCAGGTCCTGGCTCGTCGCTCCCCAGTGCACGAACCCGGCGCTTGCCGGGTCCACCGCTCGCACACGCTCGACGAACGCATTCACGAGAGGAATCGCCACCGTCCCGGATGCACCAGCGGCTCGAGCTATCGCAGCGCCGTCGAAATCCCCGGCCCTCGCTGCTTCAGTGATCGCATCGGCTGCAGAGTGAGGAATCAGGCCCAGCCTGGCCTCGACACGAGCCAGTGCGGTCTCGAAATCCAGCATCGCCCGCACCACTGATTCGTCTGAGAAAACGACGGCAAGCGCGTCGGTGGTCGCCAGACTGTCGATCAGGCGGAAGGACATGATGCGTCGAGATCGGCTCTCGGCTCAGGGCTCTGGGCTTCAGCCGCGCTCGCCGAACACCGGTCGTTGGCAACGACGCTGCTCCGTTCACTGCATGTGGGCTGTCGTCGATGCATGTGCGCGATGATTTTCGTGACCGGCCCAAAGCCCAAAGCCATGAGCCTAAAGCCAGAGTTCAAGCCCTGAATTGTCACAGATCGAAGAACACCGTCTCGCGTTCGCCCTGCAACCGGATGTCGAACCACCACTGCCCTGGCGCATCGGGAACCGGCTGTGCGATCAGCGTCCCGCGTCGATGTTCGGGGACCAGGGACAGCATCGGGTCTTGTGCGAGCCGCGAATCATCTTCGAAGTACACGCGTGTGTACAGATGACGGAGAATGCCGCGCGCGAAGAGACACACGTCGATGTGCGCCGCCTGCCAGCCGCCACGCCCGTCCGGCACGCTGCCGGGCCTGATCGTTTCGAACACGCACGAGCCATCGTCGCCGGTCGGCAACCGTCCAAAGCCGCAGAATCCGGCGCGATCGTAATGCCCGTCGCCATCGGCCTGATACACCTCTATCAATGCGTCGTTGACCGGAGCCCGGTCGCCGTCGAGCACCCTCATCGTCAACCGGATCCGCCCGGCGCTCGAGTCGGCGCCCTGTCCCGGGCGGAGTCGAGGGGCGATGCAGCCGAGCGACGTGTCGCTCGCGATTCCGAAATGAAAGAAGGGGCCGATCGTTTGCGACGCGATTGCCGTGAGCCGGGTTGCAGTGGTCATGTGCGCTGCTCGAAGGGCGTCGACTGGCGTCCGCGCAGCACGATATCGAATCGATACCCCAGCGCCACTTCCGGCTGCGTCAGCTCGAGATCGAATCTCGACACCAGGCGCTCGCGCGCACGCTCGTCGGGGATGGACTGAAAGATCGGATCGTACGGAAACAGTGGATCGCCCGGAAAGTACATCTGCGTGACGAGCCGCGTGAGAAAAGACGACCCGAACAACGAAAAATGGAGGTGCGCCGGGCGCCACGCGTTCGGATGGTTGCGCCAGGGGTACGCGCCGGGCTTGATCGTGACGAACTGATAGTCACCGTCGTTGCCGGTAATGGTCCTTCCCGCTCCGGTGAAATTCGGATCAATCGGCGCTGGATGGTCGTCGATGTGATGCCGATAGCGACCGGCAGCATTGCACTGCCAGATCTCGATCAACGTGTTGCGCACCGGAGTGCCGTCTTCATCGACGACGCGCCCCGCCACGATGATGCGCTCACCAAGCGGTTCGCCGGGATGCTGCCGAGTCAGGTCGTTGTCCGTCGGGCCGATCGGCAAGTAACCGAAGATTGGTGCGGCAATGTCAGCGAAATCCGGCGGCACTCGAATCAGCGGCTCGGCTGGCGCACGACGGATGGTTGACTGGTACGGCGGATAGAGCAACGGCGGCTGCGTACCCGCCTCGGCCGGACGCTCTCCCGTCACCCCTGTCTGCGCGTCGTGATCTCGCGATAGTGCCCTCACGCTGCCTCCTGCTGGCAATCTCAGGTAATCATACACATGCACATCGTGCTCAGGTTCCAAGGTTCACAAGTTCCTGGTTCCTGGTCTGTCTGAAAACCTGGAACCCTGGAACCGGAGGCCTCGACAGCCGTTCGCGCTTCCACCGACCTGCTAGAATCCCGCTGCCCGCTCATGCGCAGCGCCTCGCCACCTCGCGGATCTGCAGATGTATCCGTATCCGCCCCAGTAGATGTCGGTGTGATTCTGGACGAGGGCCCGTGGGGACCACGTCAGAAGCGTTTCGTGGCGCTCACGGCGCTGACGATCGTCTTCGACGGCATCGACAATCAACTGCTGCCGATCTCCCTTCCAGCGATCATGAGGGGCTGGGCGCTGCCACGCGCGTCATTTGCGCCAGTGCTCGCGAGCGGGATGCTCGGGATGATGATCGGCGGCGCGATTGGCGGCATGGCAGGTGATCGCGTCGGAAGACGCCGTGCACTCATCGGAAGTGCGTTGCTTTTCGGGTGCTTCACGGCAGCGGTCGCCACGGCCGAGAGCCTGCTGACGCTCGGCCTTCTCCGTTTCTTTGCGGGTCTGGGCCTCGGCGGCGCGCTGCCAAACGCCGCAGCGCTCTCATCAGAGTTCGTTCCTCGCCGTCATCGCGCGCTCGCAGTGACGCTGACGATTGTCTGCATTCCGGCTGGTGGAACGCTCGCGGCGTTCGCCGGTGGCCGCATGCTTCCGGCGATTGGCTGGAGGGCGCTGTTCCTGATCGGCGGTCTGCTAGCTGTCGTGATCGCTGCGCTCGTCAGCCGTCTATTGCCGGAGTCCCCGCGTTATCTCGCGCGCCGCCCCGAACGCTGGCTCGAGCTCGCGCAGACGCTGAACCGAATCGGTCATCCTGTGCCCTCCGCCAGCGCGTTCGTCGATCGCGGCGACCAGACGATCGCAAGGACCTCGGTCAGCGCCCTGTTCAAGCCGGAGCTGTGCCGCGACACGCTTGCGTTGTGCGGCGCGTTCTTCTTCTGCCTGCTTGCGGTGTACGTCGGGTTCAACTGGATCCCATCGATGCTGGCCGGCGAAGGCATGACGGCGATTGTCGTGAGCAACGGGCTGGCCGCGTTCAACATGGGTGGCGTCGCTGGGGCGATCGCGGGCGGGCTGCTGATCGCCCGCTATGGCTCCAGGCCGACGATGCTGGGAATGGCCGTGGTCGCGGTCTGTGGCGCTGTCGCACTGGCAGCTATGCCGGTTTCCGCCGGGCACGCGGTTTCGATTGTCGTCTTGTTGGGGATCACGGGCGGGATGATCAACGCCGTTCAGACGACGCTGTTCGCGCTGGCCGCGCACGTGTATCCGACGATTGTGCGCGCCACCGGCGTAGGCACGGCCGTCGCGGTAGGGCGCTCCGGCGGTGTGCTGAGCACCTACGTTGGCGCCTGGGCGCTCGAAGCCGGCGGCAGCGCCGCGTTCTTCGCCACGATCGCCGCGGCGATGACGTTGGTCTTGGCGTGCCTGGCCGTCGTTCGAAGGCACGTTCCGCGCAAGAGCTGAATCCCTAATCCCTAATCCTTGAATCCCTAATCCTTGAATCTCTGATCGTTGAATCTCTGATCCTTGAATCTCTGATCGTTGAATCTCTGATCCTTGAATCTCTGATCCTTGAATCTCTGATCGTTGAATCTCTGATCGTTGAATCTCTGATCGTTGAATCTCGGACGGTCGGATCGTCAGATCCGTGACGGACCGCAGCGCCGGTTCAATCATCATCCGCGTTGTGACAGCCGCGATCCTTCCAGTCGCACCGCCGCAAGTACTTGATGAATCCGCCAAGCATCTTCCCCAGGTCCTCGCCGGCCGAGAGAAGTTGATTGAGCTCGTCGGCCGTGATGCAATGCTTGTAATAAGCCTGCTTGAGCCGTCTGACAACTTCGGCAACAGAGCCTTTCGAGTAGGTTAAGTAGTTTGCGAACGCTCGGTCGGTCCCTTGCTCGAAGCCTTCCACCATGTTCGATGGAATTGAATCGTTCGCTCGCGAGATCTGTTCGTGGAGATCGCGATTATTGCGAAGGCGCGGTTTCTCGAGGAGCGCATTTACCGCGCTCGAGAACGCGACGACCTTCGCATGAATGGGCAAATCCTCGATCTTGTGTGCCATCGCAACTCCGAGATCGGGCATGACCCATGCCAATGTGACGAAGACAGGAAGACCGGATTCGAGTGGAGCTCACGATTCACGGTTCGCCGATTCAAGACGGAAGGATCCACCGATGCAACGATCCATCGATGCAAGGATTCGTTGATGCAAGGATTCGTTGATGCAAGGATTCGTTGATGCAAGGATCCATCGATGCAAGGATTCATCGATGAGGGATTCACGATCAGGGATTAGGGATTGAGGTGTCGCCCATGCTTTCGGTCCGCAGCGAAGGAATAGGCAGTCTGTTGCGCCCGGCATATCTCGTCGAGGCACGACAGCGCGTGGAGCGTGGCGATCTGACGCCGGTCGAGTTCAAGCGCTTCGAAGATCGCGCGGTTGACGAGGCGGTCGCGTTACAGGAGGCGGCGGGCCTCGACGCGGTGACCGACGGTGAACAGCGGCGGTATGCGTTTTACGGTCATCTCGTCGAGGCCCTCGAAGGGTTCGACAAGTATGCCGGATGGGCGATTCCCTTCCGCGACGAACGCGGCACGGAAATCACTCTCAAACGGCCGGTCGTCGTCGAAAAGCTGCGCTGGCGTCGGCAGATGAGCGTGGAGGAATTCACCTACCTGCGCGGCAGGACGACGCGCCCGGTGAAAGTGACGCTGCTCAGCGCGCAGCAGGCGGCGGCCTACTACGATCCCGACACATCGCGCGCGGCCTATCCGACGCGAGACGCGTATCTGGCGGATGTGGTGGACTTCACGCGTCGCGAGATCCAGGAGCTTCGTCGTCTCGGGTGCGAGTACGTCCAGATCGACGCGCCACAGTACGCGGCATTGATCGATGAATCGATTCGCGACGGGTACCGGCAGCGAGGCAGCGATCCGGACAAGCTACTCGATGCATGCATCGAGCTCGATAACGCGATCATCGACGGACATCCCGGCGTCACCTTCGGCATCCACATCTGCCGCGGCAACTACCGGAGCATGTTCTACGCATCGGGCGGCTACGATCGCATCGCGCAGCAGGTCTTCACGCGCGCACGGTTTCATCGATTTCTTCTCGAATACGATGACGAGCGATCGGGGACATTCGAACCGCTGAAATACCTGCCCGACGACCGAGTCGTGGTTCTCGGGCTGGTGAGCACGAAAAGGGCGCAGCTCGAGACGATGGAGCTGCTGCAGGCCCGCATCGTTGAAGCGTCACGGCTCGTGCCGTTCGATCGGCTTGCGCTCAGTCCACAGTGCGGATTCGCGTCCACGTCCGAAGGAAATCGCATCTCTCCCGATGATCAACGTCGCAAGCTCGAGCTCGTCGGCAGCACGGCTCGGTCCGTATGGGACCCGAGCGTGGTGGTGCCGCCGCTCGAAAGCTTGTAGCTGTGTATCAATCGCTAAGCTGCCCGCCGAAAGAGTTCATTGGCGGGCGGCGCTTCATCAGTCGCTTCGGTGGAACGTGCGAACTACGCGTGGGCTCCCCGAGCCACGCGGACAAAAGGAGCGCGCCATGCATTTCAAGGGTGCTCTCGCCTTCACTCTCCTACTCACCGCCGCAAACCTTGCGCCAGCCCAAACGCCCAGCGGCGCTCTTACCGGCATCGTCCGCGACAGCACCGGCGCCGTACTTCCGGGGGTGACCGTTGCGGTGAAGAATGCCGCCACCGGCAGCACACGCACCGTCACGACTGACGCTGAAGGGCGATACCGGTTCGTCAACATCGAGCCTGGCGAGTACGAAGTGCGGGCCACGCTCGCCGGCTTCAGAACGGCGGTTCGAAGCCGGGTCGCCGTGACGGTCGGCGGCACTACGGAGATCGACATCGAGATGATGGTCGGGCAGGTTGCCGAGGAAGTCATGGTGCAGACGGAAGCACCGCTCATCGAGCCTGGCAAGACCGGTCTGAGCCGAGTCGTCACGACGCGCGAGATCGAGTCGCTCCCGATCAGCGGACGCAACTTCGTCGATTTCGTGAAACTGTCGAGCGGCGTCGCGGCCGGGCGAGAGAACGTCGGCGGCGGCGCGTTCAAGGAGCCCGACGTGGGTGTCGGATCGGCGGCGGCGCCGCGCCTCTCGTTCGGCGGGCAGCCGGAGCTGAACACCATGATTCAGGTCGACGGCGCCGACAACATTCAAACGTTCACGGGCCTGCCACGCGCGACGCCGTCGCAGGAAGCGGCCAAGGAATTCCGTGTGCTCAACTCCACGTACCTCGCGGAGTACGGGCGCGCGCTTGGCGGCTTCGTGAATATCGTGACGAAATCAGGAACGAACCACCGGGAAGGCACTCTCTACTACTTCTGGATGGACGATGCGCTCGGCGCGCGGTCGATTCTGAATCGACCCGACGAAGACACCCTGAAGCAGCACCAGTTCGGGGGCACATTCGGCGGTCCCATCGCGCCGAACCGGACGTTCTTCTTCGGCAACTACGAGGGTCAGCTCCGCAAACAGTCGAATCGCTTCTCACGAGTGGTGCTGGATAATCTGACGTTGCTCAATTCCGTGCGCGTGCCTCTCGGACTCCGGCCCGAGACGACCGACCAGGTGCTCGACAATCACTACAATTCGGTCCTCGGCAAAATCGATCACCACTTCGAGACCGACCACAGCGTGTCTGTTCGATACAACTTTCTCGACTCCGACACCGACAACTTTCTCGGCGGTGGCGGCCGCGCATCGCCCACGTCGAGCACCGCGCGCGACAACACGACACGCGACCAGGCCCTCGTCGCCAACGTGACGTCGGTGTTCTCGCCTCGTCTGGCGAACGAGGCGCGCTTCCAGTTTGCCCGGCGGACGTTCGACTTCCCGGCGCTCTACAACGAGCCGTCGCTCGACATCTCGAACTTGATCATCATGGGCAAGAGCACATCGGACGTCGACAACTATGCTGAGACGCGCGTGCAGCTCGCCGACAGTCTGACGTGGACGACCGGCGGTCATCAGGTCAAGGCGGGCGTCGACATGAACGCACTGAAGAATGACTCGACCTGGAATCTCTTCTTCCCTGCGCGGCTGGTGTTTCCGAGCCTCGCAGCATTCCAGACCTTCACGCCGGCCGTGTTCTGGTGGCCGTTTCTCAGCACCGCGACCTCGTATCCGGGGATCAGCCCGAGCTGGACGCAGGCAGTGCCGACCGAGTGGATCGACGAGACGACCTTCAGCTTCAATCATGCTTCCTACGGCTTCTTCGCCCAGGATCAATGGAAGCCTCTCTCGAGACTGACGCTCACATACGGCTTGCGGTACGACTTCGAGACCTATCCATCCAGATACATCTCGGAAACCGACCTGAACAACCTGCAGCCTCGCGTCGGTGCGGCATTCGCGTACAGTCCCCACGGCGTGCTGCGTGCTGGCTACGGTCTCTTTCACGATCGTCTGACGAGCAGCATCGGTCAGCTGTTCAACGCGACTGAATGGTCCAGCGCGGGCTATCTCCCGAATGCGCAGGCGCTCTTCCCGACCGTCGCGCGGATTCAGGGACGTTTCGAACAGCGCACCGTCGGCGGTGCCGCGGCGCCTGCCGCCGCGCGCACGTTCCTGGCAACGGGTCAAGTGCCGGCGAGCGGCGTACGAGGACTGGCGGACACGCTCGACGGCGCGATCGACACGCCATACAGCCATCAGGCGAGCGCGCAGGTGACGCACGAAATCGCCGGCGGATGGGCCATGTCGGGCAGCTACCTCTTCGTCGGCGCACGAGACCTGCTCGGGCACACGGGAAACCTCAACGCCTTTCAAACAAGCACATTGGCCACGGGCAAGCCGATCCTCGCGGGACGAACCTACCCCGAGGTCGGCGCGATCTTCGTGCAGACGAACACCGGCGAGTCGTCGCATCACGGCGCAACCTTCGAGATCCAGAAGCGCTACGCGAACGGCTACAGCGTGCACGGCAGCTACACGATTGCGCGAACGCGCACCAACGTCGACTCGCTGGCCAACCTCTCGGACCTTCCCGAAGCGCAGGACATCGAGAGCGAACGCGGACCGTCGCGTCAGGACGTGCGACACAGGTTCACCATGTCGCTGCTCAGTCAAATCCCGTCGAGCGCAGCAGTCATCGGCGGCGTGAGGATCAGCGGGCTCGTGACGCTCGAAAGCGGACGTCACTACAACATCTTCGTGGGAAGCGACGCGAATCAGGACGGTAATCCGAATACCGATCGACCCAGCTTCATCGGCAGGAATTCGTACGAGGGTCCGGGTTACGCAGCGGTCGACCTCCGTATCGCGCGTGAGTTCGCGATCAACGGGTCGGCGCGACTGGATCTCAGCCTCGACCTCTTCAACCTGTTCAATCGCACGAACGTCAAGGACGTGAACACCGTGTGGGGCGGGATCGACATCAACACGCCGCCTGCTGCGCAGTTCGGCTTCGGCACCCCGCGCGACGTCTTCAATCCGTTTCAGACGCAGATCGGACTAAAGATGAAGTTCTGAAAGAGAGAACCGGAGAGGAACAACAGGAGAAGACAAAACAACAGGAGAATGGGCGTCACGAGCCGATCCAGTAAGGGTGCTCGAGACCAACACCAGTCGCATAATCAGCACGCATTTGGTATAGTCGCGGCACCGTCACAGTCCGATCTCGAGCCGCCCCGTCCGGATCGTATCGCCGGGCGTGTTGGGTCGAAACGCGTTCCAGCAAATCAGGGGAGTTATCCGAGATGTCCCAGCCGCAACCGTCAGTCCCACCGCACGTTCAGGTCATTCAGATGGCAACCGGGTGCTGGATCTCGCGCCTCATCTCCACGGCCGCCAGTATCGGTCTCGCGGATCACATGGCTGACGGTGCCAAATCCGCCGCCGAACTGGCGGGTTCCACAGGTACGAATCCACGCGCACTTCATCGATTCATGCGGACACTCGCAAGCTTCGGCATTCTGCAACAGCGTGAGGACGACACGTTCACGCTGACTCCGCTCGGCGATGCGCTGAGGAGCGATGCTCCCGGGTGTGCGCGATCGACAGTACTGACAATGGCGGGACCGTGGATGTGGAAGAGCATGGGGGAGTTTCAGTACTCCCTCGAGACCGGCAAGACCGCGGCGGAGAAGGTCTTCGGCATGCCAGTCTTTGATTACCTGGCTCAGAATCCGGCGGACGCCGCACAGTTCAGCGAAGCAATGGTCGGGATTCACGGCGCCGAGCCGCCAGCCGTCGCCGAAGCCTACGACTTCTCGAACTTCGGCACGATCGTCGATGTTGGTGGAGCGACCGGGAACATGCTGGCTCATATTCTCGGGCGGTACCCTCAGCCGAAAGGCATTCTGTTCGATCGGCCACACGTGGTGACCGAAGCGCCAACGCTTCTACGCGCTCGGGGAGTGGAGAACCGAGTGTCGATCGAGCGCGGGAACTTTTTTGAGAGCGTACCAGCAGGAGGTGATGCGTATATCCTGTCGCACATCATCCACGACTGGAACGAAGATCAGTGCCGCACAATTCTCGGGAATTGCCGGAAGGCCATGAAGCAGGGGGCCAAGCTGCTCATCGTCGAGTTCGTGCTGCCGGAAGGCAACACGCCCCACTTCGGCAAGCTGCTCGACATGGTGATGCTGGCGATCCCTGGGGGCGAAGAACGCACCGCCGGCGAATACGCGAAGCTGCTGGCATCCGCGGGCTTGAAAATGACACGCGTGATTCCGACGGCCTCCGAGATCAGCATTGTCGAGGCCGAGTTGGCGTCCGCCTGAAGGCGGACACTACGGGTCTTGACCCCGTCTCTCGTCAGGCGCACGCGAGCCGGCGCCTTGCGTCAGCGTGACGAGGCGATCCGCCCTGCCGCCAGGGAACCGTTCGCGAGCACCGCCAGGCCAGATGACATCGATCCGGTCGTAGCTCTCCGCCTTGGACAGGCCGAGGTGCACCCGAGCGTCGTTCTGCGAGATGTAGCTGGATCCGCTCTGCACCTCGCCCGAGACCTTCGATCCTCCGGCCTGTACAATCACGCGCGCACCGATCGCATCCTTGTTTGCGGAGACGCCAACCAGCCGCACGAGCAGCCAGTGCTGATGCGTTCCGCCATTCTTCAGCAGGCTGGGCCTCGCGCCCATGTTGCTGACGACGACTTCGAGAGACCCGTCATCATCCAAATCACCGACCGCCGAGCCTCGTGAAGACATTGCGGTCGCGATTCCGGGGCCGGCCGAGCGCAAGAGATCCTTGAACTTGCCACTGCCGACGTGCCAGTAGAACAAACGTGGCTGGCGATACCGGATCTCGGGCGTCTGATCGGCTTCAGGGTAGACGTGTCCGTTGAACATCAGGAGGTCGCGTCGCCCGTCGTGATCGAAGTCGGCCAGGTGAACACCCCAACCGACGTACTGCATGTAGCCGCCAAGGCCTGACTGCAGCACGCGGTCCTCGAACGTGCCGTCTCCGTTGTTGTGATACAGGTTCGGCACATCGTCGCTGAAATTCGTCTTGACGATGTCGACGTTGCCGTCCTCGTCGTAATCGGCGGCCGAGACGCCCATGCCGCCCTGCTCCTGACCGTCCTCGTTCAGCGCAACACCAGCAAGCAGGCCCACGTCCTCGAACGTCCCATCCTTGTTGTTGTGGTACAGCAGGCTGGGCGTAGAGTCGCACGCGACGTACAGATCCGGATATCCATCGTTGTCGAAGTCCGACGCGACGACGGTGAAGGCGTAGCAGCCCTTCGTCTTGCCGATTCCGCTCGCAAGCGAGACGTCAGTGAATCGTCCGTTTCCCTCGTTGTGAAACAGACGATTGCGCGCGAACGGCAGACCACGCGGGCCGCACATGACTGGAATTCCCTTCCATTGACAGTAGCCGCCCGTACCAGGCTCGGGGATCTTCGCGCGATCGAATTCGAGATAGCTCGTGACGGCGAGATCGAGACGCCCGTCGAGGTCGTAGTCGAAGAACGTACAGCCCGTATCCCAGCGCGGCGCTGACACGTGAAATCCCGCGGCATCCGTCACATCGTCGAACGTTCCGTCGGACCGATTGTGAAACAACGCACTCTGACCGTAGTAGGTCACGAAGAGATCGCGCCGTCCGTCGTTGTCGTAGTCGCCCACGCAGACACCCTGCCCCCATCCGGATCGCGTCAGGTGTGCGCGGGCTGTAACGTCCTCGAACTTCAGTCCGCCAAGATTGCGGTACAAGTGGGCGGTCGGCGGGGGTGCACCGCTGACAGCACTCTCGAACGTCGTTCCATTCGGAATGAATATGTCGACCCGTCCGTCGTTGTCGTAATCGAAGAGCGCGACACCGGTGCCGGTCGTCTCGAGGATGTACTTCTTGCGGTCCTCGGTCCCCGATACGGTCGCCGCAGTGAGCCCGGCCTGCTCGGCAACATCTCGGAAATCCACCGCGATCGGCGGAAGCGTGGTTTCGACGCGCACTGGCGGAGGGGGATTGCGCTTCGGACTGCCCATGCCCTGGAATGCCTCGAGGGCCACCCACGATCCGAGAACGACGAGGCCGAGGGGCGGCGCCTGGAAAAGAGCCCGCGGCGTGCGACGACGAGACGTCATTGGCCTGTGCTGCCGGCACCCTCGCCGCATCGCCTGGTTCGAGTGAATTGGGCTTGACAAGCGAAGCCGGCATATACGATATATCACGCGTCGATAACTGGCATATCAGTTGTAACGTCCTGCTGGCCCCCCGTCGAAAGCTCCGCAGAGAACGACGCGGTGCGATGACGGGTCTCGTTGCTCCTCCACGGGAGGCCGGGATGCGGATGACGTCATTGACATTTCAGACTAAGCGTAACCCGGCGAACGTATCAGCATTTCCAGGTGCCTCCGCTCGCATCCGCAGTGTGGGGCGGGTGCTTGCCGCACTCGGCGCCAGCCTGCTGCTGTGCAGTGAAGCGCGGGCCCAGTTCGCGAGCGCGATTGAGGGCACTGTGACCGACTCCACAGGCGGCGTCGTTCCGCGCGCGACGGTCACGCTCAGAAACGAGGAGACCGGCGCCACGCAGAACGCTCAGACGAGCGATGCCGGATATTACCGGTTCCCGTCGCTGGGCAACGGCCTCTACACCGTTCGGGTCAGTCTGCAAGGGTTCAAGACCGTCGTCCAGGAACACATTCGGCTCCAGGTCGCGGAGACGAGAACGGTCAATCTCGTGATGGACGTCGGCGCGACGGCCGAGGAGGTCACGGTGCAGGCTTCCGCGCCGCTCGTCGAGACCGCACAGGGACGCGTTTCGGGACTCATCGAAGAAGGTCAGGTCAAGAACCTGCCGCTCGCCGGGCGCAACTTCTTTCAACTCGTCGTGCTGACTCCCGGCGTGCTGGGCCGCGCAACCGGCGGCACGCAGGCGTACGCGCAATCCAGCTCCGATCTTTACAGCAATGAATACAGCGTCAACATGAACGCCAATGGCGCGCGAACCGAATCGAACAACTTCCTGATCGACTCGTCGACGGTCAGCTCGAGTCAGCGAAGCGGTGTGGTGAACGTCAACCCCAACACCGAAAGCGTCCAGGAAGTCCGTGTGTCGGTCAATAACTTCTCGGCCGAATACGGCCGAAACGGTTCGGTGCTCGTGAATATCGTCACGAAGAGCGGAACGAACGATATCCACGGCGGCGTCAGCTATTACTTCACGAACGACGAGCTGCAGGCCAAGAACTACTTCGAGAAGACCACGCCGAATTTCAGCCGGAACGAACTGTCATGGGGCGTCGGCGGTCCGGTCGCGCGAGACCGCACCTTTTTCTTCACGTCTGGCGATCTGCTGCGCTCGAGCGTCGCCATCAGCCGCGACACCACCGTGATCACGCCCGACTTCGCCCGGTTCATGCAGCAGAATCGTCCGAACAACGTGTCGACCTACATCATGAACAGTTTTCCGGCATCATTCACGCCGGACCGGAACATCCGCACGGCCGGGTCTCTCCTGAGTTCTTCCTGTACGGGAGACACACCGATCGCCTCTCCTGTCGGTTCCATCCCCTGCAACTTCCCGGTCATGGGCGTGGGAACCTGGAACGACACATCCCCGCGGAACGGCCTGCAGTGGACCGTGCGTGTCGACCACACCTTCAACGGTGGGCACGATCGTCTCTACGGTTCCATCAACCGGACGACGACGGACAAGGTGGGATTCGGGGAGCCGAGCGTGTATCCGGCGTTCACGGCGCCGTCGCCAACGAACAGCATGCACGTCAACACGAATTACACGAAGATCCTGTCGCCATCGCTCCTGAACGAGGCGTCCTTCTCGTGGGTGCGTCCGTGGGGGGAACTGACCAACCCTTACCCCGAAGTGCCCGGCATCACCGTCGGAGGCCTGACTGGCTATCAGCAGGGATTTGGCCCGAACGAGTTCGTCCAGAACAGCTTCGAGTGGCGCGATGTCGTGACGTGGACGCGTGGCACGCACAGCATGAAGGTCGGCGGTGCCTACACTCGCGAGCACGCCGACAACGACTCGTCGCGTACTTACAATCGACCCACGTACGACTTCAACAATGTCTTCGACTTCGCGGCTGACACTCCGCGACAGCAGGGACAAGTCGGAATGGATCCAGTCACCGCCGGGCCCGTAACGTCGCTGACCCGCTTCCACCGCACGCAATCGGTGTCGGCGTTCATTCAGAACGACTGGAAAGTGAAACCGAATCTCAGCGTCAATGCGGGTCTGCGATACGAGGGCTTCCTGAACATCTACGATGCGTCGGGCGACATGGCCAACATCGTAATGGGAGCCGGGAGCGACCTCCGCGCGCGCCTGGAGGGGGCGCACATGGTCGAGAGGCACTACTATCTCGAAGGGGGGCTGTGGAACGGCGGCCAGCACACGCTCGCGCCGCGGGCGAGCTTCGCGTGGGATCCGACGCACCGCGGGGTGATGTCGATTCGCGGAGGTATCGGGCGCTCGTACGATCGCATGTCGAATCAGATTTGGGACTCTGAACACCTCAACCTGCCAGGGTTCGCCATCGCGAGCGTGCTCGCGAGCGACCCGACCGCAAAACCGGTGTTTGGATTGGGACGCAATCGCGATATGCCCTACGACTTTCCGCGGCCGATCGGGTTGACGGCCGGGCTGAACCCGTCTGGCGGTCTGGCCAACGGCCGAGGCCTCGTGCACGTCGTCGATCCCGATTTCAAGAACATGTATCTCGACAACTGGTTCGTCGGAGCGCAGCGTGAGCTTGGAAAAACGATTGCCGTCGAAGCGGACTATATCGGATCGCGCGGGCGCAACGCCTATCGCAAGTTCGATATCAACCGCTACAACGGCGATATGTTGGACGGCCGATTCGATGGGATCCTGCCCGGGTTTGCGTCCATCAATTACACCGAGTCGACGGACCAGAGCTCGTTCAACGGCGGCACGATTGCCCTCAAAGTCAATCGGACCGCGGTGCAGGTCGGTGCCGCCTACACGTTCGGCAAGGCCACCGATTATTCCAGTTCGTTTTCGGCAGCGGGCCGGCCAGACGCGTACGGGCCGCCCGATCAGGAGAAAGGACCGGCAGACTTCGATGTGCGACAGAAGATCGCGCTGTCGGCTAACTGGCTGCTGCCCAGCCCCGCAAGGGGGATCGCGCGCGTGCTTGCTGGAGGTTGGCAGCTCGCGGGGGTCCTCATCGCGCAGACTGGTACGCCTTTCTCCGTCGTGTGCAACAACCGCGGTTTCATTCCCGTGAGAGACGCCTCTGGCGCGATTGTCGGGAACAGCGGCTGCGATTTCAACGCCGACAACTTCACGGGCAACGATCGTCCCAACGTTCCGGCGTTCGGCGATTCGAAGGGCGGCCTCTCGAACGACGACTTTCTCAGCGGAATCTTTTCGGCGTCGGACTTCCCCATTCCCGCGCCCGGGCGACCGGGCGCGCTCGGACGGAACACGTTTGGCGGGCCGCGGTACTTCAACGTCGATCTCCTCTTCGCCCGCGTTATTCGAACGCCGTGGGCCTTCACCGGAAGCGGCGATCTTCAGCTGCGTTTCGAATCATTCAACCTGTTCAACACACTGAACCTGAACAACCCCGACAACAACATGATCAATGCGACCTTCGGCCGGTCCACTTCCGCTCAGCCAGGCCGCATTGTCCAGTTCTCGACGAGGTTCTCGTTCTAGACAAATTGAGCAATCTTCACTACCACACACGACGGCGTTCTCACGACGACTACGAAGGGACGAAGACCACGAAGACCTAATTGGGGTTGATTTTCATCGTGGCTTCGTTTCTTCAAAATGCCCCTTATTCCGCTTCTCGACCCAAAGTTTCAAGGTCGTGTTAGCGTAATCGTCTGATGCACCGGAGCGGCCGGCCATTCCAAGCTTTTCCTGGCAGGGATCGTGATCTCGCGCTGACCCCGCCACATGAAAACACGCGAGCCCCGAGCCCCGAGCCCCGAATCCCGGCACGCAAGCGAGCTACCGAGCCACCGAACTATCGAGCTACCGGCGCGCATGTTCTGAGCAGCGTTTTGGTTCCTCTATGGCTGTCATTGTGTTTTCCGGCACACGCGCAGACGACCGACTGCGGCCCGACGCCGTACGATTGCGCGATCGCACAGGTTCAGCGTCACGAGTTCCAGGCGGCAATTGCGACGCTCGAACAGCTCATCGCGACAGCCCCCAAAGATCTGAAGGCGCTCAACCTGCTTGGCATCGCGCTGACTGGAGCAGGCAGACCTGAAGACGCGATCGCGCGGTTCCGCGCGGCGCTTGCAATCGATCCGCGCTTCACTCCGGCCCTCAAGAACCTCGCTGTCAACGAGTTCACGGCCGGCCGTGTTGCGAGCGCCCAGCAGCATTTCGAGGAGGTGCTCGCACAGACTCCGAACGACGAGATCGCACATCTGCACCTGGGCGAGATTCATTTCCAGCGGAACGCCTTCACGGCAGCGTTGCCGTATTACGAGAAGAGCGGCGCGCGCGTCACGCAGAATCCGCTTTGGATCCTGCATTACGCGACGTGTCTTCTCGATCAGCAGCGCAACGCGGACGCAGTCGCGCTCCTCGATCGCTTGCCGCCAAGCGATTCGGCGAGCCTGTTCGATGCAGGAGTCCTCCTTGGACGTCACGAGGTCCGTGCGGAGGCCGCGCGCTTCTTCGGCGCCGCTCGCCGGAATGGCCATCGCGACGCGTACGCGGCGGGCTACAACGAGACGCTCATGCTCATCGAGGCCGGAGAGCACCAATCCGCGATCCGCGTTGCCGAGGGGTTGTTCAAACAAGGAGTCAAACCGGCGGAGCTGTACAACCTCGTGTCGCGCGCGTACGCGAAGGACAATCGGATCCAGGAGGCCTACGACGCCCTGCGCGAGGCGACGCGACTGGAACCAGCCGCGACGGAACACTACATCGATCTCGCGATGCTGTGCCTGGAGCACAAGAACTACGACCTCGCGCTCGAGATCGTCGATATCGGCCTGAAGCACCGCCCGGATTCCGCGACCCTGTCGCTCCAGCGGGGGGTCGTGCTCGCGATGAAAGGGGCCAATGAACAGGCCGAGGAGGAATTCGGTCGCGCGACACGCCTTGCGCCGGACGACCCCTCGGGGTATGTCGCCCTCGCGATGGTCTGGATGCAGCGCGGCGAGACGCCGAAGGCCGTCGATCTCCTTCGCACGCACTCACGCCGCGCGGCGGAGCGAGGCAAGCCGCAACCGGCGCTTCTGTACGCCCTGGGCATCGCCCTCCTGCGATCCGGCGCAGCGCCAGACGACGCCGGAGGCGCCGAGGCGCTGCAGGCCTTCCGCTCTGCGGTCGGCGTGGACCCATCGTTCCCGCAGGCGCAAGCAGAATTGGGCAAGTTGCTGCTGAAACGCGGCGAGGTCGACGACGCGATCGCTCATCTCGAGAAGGCCGTTTCGCTCGAACCGGAGACCGCTGCGCCGGCATACGTTCTCGCGCAGGCGTACCGTCGCGCGGGCCAAACGGATCGTGCACGCGATCTGCTCGCGCGCGTCAGCCGGCTGAACGCGCAGGAACGTGGTGACGATTCCGACACCGACTTGCGTCACATGATGTTTCGCATCGTCCGAGTCGGCGCCACCCGCTCCGAACCCCGGGCCTCGTCGGGCGCGAAGGCCGGAACGGTACAGCCCTCTTCCCCGCCGAACTCGGCGAGAACGGATCCATCGGTCTCTGTCGAAGCAGCGGCCGAAAGTGCCGCTGCGTGCGCGGCGGCGGGCGATCTCGATGGCGCGATTGCGCGGCTGCGAGAAGCGGTGAGAGCCAGCCCTAATTCCGCTCAGGCTCGGTATCAACTTGCCGTGACGCTGTGGAATCGATATCAGCATGGCCGGGGACGTCGGCTGAAGGCCGATATCGACGAAGCCGTTTCGGAACTCTCACCCGCCGTTCAGCAGGAGTCAGACAACGCGCAGTTTCATCTCGTGCTTGGGCAGCTCCTGGCCGAGCAACAGCAATACGGCCAGGCCGTCCAACACATTCGACGAGCAATGACGCTCGCGCCCGAAAACGCAGAGTACCCGTACAACCTGGGTCTCGCTCTTCGATTGGAGGGGAACCTCGAAGCAGCCGAAGCACAGTTCCGTGCGGCGCTTGCGAAAAATCCCGATCATGCGCTCGCCCACCGTTCGCTCGGGCTCGTGCTGCGGCAGAAAGGTGACGTCACCGCAGCGGCGAGCGAGTTGCGTCGCGCGGCAACGCTGCAGCCTCAGGACGCCGAAGCCCACCATCTGCTGGCCACCGTGCTCCTGAAGCTTGGCGACCTACCGGGAGCGGTCGAACATTTGCGTGAGGCGACGCGGCTGGATTCGTCGCTGATCGAAGCCCGTGTGATGCTTGCACAGGCGCTGACGAAGAGCGGACAACGGGACGAGGCGCTGCAGCAGCAGGCCGAAGTCCGCCGCCTCAATGGAGAGAAGGCGGACTTCGGCCGCATGCTCGTGCTCCTCGATTCGTCGGCCGCACTGCTGAAGAAAGGAGATCTCGCTGGCGCGATCGCACAACGCCGCGAAGCCGCTGCGATCAGTCCTGGCTTCGCCGACGCACACTACGAGCTGGGTCTTGCCTTGCGCGATGGCGGATCGTTCATCGAAGCCGAAGCCGCATTACGTCAGGCAATCGCGCTGGACGAGCATCACGCACGCGCGCATGCCGCGCTCGCTGACTTGCTGGATAAGCGGGGCGATCACGACGGCGCCCGCGCGGCGCGTGCGCGCGCTGCGGCACTGGCGCCGTGTTCACAGGCCGAAACAACAGGAACCGGAGAGAAGGCACGAGGAGCCACGAAATCGTGGTCCTTCGACGTCAGTCGTACAACGTCGAGATAGCCGAGCGTGTCGGACGATTCTCGCAACTGGATCGTCGAGAGTGTCGCGTGATCGGAGTCCACGCTCGCGCTGCGCGCTACGCGTCACACGCGTCACCCAAAAACCGTCGCCTTCCTCACACCTCGCGGTCGAAGTTGACTCCTGCGAGCCGAGTTCTCAAGTTGCCAGGCTCGCACAGCGTCGCGTATGAATCCGATCGAAAAGCTTCGATACGAGTAGTCTCATAGCCTCCGTCTCGACGAGGTCGGGTTCGCATACGATCCCACCATCTTCGTCATGGAATGCGAACGTATGAATCATCCAGGCGCCGCCGAGGTTGATCGTGCCGCGATCATGAGAACAACGTCGGAATTGCTGGCGGCCGTGAATGCCTCGGATGCCGACCGCTGTTTGGCCGTTTGGGCGCCCGACGGAGTCCTGATGCCCCCGCATCATTCAGCTGTGCAGGGCCACCAGGCGATCGCCGAGTACTTCCGCAACCTGTTTTCGCGAAGCAAGTTCAGGTTTACATTCACCTCTTCCCATATCCAGGTTACCGGTGACACCGCGTTGGAGCGCATCACGTATACAGCGACGATCTGGTCGAACGTCGAAGCCTTGCCGATTGAGGACGTCGGCAAGGGCCTGCACGTGTACGGGCGTCAGCCAGACGGGGCGTGGAAGCTCACGCAAGACATCTGGAACAGCGATCGATCTATGACTTCTTGAACGTACGCCGGTAACCTGATTCAGTTCTTCGGCAAGTAGCCGTCGCTCGACGAGCCGGGTGCTGAGCAGCTGAATCCGACTAGATACTCTGACTCTAGCCAGTCTTGCCCACAGCCGCACGCCGCCGAACGCCGCGCGGATCACCGCGGCGCAGCCGGCCGATCAGAGATCCCGCCGCGACTGACCCTTGGATGATATGTGACACTCGGAGCAGGCCGATCAGTGGCTTCTCGCCGACCCACGGCAGGCCCGCCGTAACCGCACAGCCGCACTCGCAACAGTCGGGCCTATTTGGCAGCACCTCGAGATGCCGCGATTTGGGTCACCGGGGGTTTTCACCTTTCTGAGTTCTGGCTGGCGCCGGTCCACTTGACGTAGCGTTCCAGCAGATGCTGGAAGTGGCGCAACATCGACGAGTGTTCGAGTGTCCAGGTCCGATCGGGCAGCAACTCGGAGTCAGTGCCGGTCTTCGGGGACCATTGGAGCCCCAGCTCCAGACCTGCGTGTTTCCGAAGAAGTCGGACACAGTCACGAGCGGGAACCACGAATGCTCCGGCCGCCCCCGCTTCACCGCGTTCGAGCGCCTCCAGCGCCAATTCCATCTCGCCGACGAGCACGCGAGCGGCAGCTCGCTGCGACCCGTCCTGCACTGCCAGGAATTCTTGTTCGCTTGTAGCCTGACTTTCGGTCGTAAAGGCGCGCAGACCGTCGATGGCATCGCCGAGCAGCGAATTCGGGAGTGGCTCTCCAGCGTCGAGACGGTCAATCAGTTTCTCGAGAACATCCAACGCAGTCTCAATTACTCGACGTTCGGTCAACGGAAGCTGTCGGTCGCTCATAGGCGCCTCCGTTGCGATCGTAGCTCACGGCGTTCCGGCCTTCTCCAGGCCAAATGAGCTGCCATCGAATGCAGCTTCAGGAGCCCGCGATGCGGGAGGCCTCCTGGAAGTCCGAGCCCCGCGTCGCTGTCACGCGTAAACGCAACGGGCGTGCCTGAAGCGAGTTTCCCCTCCATTGGTATTCCTCCGCCATGGCAAAGACGTGCCGGCGCGCTCTGGCGCCGGTGACCGTCGCCGCGTACCGCTGGATGAAGTCCCAATCGTCGTGAGTTGCCTCGACCGAGCGATGGGCGAAAACAGCTCCTTGATTTCGCAACGGCGCGTATTGCAGTCGTAGGCGATCGCCACGCGGCCTGTCCTCGAGCGAGGTTTTGAGGCTTCTGTTGCGCGTGTGCACTGTCGGCACCGTGCCAACACCTAGGATTAAGACAGCCGGCCAGACGCGTTCACGCTCGCGATCAACCCTCACCAAGCTCGGCTGCGACAGGGCATATTCGAGTTTTTCCCGACATGACGGTACCTGGCGCGACTTGTGCAGCGCCGAAAGCGGAGGAATGCATGACCGCGAAGCGCATTATTGGAATCGTCCTGATCGTTATCGGACTTGTCGGCCTTCTCTCGGGCGGATTCTCGTGGACTCGGGAAAAGAAAGTTCTCGATATCGGCCCGATCGAAGCGCATACGAGAGAGAGAAAGACTCTCCCGATCTCCCCTGTCGTCGGAGGAGTGCTCCTCGTAAGTGGTGTCGTCCTGCTGGTTGTCCCCGGTCGACGACGCATTTAATGCAGTGCAGCAACTATGGAATCCCTGACCCGGAACGCGGTTCGCCGATGTAGCGCTCGGCGAGTTGATCCGTTGGAGCGACCGCGGCCAGCACGACGATGACGTCACGTTCGTGGTAACGGAGCGACGCGCTAGCAGGCCGCTGAAAAGAGACGGCCTGATGGGAAATGGCAAATGGGAGATGGCAGAATCTATGGGCTTTTCCCATTTTCCATCTCCCATTTCCCATGCAGGATGCGTCTTGTCGCGTCCTCGTCGCCTCCTTCGAGCGCGATCGTGAGGAACAGCCGCAGATCGTCCGCCGCACCGAGGGCAATCTTCACACCGCGTTTGAATCCCGCGTCGTACGGCGCGATCTGGATTGCAGGCAGCTCCTTCAGCGCACGCCACGTATCGCGGCCCTCTGCACGCGACAGCAAATCGCAGTTCGACGAGGGCGCCATCCGCCAGGTTGTCCCGCCGGCGTGGACGTCAACTCCAGAGTGGCGGGGTCCAGTGTGACGGTGTTCTTCCGCCCCGCGATAATCCACGCGCCGGCATCGTGCGTCACGTCACGGTGACGGCTGGCGCGCCCCAGACCGAACGCTGGCCGCGCGCCGGCTCGGTCGACGCCGGGACGAACAACAGGAATACCGAAACGCAGCGCCGTTCACGCATGGTTCGCCGTTCCTCCGCCCGCTGGAACTCCACTTTACCGGTAAAGTAAACCGACTTGTGTGTTACGCTGCCGCGCAACGGCGCCACCATGAACCGCACGACGCTCGTTGCCGCGATGCTCGCGATCCTCGCACTCTGGCCGGCGCGCCCGACCCGTGCGCAGACGCTCATCCAGATCGATCGCGCCGCGCAGCTCGCGCGCGCTGATCTCGACTACGACACGCCGGCTGCCCGCAGCGAAGAAGGGATGCCGATATCTGATGGCCGCCAGCTCTCGCGGGGACTTTCCGCCGCGCTTCGGCGGCCTTCTGTGGCTCACGAACGGAGACTTGAGCCGGTGGGGATCGCAGTACTGGTGGGCGAACACAAGCGCCTACTACAGCAACTTGATGCCGTCCAACCGGCTCGAGCTGATCGATCCGATGTTCAAGCTATACGCCGGCATGTACGATGCGGCGGCGCTTGCGGCGCGACAGCAGTGGGGCACCGAAGGCATCTGGATCCCGGAAACCAGCTTCTTCAATGGGCCGGAGACGCTGCCCAAAGACATCGCGAGGGAGCTTCAGGATCTCGTGCTGGCACGCAAGCCGTTCGCTGAACGATCGGAGCGGTTCGATCGTTATGTGGAGAACAAAAACCGCCACAATAGCCGGTGGAATTTCCGCGCCGATGGGAAATGGGAGGAGGGGCGCTACGTCTTCGCTCCAAAGAACGGGATCTTCGGCCACACGACGCACATCCTCGGCGTCGCGGCGCGCGTAGCAAACCTCGCCTGGCAACGCTACCAGTTCACAGGAGACCAGGCGTGGCTGCGCGACCATGCGTACTCGTTTATCCGGGGCGCGGCCGAGTTCTACCGGAGCTTTCCGAACCTGCAGGCCGACCACGACGGCGTGTACCACATCAACCACACCAACAGCGGAGAATCGGCCTGGGATTCGCGCGATGCGCCGTACGAAGTCGCGTGCATGCACATGATCCTTCCGCTCGCGGTCCGCGTCGCGGTGATCCTCGGCCGAGACGCGGAGCTGCGCGCGAAATGGCAGCACATCGCCGATCACCTCGTGCCGATTCCTCCGCGTGCGCAGTGCGGTACCGGGAGCGAAATCGCCATCGACCGGCCGTACGGCGCGTTCGTCTACAACGGCCCTGGTGCAATCGAGCCGGTCGGCCCCGAACCAGAGCTCAAGCGCCGTTTTCTCGGTTTCACGAGGCTCGGCAGCTTCATCGACGCCGAGGGCGGCGGCGGCGCCCAGATCTTCCGCAATCGTCTTCGACTGCGTGAAGGGCCGGGGGCGATCGACGCCGAGCACATCGCCGGATTGGCATCAGGGGTCCACGCGTCCCTGCTGAACAGCCATCCGGAGTCCACGACCGAGGAGCCGATCCGCATCTTTAACGAGTGGCCGAAGGATTGGGACGCTGCGTTCACGCTGCTCGCGCGGGGCGGATTCGTCGTGAGCTCGGCGCAGCGGGCCGGGAAGACACCGTTGGTCGAAGCGGTGTCGCAGAACGGCGGCACGTTCCGGATCGTCAATCCGTGGCCGGGTCAAAGCGTGACGCTGTATCGCAGCGGCCGGGAGGCCGATCACGCTGCCGGCGACGTCGTGGCGTTCGCGACTGCAAAAGGGGAAACGATCGTCCTCGCGCCGAAGGGGACGACGCCCGATGCCGTCAAGGCACTCGAGGGGCCTCCTGTTTCCTTCTCCGCGGTTGATCAAAAGGCTCGGGCCGCCGAAAAAGGCCACCACCGCCAATGCACGCGGCCGAGGATGTACTTCTTCGGGACGAAGCCCCAGTGGCGGCTGTCCAAGCTGTTGTTCCGCTGATCGCCCATCACGAAGTAGTACCCCTCGGGGACGACCTGGGGACCCCAGTTGTCGTGGCTGCGATATTCGGGCGTGACGAATGAGTCCGTCATCCCGACGTCATTGACGTAGACCCGCCCGTCGATGATGCGCACCTGAGCGCCTTCCTCCGCGACGACACGCTTGACGAATGTCCGCTCGGGTCTCAGTGGATACAGGAGCATCACGATCTCGCCACGCCTCGGTTCGCGCAAACGATAGACCAGCTTGTTGACGATCAGCCGGTCCTGGTCTTCGATCGTCGGCGCCATGGCTCGACCCTCGACGCGCGCGACCTGCACCAGGAAGGTCACGACGAACGTCGTCACCGCCACACTGATGAAGACGAGCGGCACGCCGATCAGCCTCAGCGCGACAGACCGAACCGCGCCAGGCTCCTCGACGATGGGGGCGCGTCGCCGCATGACGAGCCACGCAATCGCTCCGACCAGGCCCGTGAACGCGACGAGCAGCGCCCACGCCAGCCAGTTGCGTCCGCGCCGCGCCGCATCGACGGCGACCCAGTCGACGAGCACGATGGCGAGCAACCAGACGGCGACAAGGATCGGCACCACGCAACGCTCCGTCGCAGTAGTGGTCGGAGCATAGCATGCCCCTGCCATAGCGAGGTCGGCCCGAACGCGTCCCGATTTGACACGAGTTCTTGGATTTTGTATATTTCTGTTTAGACAGAAACTTCTAAAATTACATGAAACTTAGTTCATTGCAGCAGCGGTTCGTCCTCCACTGGGGCGAAATGGGCACGAAATGGGGCATCAACCGCACGGTGGCGCAGATTCACGCGTTGCTGTTCGTTTCGTCGCGTCCGCTCCATGCGGAAGAGATTGCCTCGACCCTCGACATCGCGCGGTCGAACGTCAGCACGAGCCTGCGCGAGCTGCAGGGCTGGGGAATCGTCCGCGTCGTCCACGTGCTGGGTGACCGCCGCGACCACTTCGAGACCCTGAGGGACGTCTGGGAGATGTTCCGCATCATTGTCGCCGAGCGGAAGAAACGCGAGGCGGATCCGACGCTCGCGATGCTGCGCGAGGCCCTGGCCCAGGCGAAAAGTGCCGGCGCCGCTGATGCCTACACGCGCGAGCGGGTGACGGATCTGCTCGAGTTCTTCGAGTTGATGACGAGGTGGGCGGAACAGATCAACAAGCTGCCGACCGCAGCGCTCATACGTCTCCTGAACATGGGCGACAAGGTCGTCAAGATGCTCGGCGGTAAATCGAAATCGTGAGGCGTTTCATGGACCAACTGCAGCGACTTGCCGCAGTCATGCGACTGCGATCACGGATCGTCGGCGACATCTGCGCCTGGCTCGTGGCTGTCGTCTGGCTCGTCCACGGTGGCTGGAACAAGCTGCTGGGCGGCTCGCCGAGGCATCTCGCCATCGTTCAGGCGGTCCCCGGTTTCGAGGGTGTTGCCGGCGAGCGCGTGCTTGCCGTGGTCGGCGGGCTCGAAGTCTTCATCGCCCTGTGGATCGTCTCGGGATGGATGCCGCGGCTCTGTGCGACGACACAGACGGTTGCGCTGTTGTCGATGAACATCATCGAGCTCGCCTTTGCTCGACACGTGTTGCTCTGGCCCGCAGGTCTGATTCCAGCGAACCTCCTGTTTCTCTCGCTCGCGTGGATTGCCGCTCGTTCCACGCGACGGTCGTCGCTGCGTGCGTGGCTTCGACGACATCCACTCGCGATCGAGGCACATTTCCGCGAGTGCCTTGCGCTGACCTACGCGGTCCCGGCCGCCGTGCTTCGGCCTCTGCTACCTCCCGGATTGGAGCTGGAGACCTTGCGAGGGTACGGCTTCCTCGCCGTCGCGCTCGTGCAAACGGAGTCGCTGCGACCGGCGGGATTCCCGAAACGCTGTGGGCAGGACTTCTTCCTTTCCGGCTATCGCGTGTTCGTCAGGTTCCGGACGCCGGAAGGCAAATCGCTTCGGGGACTGCGCATCCTTCGCAGCGACGCGAACCGGTGGCGGATGGTCATGGGAGGCAACTTGCTCACTCATTACAACTATCATCAGTGCAGCGGTGGGATCGATTCGTCACAGGATCGCATTCGCGTGCACGTCGAGAGTCGCGATGGTGTCGGCGACCTGGCTCTGGAGGCCGACCCGGCGAGCGCAGCACTTCCAGCCGGATCGCCGTTTTGCTCATGGCAAGAGGCCCGCTACTTTGCGGGGCCGTTGCCGTTCACGTTCGATTACGAGGAAGAATCCAACGCGATCATCGCGATTCACGCAACGCGTCGAAACTGGAAGCCTGTCCCTGTCGCGGTCGACGTGCAGCAGATTGCTTTCTTCGGTCAGCAGAGCTTCCAGAACTGTAGGCCCATTCTTGCCGCGGCGTTCCGTGTCAACGATATCGATTATCGGTGGGAGCGCGGCGTGCGTCATCCCCTGACGCCTGAGAGGTCATCGCAGACACGGCCGGCCGGCGCCCCGAACGAGGCCGTCGCATGATCGCGTTCCCACGTCACACCGCAAGGCCGGCGCGGCTGAGACCCCGGCTCCGACACCACAGCGCAACGTCCGTGACGCGCGGGTCCCAGCCCGCCCGACCGACCTCCGAGAGAAAGTCGCTTCACGGTGTTCGACAGATCATCCGGTTCAACTGGCCGTTCTACGTTTGCTCGGTGACCTTCATCGTCGTGACACCCGCCGTCGCGGAGTGGTTCCGCACCGGCGCTGTGACGACTCTCATCGTCTCGACCACGACCGCGCTGGCTGCGCTCTGGACGATTGGCTCGCTTGCGGCATCGTGGATGGTGTACGACCGCTCGCCGCTGATGAACGTCGAATGGGTCGCGGACGCCCTCGGGTTCCGGCCGCGCACCTGGGTCAACATTCATGCGGGCTTCGACGAGACAACGGCTCTCCTTCAGCGAGTGTTTGACGGCACGTGCGGACGCGCGTTCGACATCTTC
Source organism: Acidobacteriota bacterium (assembly GCA_046727175.1). GTDB lineage: Bacteria > Acidobacteriota > Vicinamibacteria > Vicinamibacterales > 2-12-FULL-66-21 > JBKPCD01. The sequence continues at coordinate 15,689 of JBKPCD010000200.1, read as the reverse complement.
GATCCCGCTGAGATGACCGAGCCATCGATCGCGCGGGCGAGGAGATCGTGCGAGGGAACCACACCTTCCGAGCCCGTCGACTTCCGTCACCTTCCGGTGATGGACAAGACGGTCGACGCCGTCATGCTGCTGCTCTCGGCCCACGAACTTCGGACCGATGACGCGCGGTGTGCGCTGCTCGGTGAGATACGCCGGGCGCTGACCGAGGGCGGACGAGTGGTCGTTGCCGAGCACCTCCGCGATGCCGCGAACTTCGCCGCGTTCGGTCCGGGCTTTCTGCACTTCCATGCCCACCGCACCTGGACGCGCGGTTTCGCTCGCGCCGGGCTTGCGGTCCATCGCGAGTTCTCGATCACGCCATTCGTTCACGTCTTTGTCCTCGAGAAGAATGCATGAGCATCGAGCCGCATGCCGTTCTGATACATCTCCGGGCGGTCGGCGTGTTGATGGCAGCGCTCGTGGTCGTGAACGTCGTCGTCCCATTTCGCTTTCACTGGGGCGAGGAGATGTCGCGTCTGTCGCTGCTGAACCGTCAGATTTTTCAGGCCCACAATTTCTTCATCGTGGTCACGCTGGCGCTGTTCTCGGTGCTGTTGCTGACGTGCAGTGACGCACTGCTGGAGCCGACACGCCTGAGTCGGGCGATTCTGATCGGGTTGACGGTTTTCTGGGCCTTGCGAATGCTGATGCAATGGTGCTTCTACTCGCCGCGCCTCTGGCGGGGCAATACGTTTAACACCGTCATACACTGCGTGTTCTCGGTCCTCTGGATTTACGTGACTGGGACGTGTGCGACGGCGCTGTGGAGCAGTCTCTCGCGAACGCCATGATCCACTGTCCATCATGGGGCTGAGCGAACGAGCGCAGCGAAAGAGCCGCCGGAGCGGAGCGGGGCCAAGGGGCCGCCGCGAGCGACGGCGCGAGGGGGTTCGGGGGACGAAGTCCCCCGGAATGAGATGCTGGGATACCGGTCTCGGTCGGGCCGGCTCGCGCTCGCGGCGTCGATTCTCGGATCCGGCATGGCGTTTCTGGACGCCACCGCCGTGAACGTCGCACTGCCGCGCATCGAATCCGACCTGCATACCGGCTTCGCTGGTCTCCAGTGGGTCGTCAACGGTTACCTGCTGGCGCTCTCGGGTCTCGTCCTGCCGGGGGGATCGATAGCGGATCGCTTCGGACGGCGACGGGTGTTCTCAATCGGCGTGATCTGGTTCGCCTCGGCATCCGTGCTCTGCGGCGTTGCGCCCTCGGCCGGAGTCCTGATCGGTGCGCGCGTGCTGCAAGGGGTTGGCGGGGCGCTGCTCGTGCCGGCGAGCCTCGCGATGGTTCAGGGAGCCTTCGAGTCCGCGGATCGAGGTCAGGCGATCGGCGCCTGGTCGGGGTTCTCCAGTCTCTCGACGATCCTCGGGCCGCTCCTGGGGGGATGGTTCGTCGACAGGATTTCGTGGCGGCTCGTCTTCCTCATCAATCCGCTGCTCGCGTTCGCGACGATCGCGATCGCGCTCCGATGGGTGCCGGAGTCGAAGCACACGGTCGCCCGTCATCTCGATGTTCCCGGAGCAATCGCCATCACCCTTGGCCTGAGCGGCATCGTCTTCGCGCTCATCGAAGGGCCGGCGATCGGCTGGACTCACACCGGCGTTCTCGCGTCCGCGATCCTCGGCGTCGGAGCGATCGTCGCGTCCGCGATCATCGAACAGGACGCAGGCGATCCGATGCTTCCGCTCGCGCTTTTCCGGCGTCGCCGCTTTGCCGCGGTCACGGCCGCAACCGTACCGATCTACTTCGCCCTCGGCGGCGTGATGTTTCTCCTGATGCTGCAGCTCCAGCGCGTCGCCCACTACTCGGCCCTTGGAGCAGGCGCGTCGCTGGCGCCCGTCACCTTGATGCTCCTGGCGCTCTCTCCAACGGCGGGTCGCGTCGCTGCGCATCTCGGTCCTAGACTGCCGTTGACAGCCGGTCCGTTGATTGCCGCTGCTGGCATTGCCTTGCTGTCGCGTGTCGACGTGCATGCTACATATGTCAGGTCTGTTCTCCCGGCGATTCTCGTCTTTGGGCTCGGGATGGGATTCACCGTCGCACCGCTCACCGCCACGGCAATGGCGGCGCTCGACGACGAGCATGCGGGGCTGGCATCAGGTGTGAGCAACGCGGTCACGCGGCTCGCGCAGCTGCTGGCCGTCTCGATACTTCCGCTGGCAGCCGGCGTTTCCGGAATTCACCAGGTCGCCGGGGAGGCGTTCTCGGAAGGGTTCAGGCGCGCAATGTGGATTGCTGCGGCAATCATGAGCTCCAGTGGACTCATCGCGTTCTTCACGATACGGGGGCCGCTTGCGTCTGGGAATGACTGACGTGGCTTCACTGTCACGCGCAGACGGCGACCTCCACGAACGCCGCGAAGGGACGCACGAAAAAGTTGGATGGCACAGGCTAAGGCAAAAGGAGGCGGGCCTCGGGGGAGGGGCTCGACCCGGCGCCATCTGCCTCCGGTCAGACAGCGGCCGCAGGGCCGTTTGGCCGTGTGGCCGTCTTCGGGGCCGCATGGCGGTCCCTTCACCGAGTCGAGCCGATGTCACCAGGGCAAGAGCGTTGCCCATCGGAAAATCACGATTCTTCACGCGGTTTGCACTGTCGATGTTTGCCAGGCTGGTCGCTGCCAGCCGATTGTCTGGGCTCCGACAGACTCGCTAGGCGGCGGACCAGGCTTCAGGCTCATGGCTTGAGGCTTTGCGCGTGCCTCGCCGAAATCGATCGCTTGGGGTGGTCGAGCGAAGCTTCACCGTTCAAAACAGTGAGCCTGCACGCTCGAGGGACTTGTAGTGCAAAGAGATTAGGGAAGCGACATTCCCGTTGGTGTACCATCGCTAACCTTAAGTAAGAGCGATGGATCGCCTTTCGAAACTCCTTGCGATCGGAGGCGCGCTGCTCCTGCTGAACAGCGCATACCTCGCCACGTTCGCGACGCCTTCCCTTTTTTATTTCACCAACGTCGCCCTGCACGTCGTGGGCGGCGCCGCGCTGCTGGCGCTAGGCATCGTGTGGCTGGTGCGGCGAACGCGCACGCCGCTGCCGGCCGCGATTCCCACCCCGGTACTTGCGGCGGCCACACTGTTCGTTCCCGGCGCCGCCCTCGGAGTTGCGCTCGCGATAACCGGCGCGACGACGCAATACTCCTGGCTCCTGAAGTCGCACATCATCGTGGCAACGGCAGGCGCGGCCGTTGCGCTGGTTGTCTTTGTCGCCACAGGTCTCCGTCGTGGTGTGATCCGGCTGCGCCCGCAGCATGCGTTCCTCGCGCTTGCTCTGATTGGCGCGATCGGCTGGTCATCGGCGATTGTCGTCCGTCAGCGGGTCGCCGAGCGGAACGCGCTCGTGATCTCGAATCCCAATCCGCCTCCACTGAACATGGACCAGGAAGGCGCCGGCAAGCAGAGTCCCTTCTTTCCCTCCTCGGCAAACACGAACGTCGGCAGAACAATTCCGTCGAACTTCTTCATGACCAGCGCGGTGTGCGGGCGCTGCCACACCGAGATCTACGAGCAGTGGAAATCATCGGCGCATCATTTCTCGTCGTTCAACAACCAGTGGTACCGCAAGTCCATCGAGTACATGCAGGACGTCGTCGGCACCACTCCTTCGAAGTGGTGCGCCGGCTGCCACGACCACGCCGTCTTTTTCAACGGCCGTTTCGAGAAGCCGATCAAGGAGCAAATCGACACTCCCGAAGCGCAGGCAGGCCTGTCGTGCACCTCGTGCCATTCGATCTCGCACGTGAGCAGCACGATGGGACAGGGAGACTTCGTCATCGAGTATCCGCCCCTGCACGACCTCGCGGCCAGCGACAATCGGTTCCTGCAATTCGCCCACGATCGTCTCCTCTTCCTCGATCCCGAGCCGCATCGGCGAACGTTCCTGAAGCCGTTCCATCGCGAGCAGACGCCGGAGTTCTGCTCGAGCTGTCACAAGGTTCACCTCGACGTGCCGGTGAACGGGTATCGCTGGTTCCGCGGGTTCAACGAGTACGACAACTGGCAGGCGTCGGGCGTATCCGGGGAAGGGGCGCGGTCGTTCTACTACCCGCCGAAGCCGCAGAAATGCGCCGAGTGCCACATGCCGCGCGTGGCCTCGAACGATCCGGCGGCCAAGAACGGGCTGATTCGCTCACATCGTTTCCCTGCCGCGAACACAGCGCTCCCCTACGTGAACGGTGACGCGGAACAGCTGCGCGTCACACAGCAGTTCCTCCAGGACGGTCAGATCTCGGTGGACGTGTTCGGTCTGGTTCGAGGCGGTGAGACAACACCTGCGGCGCGTCAGGTCGTGCAGAGTGCGGATCCGGCAACCGCGAGCACGTTCGCGGTCGGCGAGGAGTCGCTCGACTTCGGCGCCCGGCAAGCATTCATCGCTCCGCCGGCGCAGGTCATCGGACCGCTCGGCAAGGTCGATGCGGTCGTTCGCCGTGGCGAGTCGGCACGGATCGAAGTGGTCGTCCGTACGCGAAAGGTCGGACACTTCTTCCCGGGTGGAACCGTCGACGCGTTCGACGTGTGGGTGGAGCTCGAGGCCACCGACGATCGCGGACGAACGATCTTTCACAGTGGATCGGTCGAAGACGGCGGACGCGGGCGCGTGGAAACCGGCGCACACTTCTATCGCAGCCTGCTCATCGACGAACACGGCAATCCAATCAACAAGCGGAACGCCTGGGCGGCACGCTCGGTCGCTTACGTGCGGTTGATCCCGCCGGGCGCCGCCGACACCATCCACTATCGTCTTCAGATTCCCGAAGACGCGGGGAACACCATCACGTTGCGGGCGAAGGTGAACTATCGCAAGTTCGCGTGGTGGAACACGCAGTGGGCGTTCGCCGGCGTCCGCGACCCGCTGCAGGCGACGTACTCGATCGCGCCGGGGCATGACGATGGGAAGTGGGTGTTTACGGGAGATACATCAGGCGTTTCCGGCGGAATGAAGCGGATCCCTGACATCCCAACGACGGTGATGGCGCATTCCGAAGCCACACTTCGCGTCGTCGATCGCGGGGCACCCATGGAGTCTCCGGCCTATCTCGATAAGTCCGTCCGCGAGCGGTGGAACGACTACGGCATCGGTCTGCTGTTGCAGGGCGATCTGAAGGGAGCCGAAGCGGCGTTCCTCAAAGTGACCGAGATGGAACCCGGTTACGCGGATGGCTGGGTCAATGTCGCGCGCGCGCGTGTGCAGGAAGGGAACATGGCGGGCGCCGAAACGATGCTGCGAAAGGCTCTGGAGATCGATCCCGAGCTCGCCAAGACGCACTTCTTCCTCGGCACTGCGCTCAAGAGCCTCGGTCGCTATGACGAGGCTCTGGAACATCTCCGCAAGGCATCATCGAAGTACCCGCGAGACCGTGTCGTTCTCAACCAGCTCGGTCGCGTCCTGTTCCTGCAGCGTCAATACGCGCCCGCGGTCGACGCGTTCAAGCGCGTGCTGGCGATCGATGCCGAGGATCTGCAGGCGCACTACAATCTGATGTTGTGCTATCGCGGTCTCGGTCAGCCAGAGCTCGCGGCGCGTGAGGAGACACTCTATCGACGCTTCAAGGCCGACGAGTCTTCTCAATCGATCACCGGCCCATATCGCCAACTGCATCCGGACGACAACAACGAACGGCAATCCATTCACGAGCACCGGTCGGCGGCGTTGCAGCAGCCGGTGAACACTCCCGCAGCCTACAAACGACGGACTACCGACAATCCATGAATCGACGACCCGCCACGAGTCTTCTCGCGCTGGTCCTGGGCATTTTCGCGTACGACGGCATCGTGGCGGAGTCCGCGCTTCCAATCTTTACCGACGTCACGAAGGCGTCAGGTGTTCGTTTTACGCACGAGAACGGCGCGTTCGGCAAGAAGTACCTGCCCGAGACGATGGGATCCGGGTGCGCGTTCCTCGATGCCGACGGAGACGGATGGCAGGACGTGCTGTTCGTGAACTCGATGACGTGGCCCGGACGTCCGGCCCATCGCTCGGTAATGGCGCTGTATCGCAACAACCACGACGGCACGTTTACCGACGTCACGGAGCGCGCCGGCCTCGCGATTCCGATGTACGGATTCGGGGTGGCCGCAGCGGACTACGACAACGACGGCCGGGTCGACATCTACATCACGGCGCTGGGACGCAATCGACTGTTCAAGAACATGGGAGGGCTGCGGTTCACGGACGTGACCGACGCGGCAGGCGTCGGCGGTTCTGGGTTCTCGACGAGCGCCGCGTGGGTGGACTTCGATCGAGACGGCTTGCTCGATCTCTTCGTCGCCAGGTACGTCGACTGGACGATCGAGAAGGATCTCTTCTGCACCCTCGATGGCAAGACGAAGTCGTACTGCACGCCCGAGTCGTACAAGGGCGCGAGCTCGGTGCTCTACCGCAATCGCGGCCAGGGCACATTCGAGGACGTGACGAAACACGCCGGTCTGTTCGACGAGACGTCGAAGGCGCTCGGCATCGCGCTCATCGACTACAACAACGACGGATGGATCGATCTGTTCGTCGCCAACGACACGCAGCCGAACCGCTTGTATGAAAACCGCCGCAATGGAACGTTCGTGGATGTCGCAGTCTCCGCAGGGATTGCGTTCAATGAGGCGGGCGTCGCCCGCGCCGGCATGGGCGTGGACGCGGCGGATTACGATCGCTCGGGACACCAGAGCCTCGTCATCGGGAACTTCTCGAACGAGATGATGGCGCTCTACAACAACGAGGGGAACGGGCTGTTCATCGACGAAGCTCCGAAATCTGCGATCGGCCGCGCGTCGCTGCTCACCCTGACCTTCGCCTGCTTCTTTTTCGACTACGATCTGGACGGGCTGCTGGACATCTTCGCCGCCAACGGCCACGTTGCGGACGACATCAACAACGTCCAGCAGCGGGTCACGTATCGCCAGCCCGCGCATCTCTTCAGAAACCTCGGATCGCGTCAATTCGAGCAGGTCACTGCCAAGTCCGGCGCCGCGCTGCAGCAGCCTGTCGTCGCCCGCGGCGCCGCGTACGGCGACTTCGACGGCGACGGCGACCTCGATCTGATCGAGTCGACGAACGGCGGGCCGGCGCGGTTGTTACAGAACGACGGCGGTGAGCGCAATCATCGGCTGCGGATCCGTCTTGTCGGGACCAAATCGAATCGCGATGCTATCGGCGCGGCCGTGCGGGTCACGGTTGCCTCGGGCGCCTCGCCGTGGTCGATGGTGAAGACAGGATCGAGCTATTGCTCGCAGAACGAATTGCCATTGACGTTCGGCCTCGGTTCAGCGGATCGTGTCTCGAAGATCGAGGTGAAATGGACCGACGGTCACGTCGAGACGATCGCCGGTACGGAAGCGAACCAGTCGCTCACGATCGAAGAAGGCAAGGGGATCGTGCAGCGGGCGCCGCTGGCCGCCGCCAAAGCGCCCGTCAAGTCACCCGCCTCCTCGAGCGGCCGATGATCGCGCTGCGATCCACCGTGCTCGTCGTTTCGGTGGCGGCGACCGTGGGATTTCTTCTGCGCCCCATCCCGCCGGCCTCTCAGGCCACGGCCCAAAATCAGCCGGTCAGCGAAGACGCATACCGCGCGAACAATCTGGGCGTCGCCCTGCTCGAGCAGTTCGATTTTCCTGGTGCAACTGCGGCATTCCGCCGAGCGCTTGCCGCAGACCCCAACCTCGCGATGGCGCGACTGAACCTCGGAATCTCGCTGTTCTACGGCGGCGATCCCGACGGAGCGCGGAAGGAAATCGAGCGCGCGCGCGAGGGGCTTCGGGATCGCCCGCAGCCTGATTACATGCTGGGGCTCATCGCACGCGCGGCGGATCGGACGGACGATGCGGTTGCGGCGTTCGAGCGCGTTCGACAGCTGGATCCGGGCGACGTCGGTACATCGGTCAACCTCGGTCAGATTTACCTGGAGCAGCGGAAGTACAAGGAAGCCGTCGAGACCTTCCGGTCGGCGGTAGGTGCCGAGCCGTATAACGCGACTGCGGCGTACGGTCTGGCGACGGCGCTCATCCGCGCCGGATCCGCGGAGGAAGGTCGAACCGCGATGGAGCGGTTTCAGAAACTGCGAGAGAGCAACTACGCGGTGACGTTCTCTCGCAACTACCTCGAGCAGGGACGCTACGCCGAAGCGATCGCCTCGACCGGCGCGGAACCGGAACTTGTCGACGCGCGGACTCCTGACGTCGCGTTCAGTGATGCGAGCGCTCTTCTGCCTGCCAGCGCTCGTGCCGCAGGATCTGATTCTGCGACGACAGGCCTCACGTTGTTCGATCTGGAAAACGATGGCGATCTCGATCTCGCCGACACGGCCAACTCCACGCTGCACGTGTACCGGAACGACGTCACCCGGTTCACCGACGTCACCAGCGCGCTGTTCGGCACGCAACCCGTTCAAGCGAGGGCCGTCATCGCCGGCGACTACGACAACGACGGTCGCGTCGATCTGCTCGTCTTGCAGGATCGTGGCCTCTCGCTGCTCCACCAGGATGCCAACCTGACCTTTCAGGACGTTACCCGCGCTGCCGAAATCCCGCCGCTTTCAGGCACTCCCCGCACGGCGGCGTGGCTCGACGCGGATCACGATGGAGATCTGGACATCTTCGTTGCATCGTCGAGCGGCGATGGCACTGCGGCAACGCAACTCCTGAGGAACGACGGCAACGGGCGTTTCACCGACGTCACTGCGGCGGCTCGCCTGGGCCTTTCACAGCCGCTGCTCGCCGTCGTTCCAACTGATTACGACAATCGTCGCGACATCGATCTATTGCTCGTTCCACCGGCTGGTAACCCGTTCCTCTATCGCAATCTTCGTGACGGATCGTTTCGAGACGTCGCGGCCGAGGTCGATCTCAGAGCGGACGCGATATCGATGGTTGCCATTGGCGACATCAATAAGGACGGGTACTCAGATCTCTTCTTCGGTCGACGTGATGCCCCGGGACTCTTCGCGCAGAGCGACGGCAAAGGCCACTTCGTCGTCCAGACGGCGCCCGATGCGTCGGCGGGAGCGATTGCGGGGCAGCTCGTCGACTACGACAACGATGGGCTGCTCGATCTGTTGCTGCTGACCGTTCAAGGTCCGCGTGTCATCCGTCATGTCGGCGACCATTGGACGGACGTCACCGCGCACGCGATTGCTGCGCCGATGGCCGTTCCGACCGGTAACGCGGGATCGCTCGTCACCGGCGATCTCGACGGCGATGGCGATCTCGATGCGGTCGTACGCACGAAGGGCGGCCTCGCAATCTGGCGCAATGACGGCGGCAACCGTTCGCGCTCGTTGCGCGTGCAGCTTGCGGCACGCGTCAGCAACCGGAGCGCGGTCGGCACGAAGATCGAGATGCGAGCGGGAAGTCTGCGCCAGCGTGCCGAGACGTACTCGACGACGCCGGCCGTGGCGCCTGCGGACATCGTGTTTGGCGTCGGCGTTCGGCCCGGCGCGGATATCGTTCGCGTCCTCTGGCCGTCTGGCATCCTGCAGGCGGAGACCACGGCCGGCCGGCAGTCGGGTGATGCGCTGACGGGTCTCGTCAGGGTCGAAGAGCTCGATCGCAAGCCATCATCTTGTCCTTACCTCTACACCTGGAATGGCGAGCGCTTCGAGTTCGTCACCGATTTTCTTGGTGGCGGCGAGATGGGGTACTGGGTCGCGCCAGGTGTACGCAACGAGCCGCAACCAGAGGAGTACGTCCGCATCGATGCACATCAACTGAGGCCGCGAGACGGCCGCTACGAGCTCCGCGTCACCAACGAGCTCGAAGAAGCGGTGTTCCTCGATCGCGTGCAACTCGTCGCCGTGGCGCATCCGCAGACCGTGTCCATCTATCCGAACGCAGGCCTGCGAGAGCCGCCGGAACCGTTTCGGCTGTTCAGGACTCGCAGCGCCCGTCCACCGATCGCTGCCGTCGATGAACACGGTCACGACGTCCTCGATCTCGTGGCTCGTCTCGATCGACGCCATCCGGACGACTTCGCATCGGAGCGAATTCGCGGCTACGCGGCCGAGCACACGCTGACGCTTACCCTGCCGTCCTCGAGCAGCCGACGCGTGCTGCTGATGACGGGTTGGACCGACTACGCGTTCTCCGGCGACAACGTCGCGGCACATCAATCGGGATTGCGGATGAAGCCGCCGTCGCTGCAGGTCAAGGATTCGAGTGGAAACTGGCGCACCGTGATCGAGGATATCGGGTTCCCGGCGGGTCGGCCCCAAACCGTCACCGTCGACCTGACCGATCGAGTGCCGCCTGATACGACCGTCGTCCGCCTCGTGACGACGATGAAGGTGTATTGGGATCAGGTCCTGGTGGCCGATTCCGACGATCGGGCTGACGTCAGCCTCACGCGGCTCGATCCCATCGTTGCCGACCTCCATTGGCGCGGATTTTCGGCGGAGCAGTCACCCGACGGACGCCAGCCGTTCGGCTACGCGTACGATCGAGTGTCGTCGCTGTCGCCGTGGAAGCTGATGCCGGGCGATTACACGCGAGAAGGAGACGTGCGTGCGCTCCTCGCGCGAGCCGACGACATGTTCGTCGTGTCGCGCCCGGGAGACGAGATTTCGTTGTCGTTCGACGCGTCCGCGTTGCCGACGCTGCCAACCGGATGGACACGAACGTTCCTGCTCTACGCGGACGGCTTCAGCAAGGAAATGGACATCAACTCAGCGAGCCCGGATGAACTGGCGCCGCTGCCGTTCCACGGCATGAAGCAGTATCCATCACCGCGCCGCTGGACAGAAGCGTACCGCGCGTACATGGAGCGTTACAATACGCGCATCGTCCGCCGCGCCGTTCCGCCGATCGAATTGAGCGTGCCGCGGAACTAGTGCTTCCACGCCGAATTCCAAGGCAGGGGTCAGCGCGCTGATCCACCGGCAACGTTCGCTTCGAATGCGCGGCGCTCATCATCGGTCAGCGACAATGGTAACGCTCGCCCGGCGGTTGACGACTGGATCGCCGTCTTGACCACCGCCATCACTGCAATGGCCTGCGGCGGTGGCACGGGATTCGGAGCGGCGCCGGCGACGGCGTCCCGAAACTGAAGATAGAACTGGCAGTAGTCTCCACGCGGCACTTTCATCTCTCGAGCAACGCCGGAACTGTCGAACAGCAGCGCGTGATCGTCGTCCTCTCCCCATCCTGCGTCGCCAGGGCGGAGACGCGCCACGAGCTGCTGCTCCTGCACGTCGATGCCGTACTTGACCCAGCTTCCGGCGGGACCATGAACGATGAAGCGAGGCAGACGGGCCGCTGAAAGGAGCGACGCGTGAAGAATGACACGACAGGTCTCGTAATCGAGGATCACGTGAGCCCAGTCGTCGGTCCGCGCGCCGTGTCGCTGCATTCTCAGCACTCCGAGAACAGCAGATGGAAGACCAAAGATCAGCAGCGCCTGATCGGCGAGGTGAGGGCCGAGATCGTACCAGAGACCAGCACCCGGCCCGGGCTCTTCGCGCCAGCGCGAACGAACTTCAGGCCGATAGCGATCGATGTGAGACTCGAACTGAGTCACTTCGCCGAGCACACGCGACGCGATCAGCGCTCTGACGCCGAGGAAATCGCTGTCCCAGCGGCGATTCTGGAACACCGTCACGATTCGGCGCTGGTCGTCGGCCACCCGGACTATGGCTCGCGCCTCGTCGAGCGTAACCGCGAATGGCTTGTCGACGACGGTGTGTTTGCCCGCTCGCAGCGCCGCGACTGCCAACGGCGCGTGGGTGTGGTTGGGTGTCGCAATGACGACGACCTCGACGTCTGTTGCGTGTACGACATCGTCGGCCGACATCACGGCCACATCGGGAAGGTCACGGCGGACCTTTACCGTGTCGCGTGATCCGACCGCCACGAGCGCCAGGCCGGGCGTGGCGCAAATCAACGGCGCATGAAACGTCCTGCCGGCGTAGCCGTAGCCGATTAATCCAACCCGGAGGGACGCGTTGGCCATGAAACGATTATTCTCTCTGAGCGTCCTCTATCCACCGTCAGACTTCTGGGAAATACCCACTAGTATGCGAAAGGAGTATTCGGACTACGTGGTTGTTAAGTCGCGGCGGATCGAGACATGCTGTTCCACGTGAGCGAGGACGGCGGCATCGAACAGTTCGTACCCCGCGCAGCGACACGCGCAGGAAGCCCTGTCGTATGGGCTATCGATGAAGAACATTTGCGCAATTACCTTCTCCCCCGCGAGTGCCCTCGCGTCACCTACTACGCGGGCCGCGAGACCACCGACGCGGATGTCGAGCGGTTTCTGGCGTCGAGTACCGCAGTCATCGCCGTGGAACGCGAGTGGGTCGAGCGGTTGCGGTCCTGCCGGTTGTATTGCTACCGAATGCCGCCGGAAACGTTCGAGTGTATCGACGAGTGCGCCGGCTACTTCGTCAGCCGCGTACCGGTGACGCCGCTGGGGGTCGAAATCGTCGATGATCTCATGTCCGAGTTCCTGCGGCGCGGGGTCGAGGTGCGTATCGTTCCGAATCTATGGCCGCTGCGCGACGCGGTGGTCGCGTCCAGTTTGCAGTTTTCAATGATCCGCATGCGCAACGCAGAACCCCGGGAGCCCGGGAGGACTACCTGAGGTCGCGTTCGCCTTCGCGCTGGGACTGCTGGCGCTGGAACCGAATAGCCACCGATGGTCCAATCGATTCGCCGCCATCGTCGCCGTCGCGGGCGGATCGATACGTCCGACGTGAAGACGTATTCCGCTCCAGACAAGGAAGCCGATCGCCAGGCGAACCCATTGGTCAGGGCAGCGGATCTATTTGCCGATCTTGCCGCAAGGATCAGAAATCTGCCGATCCGGATCTTCCACGGCGATGCAGACGAAACAGTGCCGGTCGAGCAGTCTCGGCGTCTGGTTCCTGCGTTGAAGGCGGCCGGAGCTGATGTCGTGTACGAGGAGTATCCTGCGGTAACCCACGTCGGCGCAGCGGAAAAAGCCTTTGCCGATGAGAAGCTGATCGAGTGTTTGCTCGCGCTGCGCCGTTGAGCACAGCAGTCCGTTCGAACCATCATTCCTCCGCGAATAACGGCTTACAATCATCCGCTCATGAGCGTTCGATTCAACCTCACGCGCGCGCTGATCGATGCGCGGTTGTCCGGCGGCGACGCAGACAAACCCGCGATCGAAACGCTGGATGACGTCTGGAGCTACGCGCGGATCGCCGGGCTCACGCACCGGGTCGGCAACGCGCTGATCGTAGCGGGCGTCCAGCGCGAGCACCGCGTCCTCATCTGTCTTCCGGATTCTCCGGAATTCATCGCCGCGTTTTTCGGGACGATTGCGATCGGCGGCATTGCTGTTCCCTCGAGCACGTTCGTGGGTGCGACAGAATACAGATACTTCCTGCGCGAGACGCGGGCTCCGGTACTCATCACGACGAACGAGATCTTCGCGCGAACGGAGATCGGTCCTGACGACTTTCCGGAACTGCGCGCCATCGTCCTCACCAATCGAGTCGAGAGCGAGGGACGCATTCGGACATTTCAGAACTGGATCCAGGAGGTCCCTGCGAATCTGGCGTACGCCGACACGCACAAGGACGAGCCCGCATTCTGGTTGTGGACGTCGGGCAGCACAGGCGAGCCGAAGGGGGTCGTGCACCTGCACCAGGACGCGCCGTGGTGTTGTCGACTCTTCGCCGAGGGCGTGCTGGGAATGCAGGCATCCGACCGGGTGTTCTCGGCGGCAAAACTCTTCCACGCGTACGGGCTCGGCTGCGCGATGCTCTTTCCGTTCTGGGTCGGGGCGACCACGATCCTGCTGCCGGATCGCGCACGGCCAGAGAACGTGTATGCGACGATCCGGCGGAAGCAGCCGACGATGTTCTTCGGCGTGCCGACGCTGTACGCGTCGATGTTGAAATGCGCTGACGCGGTGGCCTGCAGCGATCTTTCGTCGTTGCGGTTCTGCGTCTCTGCCGGCGAGCCGCTCTCCGCCGACCTGTACCACGCATGGAATGCGCGGTTCGGAAAAGAGATTCTCGACGGCCTTGGGTCGACCGAGCTCCTCAACATGTACATCGCGTCGCCGCCGGGCCGCGTCAAACCAGGCAGCTCGGGCGTCGTGGTCCCGGGCTACGAAGTGAAGATCGTCGACGGCGCCGGCCAGACGGTCGGCACGAACGAGATCGGGGACTTGATGGTCAAAGGGCCGAGCGCATCGATCCTGTACTGGAACCGACGTGAGGAGACGCAGAAGCGGATGCGCGGAGACTGGTTCGCGTCGGGCGACAAGTACCGCGTCGATGACGACGGCTACTACTGGTATGCGGGTCGAGCGGACGACATGTTCAAGGTCTCAGGTGAATGGCTCGCGCCCTATGAAGTCGAAGCCGCATTGATGGCGCACGACGCGGTACTCGAGTGCGCCGTCGTTCCCAGCACAGCCGCCAATGGCATCGTCACCGCACGAGCGTTCGTCGTCCTGCGCGAGGGGACGAATAGCGGAGAAGAGATGGCCGCCGAGCTCCAGGCGTTCGCGCGAACCCGGCTCGCGCACTACAAGTGTCCGCGTCAGATTGCGTTCATATCAGAGCTGCCGAAGACCGCGACGGGCAAGATTCAACGGTTCAAGCTGCGGTCGCCGAACTGACGCCGAGACGACTGAAGGCTTTGGGGCTTTGGGCTTTGGGCTGAAGCGTTTACTCGCCTAACGTCTAGAGCCCAGAGCCTACCTCTGTGCGTACGGCCACACGGGCTGAGTGAACAGGCCGCCGTCCACCCAGATCGTCTGCCCGCTGATGAACGACGCCGACGGACTCGCGAGGAAGACGACAGCGTCGCCGACGTCCTGGGGGGTGCCGACGCGACCGAGCGGCGTGACCGATCCCCACGTCGCTGCGTAATCGGGGCTCTCGAGCCGCGTGCGCTCGACTTCGATGGCGCCCGGCGCTACGCAGTTCACACGAATCCCGTACCCCCCAAGCTCCAATGCGGCGACCTTCGTGAACATCTCGATCCCGCCCTTGCTCGCGGTGTACGCCACGAGATTGCGGAACGCGATCTTGTTGCAGCCCGATCCGATGTTGACAATGGAGCCGCCACCGGTGTGTTTCATGTGCCGTGCGGCCGCCTGCGTGCAGAGGAAGCATCCTTTCAGGTTCGTGTCGAGCACGAGATCCCACTGCTCCTCGGTGACGTCGAGGAGCGGCGTCCACGTCTGCACGCCGGCGTTGTTGACCATGACGTTCAGCGCGCCAAACCGGCGGACGACTTCGGCCACCATGTCGACGACTTCCGGCGCGCGCCGGACGTCTCCACGCACTGACATCCCATCGACGCCGAGCGCTCTCAGCTCGCGCACGACGGAGTCGGCGAGATCAGGTGTGGACTGGTAATTGACGGCGACCCGGCACCGCGCGCGCGCGAGTGCGAGCGCGATGCCTTTGCCGATACCTCTGTCGGCGCCGGTGATGAGCGCAACTTGACCGTCTAACGTGTGTTGAATCTGCATGAAACCGGTAGCCGGTGGCTCGGTACTTCGGTCGCTCGGTAGCTCGCTTACTTGCCGGCACTCGGGGTTCGGGATCCAGGATTCGGGGTTCGGGGTTCGGGATTCGGAATTTGGACTTGTAGGGCGGGGCTTTCAAGCCCCGCCGGGCGGGCGCGGTGTAAATAACGCGCCCCACCGGGGCGAGCGCCGGAAACCGAGCCTCCTGTGCCGACACC
>JBKPCD010000199.1:0-3636 GCA_046727175.1 Acidobacteriota bacterium | reverse complement strand
TTCGTTACGAAGCGCCTGCTCCGCGATCGTGATGGCAGTTTGTGGATTGGAACGTCGAGCCAGGGTCTCGTGCACGTTCACCACGGTAGGGCAGACGTGTTTACGCTCGCGGACGGCCTCTCAGGCGACTCGGTCTACGTTCTCTTCGAGGACCGTGAAGGCAGCATCTGGGTTGTGACCCTGGACGGCCTGGATCGGTTTCGCGACGTTGCTGTCCCGACGTTGTCCCTGAAGCAGGGTTTGTCCAGTGGGAGCGTCTGGTCTGTTCTGGCAACGAGTGATGGGAGCCTTCTCTTTGGCACGCCCGGTGGCTTGAATCGGTGGAACCAGGGACAGATTTCCGTTCCCCATACCGGTAGCGGCAAGCAGGACGGGAAGCTCAATGGGAATACTCCGCACTCGCTCTTTCAGGACCGTCGCGGCCGAATCTGGGTTTCTACGATTGACGCAACTGGCTACCTCGCGCACGACCGATTCGTCCCGCTGAAGGGCCTTCCTGGCGGCAGCGCGGTCCACTCGATGGCCGAAGACGCCGCGGGGAATGTCTGGATCGCCATTCAGAACGACGGCCTGTTTCGTGTGTCTCGCGACGATGCCGTCGAACAGGTTCCGTGGAGTGCGTTGGGGCGGAAGGACTTCGCGTATGCGCTCGCAGCGGATCCGTTGCAAGGCGGCTTATGGGTTGGATTTTACGAGAGCGGCGTCGCCTATCTCGTAAACAGCGCGCCGCGCCGATCGTACGCTGCCGCGGACGGTTTGGGCGCCGGGCGAGTCAACAATTTCCTCGTCGATCGCGCCGGGACGCTCTGGACGGCGACCGAAGGTGGCCTGAGCCGCCTGAGAAACGGCCGCTTCTCCAACCTGACGAGCAAGAATGGACTGCCGTGCGACGCCGTTCATTGGGCGATCGAAGACGACGCGCATTCGTTGTGGCTTGAGATGTCCTGCGGCCTGATCCGCATTCCACGCACCGAGCTGGACGCCTGGACCGCCGCAGTGGACCTGCGCAATGATGTGACACGAACGATTCAGGCAATGGTTTTCGACGGTTCCGACGGAGTACGAAGCCGTCCCCTTGCCGGCGGGTTCAGTCCGCCCGTCGCCAAGGGCTCGGACGGAAGACTGTGGTTCATTGGCGACGATGGCGTCAGGGTCGTCGATCCTCGCTACCTTCTTTCCAACACACTTCCGCCTCCGGTGCACATCGAGCAGATCACCGCCGACCGAAAGTCGTACGATCCCGATCAGCGCGCCAATGGACGGGTCGGGCTGCCGCCGCTCGTACGCGATCTGCAGATCGATTACACCGCGCTCAGCCTCGTCGCGCCAGAAAAGAATCGGTTTCGCATCAAGTTGGAAGGCTGGGATAGCGACTGGCAGGACGTCGGCACGCGCCGGCAGGCCTACTACAACAATCTACCACCGCGTAACTATCGCTTCCGCGTCACCGCAAGCAACAACAGCGGCGTGTGGAACGAGAACGGGGACTCACTGGAGTTCTCGATCGCGGCCGCGTACTACCAGACCGCGTGGTTCCGCACGGCGATCCTGATCGTGGGACTGGCACTACTCTGGGCAATGTACCGATATCGCCTTCGACAGGTCGCGTACGCCTACGAGTCCCGTCTGCAAGAACGCGTCAACGAGCGCACACGCATCGCGCGCGAGTTGCACGACACGCTGCTGCAAAGCTTTCACGGCCTCTTGTTTCGCTTTCAGGCGGCGACCAACATGCTCCCGGACCGGCCGGTCGAAGCCAAGCAGCAGTTCGAGCGCGCGATCGACCACGCAGCGCAGGCGATCACCGAGGGTCGCGACGCCGTCCAGAACCTGCGCGGATCCGCGGTCGTCACCAAAGATCTGGCCACGGCCATCAGCACGCTCGCCGGAGAGCTCACGGAGGCTCACGGTCATGACGCGGGCAAACCTCCAACTGTCGTCGATGTCGCCATCGAGGGCACTCCGCGCGATCTCCATCCGATCCTGCGCGACGACGTCTACCGGATCGCTGGCGAGGCGGTGCGCAATGCGTTTCGCCATGCCCACGCGCGCCGCATCGAGGTGGAAGTGCGCTACGACGACCGCCAGCTTGAAGTACGAGTACGCGACGACGGCAAAGGGATCGACCCGAGAGTGCTCGAGAACGCGCGGCCCGGACATTTCGGACTCCCGGGCATGCGCGAGCGCGCCCAGCTCATCGGCGGTCACCTGGACCTGTGGAGCGAAGTCGGACTCGGAACCGAAGTGAATCTGAAGATTCCCGCCGCCGCGGCGTATGCCGCGCCCCGCGCCAGAGGCCGCTTCTGGTCGCTCTTCGCGAAGAGAACGGATACGGTCTCGTGAGCGCGACGCCCATTCGGATACTCACCGTCGACGATCATCCCCTGCTGCGTGACGGGATCGCGGCCCTCGTGTCTGGTGAACCGGACATGCAGCTGGTCGCGGAAAGCTCGAACGGCCGCGAAGCCATCCAGGAGTTCCGTGCACATCACCCGGACATCACGCTGATGGACCTGCAGATGCCCGAAATGAACGGGCTCGACGCGATCATCGCGATTCGCGGCGAGTTCCCCGACGCGCGCATCATCGTCCTCACCACCTACGCCGGCGACGTCCAGGCGCTGCGCGCCCTCCAGGCCGGCGCCCGCGCGTATCTGCTGAAAAACATGGTGCACAAGGAGCTCATCGAGACGATTCGGGCCGTTCATGCCGGAAAAAAGACGATGTCCCCGGAGGTCTCGCACGAGCTTGCGGAGCACGCGACCGACGATGCCCTGACCAAGGCGGAGATTGACGTCCTGCGATTGATTGCCGCGGGGAGTGCCAACAAGCGGATTGCCGATCAGCTGTCGATCAGCGAGGAGACCGTCAAGAGTCGGGTCAAGAACATCCTGGCCAAATTGGGAGCGAGCGACCGGACGCACGCCGCGATGATTGGGATCAAGCGCGGGATTATTGAGCTGTAGCGGATTCTCGGGTTCCGGGTCTCGGGTTCCGAGTCTCGGAGGGCGCAGTCCCGAGTCCGAGCCTCGAGTCCGAGCCCGAATCCGAGCCCCGAGTCCCGAGTCCCGAGTCCTCGTCTCACTCGAAAGAGTCACCGCCCCGACTCTTCCGGGGCTTTCGGCGAGATCCAAAACCTCGTAATCTCGGTCAGGGGTCCATTGCGGCGGTTATTCTCGACATTCGCCAACGGTCTGCCAGGCGCGGGGCTGCTGGTCATGCGTCTGGTGGCCGGCACTACGTTGATTTACCGAGGGGTCATCGCGCTATCGGGTGAGCTCGTTCTGGGGCCGGCTCCGCTCGTTCTCTTTCAAATCATCCTCGGTTGTCTGCTGCTGGCGGGGTTGTGGACGCCGGTGGCCGGCACGCTCGTCGCGATCCTCAAGGTCTGGCACGTCGTCTCGCTGCCAGGCGATCCCTGGGTTCACATTATGTTGCTGACGCTCGGTGTGTCCCTCGCTCTGCTCGGCCCCGGCGCCTGGTCAGTGGACGCGCGGCTCTTCGGCTGGAAGCGCATCGACATTCCCGACCGGTACAGCGGTTCACGTAATCCTGCCGAAGGTTGATCTTCAGACATGGCGAGTCGGTCGGATTGGCCGTCCGGTATCGCGCGAATTTGTAAGTCGCGCCGGGGTC
>JBKPCD010000198.1:0-11167 GCA_046727175.1 Acidobacteriota bacterium | reverse complement strand
GGGCAGACCAGTCCCGACCGGCCGGCCAATACCGCCAATAGCTCGGACCTGGCCCAGGCGGGGGCCGCCTCGGTGCGCCTCGGCCGCCCCGTCAAAGTCACCACCGACCATCCCGATGGCACCCAGACCATCGTCGATCAGAAAAAGCAATCCGGTGGCGAAGGACAGGGCACGGGCGCGACAGCGGCTGGTGCGGCGGAAGCGGCTGGCGCGTCAACGCCGACAGCCGGCTCTGGAACGTCTCCAGCGACGACGCCGCCTGCCGATCTCACCGCCGCGTTCGTAACGGCGGCGAACCAACATGAGTTCAGCAACGCCAGCGAGATCAACGACTTCTTCCGGAAGAAGACGGGCAAAGACTTCATCGATTGGTTCAACGGCGAGCACGCCAGAAAAGGCACGTTTAGCGCCAGCTTCGGTCCGGCGAGTCTGCATAGAGACATCACGATCGCCGGCTCGAACGTCAAAACGAATTTCGAGAACTTCTGGAATCACCTCGACATCGTTTTTGGCAAATCGAAGATCAATCTCATCGAATTCGTCACGTTGATGACGTCACCGATCAATGAAGTGAACGGCAATCTCACCGCGATCGCTGAAGTGCCACAGGGCAGCGAGGTGCTGAAGTTCTTCTACCAGACGCGCGGCTACAACGTACAGCCTAATCTGAATTGGACGGCACGGAAATGTTTCAACGATCCGGACTATCGCTCGGCGCACGAATTTGCGAGCGACGGCACCAAAAAGAAGTACGCAGCGGAACTCGCTGGTGTTGCGGGCCCCGAGTGGGACACGACTACCTATCCTGCCGGCTTCTCGTCCGACCCCTCGCCCAACGCGTCCGCCTTCATTCGCGAGGCCGACTTTTACAAGTTCCGCGGCCGTGGCGTCATTCAGATCACGCACCGCAGCGCCTACAGGCCTCTCATCCAATTCGTGCTCGCGTATACCGGCAACAGCACCGTCATCAAGACGCATCGCGATCACTGGAAGGCCAATATGGCCGCCCCTGGTAACGCGATGCTTGACAAAGTTGCGTCGATGACGACCAACGAACATTGGACCGAGCTCTTCGGCGACATCGAGTTCCTGTGCAAGTCGGTGAAGCTTTTCAGCGACAGCAAGCAGAACTTCCTGAACATCGGCACAACCGCCACAGTACTCAACAGCGAAGCCCCTGGATCGATTTACTTCGTTGGCCGACAGATTGGCTGGCCCGATTACGGGCGGAATCTTTTCCGCCCGCGCGTTCTCCAACTGCTCAATTCTCTCGCCGACAAGGTCTGAGCCGTGGTAGAGAATCACTCGCTCCGCAGCACGTGAACGGGATCGATTGACGCAGCACGTCGCGCGGGGAACCAGGTCGCGATCGCCGTGGCCGCGACCAGGAAGACGAGGCCGCCGCCAAGGGCGATGGGGTCGAAGCGGCTGACGCCGTACAACACCACCATAAGGGGTCTCGAGGCTTGCGACGCGATGGCCAGGCCAATGATCGCGCCAATCACCACCGGCGTGATCGATTGCCGAACGATCAGAGTCACCGCATTGTGTCGCGTTGCCCCGAGCGCCATGCGCACGCCAATTTCGCGTGTGCGTTGCGCCACCGATTGCGCCGCCCGAGGCGGCGGATTCCAGCCAGCGCCACGAACAGTCCCAGGAGTCCTACGCCGCCTGCAACCAACGCGTACGTCCAAAAACTGCCACGGGCTGGGCGTTGACGGAGACGCGCGTACTGTCCCAAAACTGGATCGAGCGTGGTTGACGTAGAATCCGGCCGTGTCTCCGTTCCAGTGGTTCGTCGGGGCCCTGTGCGGCTGGATCCTGCGCGAGCGGGACGAAGTGATCGCGTTCTTGCAGGAAGAGAATGGGGTGTTGCGGGCGCACCTGCGCGGACGACGCCTGCGACTCAGCGATGAGGAACGGCGACGTCTGGCCGTGCTCGGGCACCAGCTGTGACGTGCCAGGCTGGCGCAGGTGGCCACCATAGCGGCAGCGGACACGATTCTCCGCTGGCACCGCGAGCTGACGGCTCGCAGATGTGCGCAGGCACGGCGCCGAAGCGGCCGTCCTCGTGTCGAGGCACACGTTCGGTCATTGATCAGGCGTATGGCCACCGAGAACGCGACGTGGGGCTATACCCGAATCCAAGGCGCCTTGAAGAACCTCGGCCACCGTGTTGGCCGGTCGACGATTGCTCGGATCCTCAGGGAACAGGGCATACCTCCGAGCGGGCAACGCCCCATGGCGTGGCGAACGTTTGTGCAGGCCCATTGGCCTGCGCTGCTCGGCTCCGATCTCTTCATGAGCGTGGCGGGGACCCTCCGAGGATTGGTCACCCACTACATGGCATTTCTCACCGAGCTGCCTACGCGGCGTACGGCCGTACACCTCAAGGTCGCTCTCGGACAATGGCTTTCTGCGTCAGGCCATGCGGGCGTTGACGAGCAGGTCCACGGCGTACTTGCGATCACGCGGGCCTGATTCGCGCTCGGCGTTCGACGTGGCGCGCGGGGTGAACCGGCTGCTCGAACCAGCGGCTGTCCGCGTGGTCCGGACAGCCGGCCGCACAACGAGCAGCCACAGCTATACAGGGCGGTTCGTGCGGTCGATGAAGGAGAAGGGCCTGAATGGCGTCATGTGACTTGGGCGGCGCAAGCTCCGCCAGGCACTCGCGGATTGGCGCCGCTGTACCTTGGCGAGCGCGATCACCAACGGCTCCGGAACGAGTTGACCGCATATCCGCGCATACCGCGTCGGCGTCGCCGGGTGTACCGTCGTTGGCGTTTCAGGCGATCCTCAGCTCGTACGATCATTTAGCCGCATAGCGTTGGTGCGTCCGAGTTTTGGGACAATACGCCATTCCATACGTCCCATCCTCGGAGACCCTCGTATGTGTTACAAGGCTCGTCGGCCGTTCAGTCTCACGCTCTGTCTTGGATTTCTGTTTCTCGCCTTCGCTAATGTCACGAAGTTCCTGCTGGAGCGGCATTCGTTGATGGCCGAAGGGCCCCGTGACGGGCTGTCGGGATTCCTGTTCGGTGTGGCCATCGCGACGCTGATGCTTGGCATCTGGCGGATGGGACGAGGTGGCGGTGTTGACAAGGCGCGCTGCACCGCGCATTCGTCGCACTGACGCCACGGGATGGCTCACTGGATCGACCTCCAGAGCAGCACCGAAGCTGGTAGTCTTCCAGTCGGAACAGGAGTTGCCGTCTTGAGATGCACCCCGATCGTGCTGGCAGGCGAGCCGCCGCGCTAAGCCATTGCTGCACAGAGTTGCCGATGCGGCGGCTCCGCGATGCGTAGTCGCATACTGGAATGTGGCCCTGTCGCAGCTATTGCAGCGACGGCCGGCCGCCTCCGCCGAGCAGGGACGTGTCGATGGTGAAGATGAAGTGGCGGCCCTCGGGCCCACCGGTGTGCCACGACGCGGTTACGACGGGGAAGCCGCCAGCGCGCAGCGTCGCACCGACGCCGACGCTATGCCGCAAGCCGCTGAAGCCTAGCCCCGCGCTCTGGGCTGCGACCGTGCCCTGTTCGAGCAGCAACGAAGCGCCGATTGGCCCCCACAGCGCGTGTTCGATGGTTTCCTGAAAAAGCATCAGGTGAGGGCCGCGGAACCGATAGTCGTTGTAGCTGGCGAGCCCACGCTGACCGTTGATGTCCGATCCGCCCAGCGTGCGCTGCAGGTAGAACGGCACTGCGGCGCTCTCGCCGACCTGTGACTTCGAGACGAGCGCGCGGACGCTGACACTGCCCCAGAGATCGCGGGTCACGCTTGGGCACGAATGAACCGACTGCGACACCGAACATTCGTTCGGCGTGTTGCGTTCGTCCCGCAGCGGCGGTCCGCCGCCGGTGTGATACAGCGGGACCTGGTGGTTCAGATCGAGCGTCCAGCGTCGGAACGAGAAGGACGACTCGCTGCTTGCGAACTGCTGGTACAGGAACGTGTAGCCGAGCTGCAGGCGATCATTGAATAGCCACGGACGGAACCGCACTCCTTCACCGAACTGCGCGAACGAGGGCTGCGTCGTCAGGCCGGGAGCCGTGACCTCGGAAAATCGGGTGTCGATCGATGAGACGTCATCCGCTGTGCCGCTGCGGATGTCGAACAGGCGTCCGTTGGCCTCGAGGAGGAGGCTCACTTTCAGCGGTGCCGTGACCCTGCTGAGCGGGATTGCCACAGTGCCACCGAGGATCGTCTCGGACATACCGTAGGCCGTCTTATCCGCGACAGATGTGTCCGATCCGATGCCGTAGAAGGCAAGCTTCGGCAGCGAGATCGCCTGCGCGTAAACGTTGTAGACAGGGTACGCCGTAATCCGAAGCGGTCGCGCCCGTTCTCCGGGCCGCGCGAGCTGCGGCGGTTCGATCCGCGTGCGAAACACCTTGAGGTACGTGCCGGCCCGCCACGCCCCCGCAGGTGTGAATACTGCGTCGCCGCTCCACGTCAGCCGCCAGTTCTTGGGCGTGAAGTGTGTCACGACGGCAGGTCCGGCGCCGAAGCCGTTCTGCGGCGCGATGCTGCCAAGTGACACGTGGAACGGATGATCCGTGACCAGCGTCGCCGCGCACGACGTGAACGTCTTTAGCGAGCCGCAATCCTCTGCGAGCTGCTCTCGCTCGAGACGCATCTCGGCGCCGAATCGGCTTTCCTTCGGGTCCGTCGGCTGCGTGCCGCCAGTCTGCGCGCTCGCAATGACCGCGTGACCGCTCAGCGCGAGCGCAAGCAGGGCTATCCCCTGGGCGTTCATGACCGCTGGCTCCGCTTGCGCGTGCGTGAACGTAACGCTTTCTTCCTGCGGGAAGAGGCGGCGGCGAGCTTTCGCGCAGCGGGTCGGGACTTGACCCGGGAGGCGGTCGACGACAAACGGTCCAACGGCACGTCAAGCGGCCGCCGCTGCATCGGCGGCAAGAGTACCTGTTGGTGCAGGGCGCGGTTCAGGTGCCGGATGTACGCCGCGACCTGCTGTTCGGTCTTCGGCTTCTTCCGTCGGACGCGCCGGCCGGCTTCCGACAGGGCCTTTTCCAGTTCGCGGACGTGCGTGAGAAGAAGGGCGTTCGCCGGCCGCTTCGGATCGTACGCGCTCCGCGGCGTTGCCGGCATTTTGATGGTAGCCATTTCACTTCACCCGAGGGAGCTACACGAAGTTCGGACCATCCGTGCGCATGAGCGGCTCGGACAGCAGATGGAGAAACGTTCTCGCCTTCGTCTCGCGTTCGGTCCGCGGTCCGTCAAATCCGGGCAGCAGCCACTCGGTCGCCGTGGCAGGAATCGATGCGTGCTCGTAGACCTCGTTCACGACGCGGCCCTTCGTCACCCACGGCGACACCAGAATCGCCGGAACGCGCACGCCGAGCCGATCGAACTTGAATGGCTGCCCGGTGCCCGTTTTGTCGGCCGGCGCCTCGAAGTTGTCGTCTTTGCCGTCGGGGCTGGGCGGCTGTACGTGATCGAAGATGCCGCCGTGCTCGTCGTAGGTGATGAGCAGGGCGCTATTAGGCCAAAGCGCCGGATTCGACTTGATCGCCATGTAGATCGAGGCGATGAATCGCTCGCCCTCTGCGACGTGATGGTCTGGATGCTGGTCGCTGGCGATTAGGCCGTCGTGGTCGCTGTAGTTCGGCTCAACGAACGCGTAATCAGCCAGCGTGCCGGCGTGGCAGTCCGCGAGGAACTGCTCGTAAGTGGCGAAGATCTGGGGCTGGTCCTGCAATAGGTTGACTAATTCGAGCGTAGAACTCGCTCTATCGAAGTAATAGAGCTTGGTCGTCCGGCCGCCGGCGCGCAGACGCTCGTAGATGCTCTTGATCGAGTGCCCGAAGTACTTCAACTCCATGCCGACGTGCCCGAACGACGTGCCATAGTGCGCGAACGCACGGTTGCACAACGTCGGCCCAGGAATCGACGCGAACCAGCGGTTGAACACGACGTACTCGAGCGCCAGATTGCTCAGCACCGGCAGCTGATCGGGCTTGAAGTAGTACATGATGCGGTGCGAGCTCTTCACGTTCTTCCGCTGCTTAAAGTAACTTTGGATAAACCCGCGCATATCGGGCGTCGGGCCGCCGTTGAAGATCTGCTCGTTGACCGGCGCGAAATCGTGATTCGGATCGGGATCAAGCTGTCCTTGATACTCCGCCTTCGGCTGAGGAGAAATTTCCTTCCCCTGCGTGTCGGGGTTCGTATAGCCGTGGGGCCAGATGTCGATGTCTGGGTGGGCGGGCTTCAGCCCGCCAAACATGTGATCGAACGAGCGGTTTTCCATCATCAGCACGACAAGGTGCCGCAGATTGTCGAGTCCGGTCGGTGGCATCCGTCTAGTCCGTTGTGTGCGTCCCCATTAATGGGTGGCTCTGATTATAGCGACGCTGTGAACACGTGTACTCCGCAAGAACTCACGCCTCATGCAAAAACTCAAGCCGCCGCCGGCTCAAGGCGGTACTCGTGATGGAGACCGTTGAGAATGCGCTTGGCGACTACACGTTGTCCGTCCGGAAGCTGATGGCCCGTCCTCGGCACCACTGTCCGCGTTGAAGTTTCTGGAATCCCCGGACCGAGACTCGCGTGGGGGCGACCTCGATTGTCATGAGCCATCCACTCAGAGAGGATCTTCCGCACATGCCGCTCACTCAGCGGAATGAGATGGTCGAGGCATTCGCGACGCGCGGTTCCGATCAGGCGTTCGCAGAACGCGTTCGCCTGCGGAACGCGGACAGGGGTCTTCAAGTACGCGCAGCTTCATGGATTGCACGACGTTGTCCAGGGTCAGCGAGAATACCGCATCGCGATCGTGTACGACGAACCAGTACGGCTCCTCGCCCGTGAGGACGCTTCTGAACTGCTGCGCCGGCCACTCGCCCGTTGGGTGTTCCGTGACGTTCCAATGGAGAATCCGACGGGTGCCGATCTCCCGCAGTAGGAAAACGTAGACGAGTCGGAACGTGGCCGTGACCGCCACGAAGACATCGCACGTCAGTGTCTCGCACGCGTGATTTCGCAGAAACGTGCACCACGGCTGCGACGAACCCGGCCGCGACGGCACGGGCCGCCTGTCCCTCGCCAGAACTGCATCCGGACTCGTGTCCCGTTGATTCTCGCACCAGACGGAGGACACGATCACCGTGTGCTGGTAACACTTTTCTGGATCACACGCGGGTTCGCCCTCGCCTGCCGCGGCCATCGCGAACTGGTGCTTGAGAGCCTCTGACGTTCGCCAGAACTCGATCCGCACTCGGTGACTGTCGATTTTGGCTCCAACATTCGCCAGGATCCAGGTATGGTGGAGCTGCCGCTCCTGATCGGCCGTGCGTTGGCAGTGGCTTGCCGCGGACATCGCGAATTGGCCCTGGAGAACCTGGCGCTGCGGCAACAGCTCAGCGCGCTGAAACGGACAACCCAGCGGCCGCATCTCCGGACCCGCGACCGGCTGTTTTGGATCGGATTGGCCCAAGTCTGGCGAAACTGGCGTACGGCGTTGGTGCTTGTTCAGCCGGACACGGTCGTACGATGGCACCGCGATTGGCTCCGTCGTCGATGGACCTGGCGGTCGACACCCCGCGTGAAGGGTGCATTTAATCCGGGTCGCCTTCTGCCGGGGTGGCGATGTGACAACGTGAGTCAAACGACCGATGCGTAGAATACCGATCTTCACTACGCTGGAGGCGTCGTGTTCCTCTCGTTCTGTTACGTGGTGCTTCGGCGGATTCTGCAACTCGTGGCGTTGCATTTTCGTTCGAACGAGTTCAAGGACTTGGAGATAGTCGTGCTCCGGCACGAACTCGCGGTCCTTCGGCGACAAACCCGCCGCCCGACGATGACGTGGACCGACCGGGTGCTCTTGACGGCGGCCAGCCGACTCTTGCCGCGCAGACGATGGCACGCCTTCATCATTACCCCGGCGACACTGCTTCGCTGGCATCGGCAGTTGGTTACGAAACGTTGGACCTACCCGTGCCGCGCTGGTCGCCCGGCGATCTGTCGTGAAATCCGCGCGCTGTCGTCCGTCTTGCGCGAGACAACCCGAAGTGGGGCCATCAACGCATTGTGGGAGAGATGAAAGGTCTTGGGTTCACGGTTTCCGCCACATCCGTGCGCAACTGGCTTCGCGAAGCGGGTCTCGGACCTGCTGGCACCCGCGGCGGGATGACGTGGCGCGAGTTCTTACGCGCGCACCTCCGGAGCGCACAGAACGATCCAATCTCGAACAAGAGCGCTCCAGCGCTATTCGCTGCTTGGACGCAGGCGAACAGACCAGCAGAAATCCACATCTACCAGAAGGCGGCCACGACTTCGGCACGCGCCCGCGCAACCAGCCGGTGGATTCGTGGCTCGAGCGCTTCGGAGACTGGTTGCGTTCGCAGAAGCTGGCCAACTGAGCACCCGCGAGATCAGTCGCCTGGGAGGACTCTTTTGCCATGTTGAACCGTCGTGAATTTCTTGGACTGGTCGGGGCGGCGGCGTCCGTGCCGGCCGTAGCCCTGAGAGGCTCGCAGGCCAGCGAGTGGGGATCGCCGGTCTTCGACCTGCACTTTCACATGCGGGGCCAGCCCGCTGCCAACATCGCGCATCTCGATGGGGCCGGTATCGGCAAGGCGAACCTGCTGACGCGCGCCGCGGCCAGCGATCAAGTCCGCGCGGTACAGGCTGCGGCTCCGGACCGCTTCACATGGTTCTGCAGCGCGGATCCGTCCAGACCGGAGGGTGTCGACGCGCTCACACAAAGCGTAAAGTCCGGCGCTCAAGGATTCGGCGAGATGAAGTACCACCTCGCCACCGACGGACCGGAGTTCCAGCGTGGGTACGCGCTCGCCGCCGAGCTGCGCGTGCCGATTCTGATCCACTTCCAGGAAGTCGATCACTTCGAGAACGAAGGCGCGTGGAGCCCGGGGTTCGCCAAGAACTTCGAGCGGATGCTGAAGGCCCATCCCGACACGACGTTCATCGGGCATGCCGACGCGTTCTGGGCGAATGTGAGCGCTGATTATCACAACGAGGCTGCGTATCCGTCCGGTCCAATCGTCCGCGGAGGCATCACCGACAAACTGCTCGGCGACTATCCGAACCTCTACGGTGATCTGTCGGCCAAGTCGGGCAACAACATGCTCTCGCGTGACCCGGAATTCACCGCGGACTTCCTGCGCCGCCATCAGAACAAGCTGCTGTTCGGAAGCGACTGCGGCTGCACCGACGGCCACGGCGCCGGCGTCAGCCAGGGAAACAATCCGGCAGCGGCGCGGTTGGCCGGCAAGTGTGTCGCGCGCGAGACGTTGACCGATGCTGAAACGGTCCGCGTCGTCGGAGATCTTCCAGAAGATCGTATGGGGCAATGCTCACACGCTGATCAAGATTCCGGCGTAGCCGACCCTCGTTGGAGGGTGTACTCAGCAAGAACTCACGCCTCATGCAAAAACTCAAGCCACCGCCGGCTCAAGGCGGTCCTCGTGATGGAGACCGCCGAGCATGCGCTTGGCGACCACGCGTTGTCCTTCCGGAAGCTGATCGCCCGTCGTCCGCACCACTGTCCTCGCTGAAGTTTCTGGAATCCCCGGACCGAGACTCGCGTGGGGGCGACCTCGATCGTCATGAGCCACCCGCTCGGAGAGGATCTTCCGCAGATGCCTGTGATCCGCAAAAATTCCGTCCAACACAGAAAGTGACCTGATTCCTCGGCTCTTCCAAAAGCGATGTGAGTCGGGTCGCGGCAGTGCCCATAACGGTGAATGGGACAGCTCAGCCGGCGATGTGGGGGGTCGCCGTTTTGGGCTCGCTTAAGGGCGGATTTCGATAACCCAGAACGATTGAGTTGCGTGCTCGACAGATAGTTCAAAGCGCCGACCGAGGATCTACTGGCAGACACTTGCGATCAAGCCCTTTCTTGGCCGAACAGAGTTTTGCGGAGTACAGGTGGACCGCGCAATCACGTCGATGGGTCTGACGATTCTCAAGACGCCGGTGCGAGCGCCGCAAGCGAATGCGTTCTGTGAGCGGCTGATTGGCACGATTCGGCGCGAATGCCTGGACTGGGTCATTCCGTTCGACGAGGGTCACCTCCGACACGTCCTTCGGGAGTGGGTGGCGCACTACAATCGTGGGCGTCCCCACGCGAGTCTCGGACCGGGCCTTCCCGACGGCCCTGAGAGCACACCAACGTTGAACGGTCATCGGATTGGCGACAGCCAGAGCGTCATTGCCAAGCCGATTCTCGGCGGCCTTCACCACGAGTATCGTCTTGAGCCGCGAGTGGCGTGAGTCGGTTCGAATGGGCGGTGTGATGTTTTTGCGGACCACACGTCAATGATGAACGCGAACGCGGTACGAACCATCACTGGTGCTCGATGATAACTCGCCTCGAGGCGTCGCGCGATGGCCGGCCAGCTCCGACTTTCGGAACCGACAGAATATTTGCTGGGGCGGGGCTCACGAAGGCGAAGATGGCCGAGTGCCAGTGGCTGAAGCCGGTGCTCGTCGGCCAGTTCGAGTTCCTCGAGTGGACCGCCGACAATCACCTGCGGCATTCCAAGTTCCTCGGCCTGCGTGAAGATAAGCGCGCGAAGGACGTCGGCCGCGAGTAGGGGCACAGCTCCAGGTTGTGAGGGGCCGCGTGCCGAGGCGGCTCGATTCGCGTCCATGAGGAGTCATTTCTTCTTCGCCGCTCGTCGTGTCCGTGGCGACTTCGTCGTGCTCGTCTTCTTTGACTTCGACCTAACTCGCTCGGGCAACTTCTTGGTGCCAGTTTCTCGATTCCATTCCTCGAGGGTCTGATTGGAGATCTTTCCTTCCACAAGCAGCTGCGCGAATTTCCGTCGTTGCGCCTGACTCTTGAATGGCATCAACCGTTCTCCGTTGACCGTGTTGCCTGCGCGTCGCTCATCTATGTTCGACAGGTCATTGCTGTGCCCGTCGGACGACGCTGATGTGACCGTTTCGTTCCAACACCGCCAGCAACACATCGTCGATCTTGGCGACGTTCCCATTTAGCCGCAAATCTTCGAGCAGGTCCTGCTCGCTTAGTCGATTGCGGCGCGCCGTCGATTCATCGGTTCTTCCATCCCTGACGATCACGTCGCTTCGACCCTTGATTAGAAGACCGAATTCATGCGATCGGCGCGACCAATACGCCAGTACCCGATGTAGGATAACCAACACGAAACCGCCGCCGAG
>JBKPCD010000197.1:0-9118 GCA_046727175.1 Acidobacteriota bacterium | reverse complement strand
GCCTCGCATCGTATGGTGTGAATCGGCGTCGAACCGAAATTGCGATTCGACTGGCGCTCGGGGCGGTTCCCGCAAACGTGGTTCGCCTTGTCCTCGCGCGGATCGCCGTACTCTTGACCGCGGGCGTGATCGTCGGTGTTTCCGGCAGCTTCTGGCTATCGGGGTATATTGCGACGTTGCTATACGACCTCCGTCCCAGGGATCCGGTGACGCTTGCCGGTGCGGCGTCGTTGCTCGCGTTTGTTGCCGCTGTGGCGGCGTGCCTTCCCGCTTACCGTGCGTCGCGAGTCCAACCAGCAGAAGTGCTGCGCCACAACTGAACGAGCGGCTCGAAGCGTTACCGCCATCCCACGCGTTCTGGCCGCCAATGACCCGCGCGGTGCGCCATCACGTGATCCTCCCTTGCGAAGAGCTTCACCAAGACGACTCCCGCCACGAACCCCCCGATGTGGGCCCAGAACGCAACGCCGCCACCCGGCTCGCCGGCGATGCGGACGAAGCCTCCGGCCAGCTGCAACACCACCCAGTAGATCAACATGGCCCAGGCAGGCAGTGCGACCGACGTGATGAAGAATCCGATAGGGACGATCGTGAACACGCGCACGCGAGGGTAGAGCAGGAGGTACGCGCCCATCACGCCGCTGATCGCACCCGATGCGCCGACCATCGGTACTATGGAGTTCGGCTCGATGACCACCTGCAGCAGTGCCGCCGCGAGGCCGCACAGCAGGTAGAAGACGACGAAGCGCGGACGCGTCATGGCATCTTCCACGTTGTTGCCGAACAGCCAGAGGAACCACATGTTCCCGATGAGATGCATCCAGGATCCATGCAGGAACATCGATGTGATGACGTGTGAGAACTGGCGACCGGGATCAGTGACGCAGACCAGACCCTCGCCGATGGGAAACTGAGCGCCTGGGCCGAGAGCGCCCGTCAGCTCGCCAGGGATCAAACCGAGATTGCACACCGACTTCGCAAGCGGGAGATCAGCTCCAGCGCCCTGAACGACGAGCCAGGACACCACATTCGCCGCGATGATCGCGAGCGTAATGACAGCCGTTCGTCGAGTCGCGTTTTCGTCGTGATACGGAAGCACGAGAGTTCCTGCCGACCTTGCGCCTTATCTTCCGACTCGCGGCGCCGCACGTGGCGGATGCTTGCGGCTCAACTCGGTCCCGGCCGTCGTCAGGTAATACTTTGCGAGCATGTTCGGGCGTTCCCACGCCGGGAGCGCCTTCCGATTTCTGAGGTAGCCAAGGAAGTTCGTCGTGACCTGCGCGAAGTGCGCCTCGTGTCCCACGCGTAGCGCGTCGGGAACCGTGATGTGGATCTCTGCACCGCGGTCTTCGACGCCGATGCCTGGATGCTCACGTTGAAGCGCCGCGATTCGCGTCTGCACCGCCGCCAGGACCGGTGACTTGAGATCCGGCGACGCCGGCACGACGTAGAGCTCGGGGCGGAATCCCGGCTCGCGCGCCTGACGGATCTCGATCCGCGACCGGCTGCCTTTGTAGAACGCGAAGTGCGTGTCGCCGGAACCCGCTGGCGGCTCCCAGTCCCAAATCACGCTCAATTTCGTGTGGACGCCTTTGACGGCGTACGACACGAGCGTGTTGCAGTAGTACTCGAGTTTTCCATCTTTGATCGATCCTGAGAGCTCGGCAGGGAAGCGCGGCTCTCGCGTCACGCGCTTGAAGTCATCCTCCGAGATCAGTGTGGGCCAGCGCTGCGCGGCAAGCAGGCGCAGATCGGTCCGGTAGTCCACGGCGTTTTCGGGGAAGAGCGTCCACTGGACGAGGTCCACGAGGTGCGTGCCGATGTCGTTGAATCCCTCACCTTGCTCGGCGGTGTCGAAGAACCACGGTGGTCTGATATTTGGCGCACCCGCGACGACCTTCATCAAGAAGTGCACGCTCTCCATGTAGACGGACGGATCGGCTTCGCTGCCCGGCAGGATCTCACCGAACGTCGCGCGATCGTTCACCAGCGCACGCTGGAGGATCGACGTCACTTCGAATCGTTCCGTCATGATGTCGTACGCGACCACGCCCTTCGTGCCGGCATCTGCCAACGCCGATTCGAGCTTGGGGAAGTCCTCGGATTTCAGAATCCACGGTTTGTCGCCGAGCACGTTGAGCCCGGCGCGTATCGATCCCGCAATTCGATCGATCTTTCCGCGATTACGGCCCGAGAGGACGACAACGTTGCCGGGCTTTTCACGAAGCATGCGCTCGGCGTAATCGGGGCTCGTGTGGATCTCGAGCTGCCACGACGTCGGGTGATCCGGGCGCCGATTGAACGAGGCGATGCGGTTCAGGTGCTCGAACAGATCCGGTCCGAGCGGCGCGTACACATCGACGCGCGGCGCGACGCCGGGATACATCTCTTTCTGAACCAGCCCTGCATGGAAGTGGCCCGGATCCAGCGTCATGAGGCGAACATCAGACATTGCACGGCCGCTCTCCTGCCCGGCCATCGACGCTTCCTCCGCCCCAGCGCGCACGATACGCGCGCACAGGACCCCGGCGCTGAGAACGGCGGCGACCGCCAACGTCAGCATTCTGAATTTCATGCTTCGAACTATACTGCGCGAGACGCTACAGAATTCAACTCGCCGCTTCAAGGCGGCTCCAGGCTCAAGGCTTTGGGCTCTGGGCGTCGTGAGCCGAGAGCCGGCATTTCACTCAGGCTGCTTGTGACGCCCACCTGAAACGGAGGACCATTGCGGACCCAGCCCGCCGTCGTTCAATACGCGCTCGAGCCGCTCGCGGTCGAGCTCCGGGAAATCGCAGTGCCCGCCATAGGAGACGATGACGTCCTGCTCGAAGTCGGAGCCGTGTCCGTGTGCGGATCGGACGTGCATCAGGCCCACGGCACGCACTCCTGGCCAGTGAACGTTCCAGTGGTTCTCGGGCATGAGTTCTGCGGCACCGTCGCGCAGGTCGGGCGTTCGGTGCGCGGGTTCCGCGAGGGGGACCGCGTGGTCAGCGAAACCGCCGCGGAGATCTGCGGCGATTGCCTGATGTGCCGAACAGGCCGCTACAACCTGTGTCCGTCGCGCAAGGGCTTCGGCTACGGCATCGACGGCGCAATGTCGAAGTACGTTCGAACCCCCGGGCGCTGCCTGCACCGCATTCCGGACTCGCTGCCGTTCGACATCGCGTGCCTTGCCGAGCCGCACTCCGTCGCGTACAACGCGATGTGCGTGAACTCGGCGATACGTCCGGGTGACGCGGTCGTCGTCCTCGGCCCAGGCCCAATCGGTCTTCTTTGTGCTCGTATGGCTGCCCTGGCTGGCGCCGATCCGCTCATCGTCGCGGGTCTCTCAGTCGACGCCGCACGATTGGCGACCGCGCAGAGGCTTGGTGCGACGCGCACCGTCGATATGCAACGAGAAGATCTGGCGCAGATCGTTCGCGAGCACTCTCCGATAGGCGCGGATCTGGTGTGCGATGCGACCGGCGCGAGCCACACCCTCGATATCGCGCTGCGACTCACTCGCCCCGATGGACAGGTCACGAAAGTCGGCTGGTCGCCTGAGCCCGTGGGCACCGATATCAACCCGCTCGTGCAGCACAACCTGCGGCTGCAGGGGTCGTTCAGCCACAATTATCCGGTCTGGGAGCGCGTGATCCATCTGCTCGATCGCCGCGTGACGATGCCTGACGCGATCATCGGGTTGCGGAATCCGCTCGACCGCTGGCGGGAGGCGTTCGATGCGATGCACGAAGGACGGGTGATCAAGTCGGTGTTGGTTCCAAGTGCCGGTTAGGCACAGCAGCGAACGAGCGCAGCGAGTGAGCCGCGCGAGCGGAGCGGGGATCGTGGGGTCCCGCGAGCGAGCGCGTGAGGGGGTCCGGGGGACGCAGTCCCCCGGACGAGAACGGATGCGATGCACGAAGGACGGGTGATCAAGTCGGTGTTGGTTCCGGCGCTGTAGCCGCCTTCCATGCCAAAGGCTTCTCTCGCGAATCGAATTGCGCTCGTTACTGGCTCGACGTCGGGCATCGGACGAGGCATTGCGGAGCGTCTCGCAGCCCTCGGCGCACGCGTGGTGATCCACGGTCTTGACCACCGCGACGCGCAGGCCGTCGCCGACCAGATTCGGAGCAAGGGGGTGCACATCGCGGCGGTGGCGGGCGATCTCGCGGACGTCGAATCGTGCCGACGGATCGTCCGGTTTGCCGTTGATCACTGGGGCGGCATCGATGTGCTCGTCAACAACGCCGCGATGACCGCGCGTGGCTACCTCGAAGACGTGCCGGTCGAGCTGTGGGACTCGATCATGCACGTCAACCTGCGGGCGCCGTTCCTGTGCCTGCAGGAGGCGGTCAAGTCGATGAAGACGCGCGGTGGCGGATCGATCGTCAACATTGGATCGGTCAATGCGTACATCGGGGAGCCCAAGCTCGGTCCGTATTCGGTCTCGAAGGGCGGTCTGATGACGCTCACGCGCAACGCGGCGGCAACGCTGAATCGGTATCGGATTCGCGTCAACCAGATCAATGTCGGATGGACACTGACCGAAGGCGAGGATCGTGTCAAGCGCGCAGAAGGCAAGGGGGACGACTGGCTCGAAGAGGCGATTGCGACGCGCCCCTTCGGCCGGCTGCTGTCGCCGGAGGACATCGCGAACGCGGTCGCGTATTTTGCAACCGACGACAGCGCGCTCGTGACGGGGACCATCATGGACCTCGAGCAGTTCCCGATCGGCGCGCCGCCGAACTGGTAGCTACAACCCGCTTCCTTTGTTCACGTCGGCGCGCTGCGCGTTCTTCTCCGCGATGAGCGCGAGCTCCATCGCGAGAAACGTGTGCGCCTGCGGCATGGCGGTCTCCGTTCGATTCAGCACATCATCGACGAGCCGCGTTCCGTAGGGCAGCGTCACGTCCGTGCAGTCGATGTAGCGCGTCTCCTTCTGATCGACGAGGAACAGGTGGTTCCCGCCCTGCCGCCCGGCGATGTCGACGTTTTTTCGCACTTCGATGAATCCGTCGGTGCCGAGAACCGTGAGGCGGCCGTCTCCCCACGTGCTCAGGCCGTCCGGCGTGAACCAGTCCACGCGGATGTATCCGGTGCCGCCGTTGCCGCGGAGCATGACGTCACCGAAATCCTCGAGCCCCGGGTACTGCGGATGATGGAAGTTGCCGACCTGGGATGCCACCACGTCGGCGCGCGTCGACCCGGTGAAGAACAGGAATTGATCGAACTGGTGCGAGGCGATGTCGCAGATGATGCCGCCGTACTTCTCCTTCTCGTAGAACCATGGCGGCCGCGGCGTGCCCTGATTGATCCGATGCGGGCCGAGGCCGACGGTCTGGATCACGCGTCCGATTGCTCCGGCTTTGACCAGATCCCCGGCCTTCACGGTCGCCTTGTTCTCGTGCCGCTCGCTGTAGAGGATGGAGTAGATTCGCTTCGTCTCCCCCTGCACACGCTTCGCCTCGGCGAGCTGCGCGAGCGTCGTCATCCCCGGCTTGTCGACCATGAAGTCCTTGCCGTGGCGCATCACGTCGATGCCGAGCGGGGCGCGCTCGTTTGGAATCGACGCGCTCACGACGAGCTGAATCGACGGGTCCTCGAGGATTTCACGCTCGCTGCGAGCGAGCTTCGCCGACGGGTAGCGCTTCTGAAAGGCTGCCGCCAGGTCGGGTTCCTTGGCGAAGAACGAAACGAGCTCCCCGCCGCCGCGGATCACCGAGTCGACCTGACCGTTGATGTGCCCGTGATTGAGGCCGATCGCGGCAAACTTGATCCGGGCCGGACCCGCGGGCTTCGCCGGGGTCTGCGCCGTCGCGTGCCGCGCACGCGCACCTGTCATCGCCACCGCGGCCGCGGTGGTGATTGACGATTTCAGGAACTCACGACGGTCCTTGCGATTGCGTTTCATGCGTGCCTCTGCAGATGGTGATTTTCACAGGCTGTAGTGTCCGCCTTCAGGCGGACTTTGCGCCGGCTGAAGCCGACGCCTACGGAGCTGATGGGCGCGCGCCAGCCGTCAATTCTAACGGACTTCGAAGAACGGTGAACCATCGGGCCAGGCGGGGTCTGAATGAAGACCCCGCCCACAGCCATCCAGGCGACTCCGGATTAGTCTGGTAGCGTAAATGCGATGATGTTGGGCCCGGCTGCGATGGCAACGTACTGTTTGCCATCGAACGAGTACGTCATCGGCGATGCTTTCCACGTCTGATTCGTCTCGAAGCTCCAGAGCGGCTTGCCGCTGACGGCATCCGCCGCCATCAGCGCGCCGCTCTCCTCCCCGAAGATCACCAGGCCGCTTGACGTGGTCAGCGTGCCGCCCCACGAGGACCCGCGCCCCGGCTGCGGCAGTTCCCACTTGATCTCGCCCGTCTGGATGTCGATCGCTTTGAGAATTCGCTGCGGCTTGGGATCCGGCGCTGTACGCTGCGATCCGCCGAGATATGTCTTCCCGG
Organism: Acidobacteriota bacterium; assembly: GCA_046727175.1. Lineage (GTDB taxonomy): Bacteria > Acidobacteriota > Vicinamibacteria > Vicinamibacterales > 2-12-FULL-66-21 > JBKPCD01. Next base: position 2,678 of record JBKPCD010000197.1, on the reverse strand, counting down.
ATTCCCACTCACCGCCGTCGCTCTTCGTGTAGATGCTGCACTTCTCGAACGTCTGGACGTAGAACAGACCTGTCGCGGGGTTGAACGACGGCGAGAACCAGTTCGTGGCGCCGTCCTGCGACGGACAGACCTTCGTGCCGCCTGGAGACGGCTCCTGGTTCGGCAGAAGAATCGGTCGGCCATCGGATCCGATTCCGCTCGCCCACGTCAGGTTTCTCACGAACGGCTTCGCCAGCAGGAGCTTTCCGTTGGTGCGGTCGAAGATGTAGAAGAAACCGTTCCGGCTCGCGTGCAGCATCAGCTTGCGCGGTTGCCCCTGCCACGTGGTGTCGATGAGCACCGACGTCTGCGTCGCGTCCCAATCCCAGAGATCGTGCGGCGTGAACTGGTAGTACCACTTCAGCTTTCCTGTCTGGCGCTCGAGCGCCAGGATGCAGCTCGCGTAAAGGTTGTCGCCTTTCCGGTGATCGCCGTTGTACTCCTTGCTTGGATTTCCGACCGGCCAATACACGATGTCGAGGTCCGGATCGTAGCTGCCCGTGAACCAGGTTGGTGCTCCACCATGCTCGATGTCCTTCCCTTGCCAGGTCTCCGAACCGGGTTCTCCGGGCTTCGGGACGGTCGAGAATCGCCACACCTCTTTGCCCGTCTCCTGGTCGTAGGCGGCGACAAATCCATTCGCGCCGTGCTCGCCTCCGCCGACACCGGCAATGACGAGATTCCCTGCGGGCAGTGGCGCGGAGGTCGCGAAATAATTCTTGCGCCAGTCGTCCATCTCCGTGTCCCACAGCAGTTCGCCCGTGAAGCGATTCAGCGCGATGATGTGGGCATTGTCGGTCTCCAGGAACAGGCGGTCGCCAGCGACACCCACGCCCCGGTTCGCGCCTGCGCCGCTCAGGCCTTTCGTGCGCGGTCGCTGATAGGTCCAGATCCGTCGACCCGTGCCGGCGTCGAGCGCGAAGCATTCGTTCACGTTCGTGACATACATGATGCCGTCGACGACAATTGGCGTGACCTGCAGCTGACCTGCGCCCGGAACCGGGAACATCCACTTCGGCACGAGCCGTTTGATGGTGTCCTTGTTGATCTGGGTGAGCGTCGTGTAGCGATTCCCTCGCGGATCGCCGTTGTACGTCGGCCAGTTCGTGTCGGACGTCACCTCGCGGAACCGATCGCCGGTACGACGAAGGAGATGGACGCGCTTATCGTCGGTCCGCAGCTGCACATCGTCGAAGCCCTCGCCGAGGATCTGCCCGTCGAGAGTCTTTCCCTCCGTCGTTTGTAGCGTCAGACGGACGGGTGGCAGCGCATCGCTGCGTCGTTGAATCGTCCGCAGGAACTTCAGGAGCTCGGTCATCTCGGTGTCCGGGACCAGACTGGGGGGCATGCCCTTGGCAGGCTGACCGTCGCGGATCAGCGTCTTCAACTGGTCATCGTCTCGCATCCCGAGCTGCGTGACGATCGGCGGGCCCATCTCGCCGCCGTTGCCGTCCGCGCCATGGCAGCGCGCGCAATAGGTCTCGAACACCTTCCGGCCCGGGTCGACGTTCTGCGCGAGCGCTCCGGACGCGAGGCACAGGACGCCGATGGTGGTCACGACAACGCGCATGAGTCGAGGGTCCTCAAATTCGGCCGAACTGCTTCACTGCTTCCTTGATCGATTTGAACTTCTCGATGAACGGAATCATGCGATGTTCGGTGTCGTCGAGCTCCTGCGACTTCTTGAGCACTTCCGCCGCCTTCGCACGTGGAATGACCGCGACGCCGTCCTCATCGGCCGCGACGATGTCGCCTGGATTCACCTGAACTCCCGCGCACGTGACCGGCACGTTGACGCCTGTCACGCGGTAGTGGTTGATGGTCGTCGAGGGTGCCACACCGCGGCTGAAGACCGGGAACTGCAGCTTGCGAATCTGCGGCGTATCGCGAACCGAGGCGTCGATCACTGCTCCTGCGAAGCCGCGGTACTTCATCGCGGTGGCCATGAGGCCGCCAATCCCCGCGAAATCGAGTCCGTTCTCGAGCACCATCACGTACACCGAGCCCGCCGGTGACGAGTCGATCGCGTCGAGCATGCCCTGCGACGCGGCCGATCCTTCCTTGTGCTCTTCCTTCTTCAGCATGACCGTGACCGCAGGTCCCGCGAATTTCGTCGGAGCGAGCGGACGCATGTCGTGCGGCATGTAGGCCCGCTGTCCGTAGAGCTGCTCCATCGCGTCGGAGACCGAGGCCACTTCGACCATCCGGAATCCGTCACTCACGGAGTCGTCCTTGGTGTCTTTGCTGGGGACGGGGGCGGACTGCGCCACCACCCACACCGTGGCCGCCGCTACGGCAACAAACACAAGACTCACTGTCCGCTTCATTGATGTGCTCCAATCTTCACCGGGGGCTTCGTCCCCCGGACCCCCATTCCCACGCCACCACGCACAATCCGCGTGGTGGGGCCTCGGGATTACGTCGCTCGCGGGTCCGGGGTCCCCAGCGCGCGTTTTGTGCGCGCTGGGGTGGAGGCGGCCCCTGTGCCCCGCTCCGCTCCGCCGGGGCGCGCCTTTGGCGCGCCAACTACTTCGAGTACTTCTTCCGAATTTCCGCGAGTCGCTTCTTCTTTGTCCGGGGGACTTCGTCCCCCGGAACCCCCTTACACCGTCGCTCGCGGGGGCCCCGTTGCCCCGCTC
>JBKPCD010000196.1:0-22882 GCA_046727175.1 Acidobacteriota bacterium | reverse complement strand
CTTCACCTCGATCCCCGACCTGGCGCGGAAGATTCGTCGATACATCGCTCGGTACAACGACGATCCCAAACCGATCCGCTGGATTTACAGCAACCCAGCGCATCGAATTACTAGTGATTCAGCTGAAACAGTCCACTAGTCACTTATCCTGGATCGATGAATTCGGGATCGTCGGCCGGTGCACTGTCGGCAAGGCATCGGACGATACAGCGATTCAGCGATTCAAGGATTCGTAATTGGCGATCAGTGATCAGTGATTAGGGATGAGTGATTCGAGCTCTTCCCGTCTCCTCGCAGCGCCCAATCCACCAGCACCGAGCTTTCTCGGACTGCGCAGCGAAAGGCGCGCGCGAACACGGCATGCACGTCGAGCGCTCCGCTTCGATGGTCCGGCTCCGTGACTCCAGCGAGCCGGGAGCCGACGGTCGCGTTTCGTACGCCACCGAGCAGGACGAAATACAACGACGCGATCAGCGCGAACAGAATCGCCATCGCTGGCGCCGCGACACGAGCGGCAACCGCAACGCTCGTTCCGCAGGCGAACGCCGTCAACAGCAGCAGCGCCGCGTCAATCACAGCAAGCAGGCCGAAATCGATGCCCGTCGCGGCAAGCGGACGCCACCACACATCCGGGCGCGAGCCGGCGCTCGAGGAGTCGCTATGCGACGTCTCGGTGTCCGTCGATGGCCCCTGGATGATCTTCGGCTCCGGGGCGATTCCCGATTCGATGGTCCGTGCAGCAGCCGGCTTCCGTGGGAGACCGCGGACGCGCGCGAGACCGTCCAGTGGATCTTCCCCGCTCGGCAGCAGCTCCGCGACCTCGTTCAACACCTGTTCGGGCTGCAACCCGACCGCCTTGGCGTACGCGCGAATCGCGGATCGGCCGTACAGGCCGCTCGGCAGTTCCCCGAAGGCACCTCGGTCGATCAATCCCAGAATCCGGGAGCGGACGCCAGTCTGCCGCTCCAGATCGTCCAGACTCCAGCCGTTCTGTTCGCGCAAGCGCCTCAGCCGCTCGTGGGTCACGGGTGTCCTCCTCATTGGCGCTTATCGGATCGGACGCGGCTGCCCAACACCGAGGGGTCAAACTGGGGTCAAACCTTGGTCTGACCCCAGTCTGACCCTGGTTTGACCCCAGTCTGACCCCCAGCGTCGTGTACGCTGGATGCTGTGGACTTGACGCCGTATGTGCCCAAGCGGAGGCTCCGGAACGGGCATCTCATGACGTTGTATGCCTGGGGCAAACCCAGGTACTTCCCGAAACTTCCTCCAGGCGAAGGACGGTTCTTCGACGTCGCGCCCGACGCCCGGGTCCTGGCGCACTGTCACTGGCAGGCAAACCGCGAGAAGCACCCTGCCCTGCTGGGGCTTCACGGGCTCGAAAGTTCGAGCAGCGCGCACTACATGCGAGGACTCGCCGACAAGGCGTTCGCCGCCGGCTTCAATGTGCTCCTGCTCAACCAGCGCAACTGCGGCGGGACCGAGCAGCACTCGGTCGGCTTGTATCACTCAGGCCTGATAGGCGACGCGGATCATGTGATTCGCGAGATCGCGGAGCGTGATCGCATCGACCGGGTCGTCGTCGCCGGGTACTCCTTGGGAGGCAACCTGGCGCTGAAGCTGGCCGGCGATTACGGCGACGTCGCGCCCGCGCAGCTCCGCGGGGTCTGCGTCGTGTCACCGGTGATCGAGCTGGAGGAATGCGTGCGCGCCCTCGAGCGCTGCCAGAACGTCGTCTATCAATGGAACTTCGTCCGAGGGCTGCGCGGGCGGATGCGGCGAAAGGCGCAGTGGTTTCCGGGCAGGTTCGCCGTCGAGAAGCTGTCTAGGATTCACACCGTCCGCCAGTTCGACGAAGTCTACACGGCGCCGCACTTCGGGTTTCGTGACGCGAGCGATTACTACCACCGCGCGAGCGCAATGCGCGTCATCGATCGCATCCGTATCCCGGCCTTGATCATCACGGCAGAAGACGATCCCTTCGTTCCCGTGACGCCCTTCCGCAATCCAAGTGTCACGACGAACCCGCACATCCGCCTGATCATCACGCGGTACGGCGGCCACTGCGGATTCATCACGGACGCGTCGACTGGCGACGATGGATATTGGGCAGAAAGACAGATCCTCACCTTCGCGAAGCAGATCGTCACAACGCCACCTTCTCGATCAGCATCCGGGCGAGCTCCGGTCCCTTCCCCTGTTCTTCGTGCTTGAAGTACACGAAGACGTCCTTGGCGCCTTCGAGCGCGCGAATCGTGCCCGCCCAGCGCTCGATGTCGGCGGGCTCGTATCCTTCATCGCGCAGCCTGAAATACCCGTAGTCTGCAGTGACCTCGACCGGCGTGCTCATCTTCTCGCTGTCCGCGACGCACAAGGCAAGATTCCGCTGTCGCAGCATCTCGAAGACGGCCGGATCGTGCCACGACGCGTGACGGAACTCGAATGCCGCCCGAATGCCCTCCGGGAGCAGGTCGACGAACGCGCGCAGCACGTCCACGTCCTTCTTGAACGTCGGCGGCAGTTGAAACAGCAGCGTCCCGAGCTTCGACTCGAGCGCACGGGCCGTCCGGCAGAACGTCTGCACGAGATCTTCGCATCGCTGCAGCTTCGCATCGTGCGTGATGCGGCGCGGCGCCTTCAACGTGAACGAAAACCCCTCGGGCGTGCCCGACGCCCATCCCGACAGGAGCTTCTCGTTCGGCAGACGGTAGAAGGTGTAGTTGATCTCGACCGTCGGAAACCGCTCGGCGTAGAACGCCAGCATCTTGTCGGTGCTGAATTTCTCGGGATAGAAACTGCCGCGCCACTCCGGGTAGTTGTACCCCGAGGTCCCCACCAGAACGCGCTCAACCATCAGCGCAGTGTAATTGATGATGCCCGCCATCCCGCGTTCGGGATCAGCCTTCCCAAAACCGGACGGCGTGTCCGGCCGCCGAGCAGCGGTCGGTCGGTCGATGATCTTGGAACCGCGCGGGTTATCCGTCGTCTTCATCTTGGCAGGTTGTTGGCTTTGGTCGACAAGGCGTTCCGTTGCTGAGATCAAGTTGACTCGAACACAGGGGCCAAATCAGCAGCGCCTGCGGCTGCGGCGGGCCGCGAATGCGGTCCCGACCCGCGAGCGGGGGTGGGGTCCCGCGAGCATCTAATAAAATGCTGAACGACATTCGCTACGCCATCCGGACGCTCCTTCGGTCTCCGGGTTTCACGGGCATCGCGCTGCTCACGCTTGCCCTTGGCATTGGCGCGAATACCGCGCTGTTCAGCGTCGCCGAGACCATCCTCCTCCATCCGCTGCCGTTCCGCAATGCGGATCAGCTCGTGCTCCTTTCGACAACGCGTCCCCAGCAGGGGGATGCCGCGCTGCCGTTTTCACTGCCCGACTTCCGCGATGTCGAGGCGCGTAACCACGTGTTCGACCAAATAGCCGCCTGGGCGTTGCGGCAATTCAACCTGACGGCGGATGACTCCGAGCAGGTGCAGTGCGCGGTTGTCACCGCGAGCTTCTTCGACCTGCTTGGCGTGCAGCCAGCGTACGGCCGCGTATTGGCTGCTGCCGACGATGTGCGTGGATCAACGCCGTCAGCGGTGATTGCGTACGGCCTGTGGCAGCGGCGATTCGGCGGCGACCGCGCAATCATCGGCCGCAGCATCGTGCTCGATGGTCAGAGCTATCGGGTAGTGGGCATCATGCCGCGTGGTTTTCGCTTCCTGAGTTTTCGCACCGACACCGAAGTGTGGCTTTCACTCGCGTCGGATTGGTTTCCCGATCGCGAGTACGCGCGCGCAGTCCGGTCGATGGGCGTCATGGCGCGGCTGCGGCCTGACGTGACGCTTCAACGAGCACAATCGGAAATGAGCGCAATCGCGCGCCAACTCGAAGCGGAATACTCGGACAATCATGGACGCGGCATCGCAGTCCTGCGGCTCCGTGATCAGGTGGTCAAGAACCTGCGGCCCGCGGTGTTCGTGTTGCTCGGCGCGGTTGGGTGCGTCCTGCTCATCGCCTGCACGAACGTGGCGAGCCTGCTGCTCGCACGCGGCGCCGCGCGGCAGCGCGAGATCGCGATTCGCGGCGCCCTTGGCGGAACCAGGGCACACCTGGTCCGGCAGCTCCTGACCGAATACCTGATGCTCGCGGGTGCAGGAGGCGCGCTCGGGCTTCTCGTCGCCACGTGGGCCATGGATCTGTTTGCCGCGCTTCCACCCGCCACGCCAAGCCTGTTCGTGCCCTACTCGATCGACCCGGCCCGCATTGTCGTCGACCGACCGGCGCTCTTTTTTACCGCTGCTCTCTCGATGATGACCGCCGTGATCTTCGGGCTCGTACCGGCGGTTACCGGATCACGGACGGACCTCGTGGACGCGATGAAGCAGGGCGGCGCGCTGGCCTCAGCCCCGCGTCAGACTCGCATTCGTGCAACGCTCGTCATGGCCGAGGTCGCGCTTGCCGTGATCCTTCTCGTGGGCTCGGCGCTGCTGGTTCGAACGTTCGTCAGCCTCAGTCGCGTGGACCCGGGCTTTCAGCCTGACAACGTTCTCACGTTCAACATCGCTTTGCGAGGTCCGCGGTATCGCGTTCCCGGGCGCTCGGTCGAGTTCTTCAACGAGCTTCTAACTCGGATTCGATCAATTCCCGGAGTATCGGCCGCAGGGGGCGCCGAATTCCTCCCGCTGAGCGGCATGGATGCGTCGACGCCGCTGTTCGTCGATGGTCAGCCCAATCCCGCACCGGGCCAGGATGTCCATGCACACTACCGCGCGGTTACGGCTGGCTACTTTCAGGCCATCGGCATGCGCGTCGTCCACGGACGCGCGCTGCTCGAGACCGACACCGCGAACGCTCCGCGAGTCGCCGTTGTCAACGAGACGCTCGCGCGACGCTTCTGGCCCAACTCCAGCGCTGTCGGGCGTCGCGCCGCGTTGATGCTGGAATCCTTGCGTTACCGGGCTGACGGTCCACCTACGCGGGATGTGGCCGGGGGGTTGCGCGAAATCGTCGGTATCTCTGCGGACGTGCGACACTCCGCATTACAGGCCGATCCAGTCCCGGAGCTGTTCGTTCCGTTCGCGCAACGCCCAGTATCGGATCTGGCAATTGTCGTCCGGACGACGAGCGATCCATCGATGCTCGCCCGTGACCTACGGCGGATCGCCGCCGCGCTCGATCCTGCGCAGCCGGTCACCGGCTTGACGTCGGTCTCGGATCTCGTGGCGGCATCGATCGCGCAGCCTCGTTTCAACGTCATCCTGCTGTCTGCCTTCGCGGCACTCGCCATGATACTAGCTGCCATCGGTGTCTACGGCATCGTCGCGTACGCGGTAGTTCTCCGAACGCGCGAGATCGGGATCCGCGTTGCGCTCGGCGGTCAGGCGCGCGGCATCTTTGCGCTCGTCGTGAAATATGGAATGCGGCTGGCCCTCATCGGCCTCGTCGCAGGGCTCTCGACCGCGCTGATGCTCGGACGCCTCGTCTCGGGTCTCCTGTTCGGCGTCACACCGGCCGATCCGATCGCCTTCGGCAGCGTCGCGCTGTTGCTGGTTTTCGTCGCGCTCGCGGCCACGCTCGGTCCCGCCCGCCGCGCGTTACAACTCGATCCGGTAGCCGCGCTTCGCGCTGAGTGAAGGGAAAAGGGAAAGGGAAAGGGCGCGCCCACGTAGCGGAGGTTCGGAGTGGGCGATCAATCTAAGCTAGTATCTGGCCTCCCGCGCTTCTTTTAGTGCGATGAATTCCTTGGCGATGAAGTCCGGTTTCGTTTGTCCATCCGCCGACTCCTCCAGGTTCGCACCCATGGAACCGGCCGAGTCGACAAGTTGCCCGGCGAGACGGCGGAGGATGTAATCGCGGTTGGCGACAATACGACAGAATGCGACGACGTCACAGGCAAACATGAACGAACGGTCTCGGAAGTCATACGGCTTGTCCATGCCTGAGGATTGGGCAAGCTACGCACCGACACAGAACTGGCTCGTTCTTGGCAGGGATGTGGTCCGAAGTCGCGGTTTCCGCAACTCCCGAACATGCCGCGTATCGCAATCTTTTGCTACATTCCTCCCTCTTCCATTTCCCCCCAGTTTCCCTTTTCCCTTTTCCCTTGACTCGTCTTCATGAGCAGCCTTACGCATGCAATTCGGACGCTCAAGGCCATGCCAATCACAACGGGCGTGGCCATCGCGACGCTGGGAGTCGGCATCGCGGCCACGACGACGATGTTCAGTGTTGTCTACGCGGCGCTGGTGCGGCCGCTCCCTTTCTTCGAGCCGGAACGCCTGCTGATGCTCTACGTCGTCCGTACCACGCCAAGAACCGGCACGGTGCAAGTGCGGTGGCCGTTCGCAAAAATCACAGCGCTCAAGGAAGCTGCGCAATCGTTCGAGGCCGTCGCGGCGTACACGACCAACGAGTCGGTGAGCGTTGCGGGTGATGTCGGTGCGGAACAGGTCAACTCCGAGTTCGTTTCCGCTGCGTACCTGGGGATCCTGCGCGTGCCACTTGCGGCCGGACGCAATTTCACGAACGAGGAAGAACAACCGGGACATCCGGTTGCGATTGCGAGCGCCGAGCTATGGCGGCGGCAGTTCGGCGAGGCTGGCTTCGTGCCGAACCGCACGCTCACCGTCAATGCGGTGCCTCTGACGATCGTGGGCCTGTTGCCCGGCTCGTTTCAGGGGTTGAGTGGACGCGCGCGGCTATGGATTCCGACGGGCATGGCGCCACAGCTTACCTATCGCGACTATCTGACGACCCCGCAGCACTTCATCAACGTGATCGCCCGTCTCAAACCGGGTGCGTCGCTCGAACAGGCGAACCAGGAACTGGCGGCGATCGGGCCCCGCTTGCCCGACGAGCCGAATCCGGCGGGCGAACCTGCAACGTGGAGCGCCGTCGCACGGAAGCTCGGAGACGCGCGGATCGATCCCAAGCTGCGGCGCTCCTCGCTCGTCCTGTTCGCGGCGGTCGCCTGCCTGCTGCTCGTCACGTGCCTCAATGTTGCGGCGCTGCTGCTGACGCGCGCGAGGCTCCGCCGCCGCGAGATTGCCATTTGCCTGTCGCTGGGCGCAGGACGATGGCGGATCGTACGGCAGTTCCTGACCGAAACGGCCTTGCTCTCGGCCAGCGGCGCAGGCGTGGGCGCCCTGCTCGCCGCATGGGGCATCACGTGGTTCCGGCGCTTCTCTCCCGACATGCTCGGCCCCACGCATACTGGTTACGTTCAACTCGCCGGGTTCGCGTCGCCTGTGATGGACGCGCCGGCGCTGCTGTGCACCGCAGGCCTGGCAGTCGCGTGCACCGTCGTCGTCGGACTTGCGCCAGCGCTCCAGACTGGAAATACGGATCCGGCAACCGCGCTCGCGGAATCGACGCGATCCGCAACGTCGGCCGGTCAGGGGCGATCACTCAGCATCCTCGCGGCCGCACAAATCGCGCTCGCGGTGCTGCTCGTCGCGGGAGCGCTGCTACTGCTTGCGACATTTCTTCGGTTGCAGCAGACGCGCGTCGGCTTCGAGCCGTCGAACGTGCTCGTGTTCTGGGTGGAGCCTCCGGGATCCAAGTACGCGCCGCAGGACGGACCGAAAATCATCGAACGGATCCTCATGCGCGTACGAAGTGTTCCGGGAGTTTCACTCGCGACGGTCAACCGGTGCACGCCGTTCAGCACGAGCTGCGCGCGAACGATCGTTTTCTTTCCCGGGCGGCCCGCGTCGCCTTCGCTGGCGCCCGTCGTCGGACGCCATTACGTCTCGGCAGATTACTTCCGCGTTCTCGGGATTCGCCTCGTCAGCGGCCGCGCGCTGACCGACGAGGACCGCGCAGGCCGACCGGCCGTCACCGTCGTGAACGAGACCGCTGCGCGGCGGTTCTGGCCTGGTGAGAACCCGATCGGCAAACATGTGTGGTTCGGATCGGGCCCGCCGTTCATGGATCCGGCGCGGCCCATCGAGGTCGTGGGTGTCGTCGCCGACGTGAAGTATTCGCCGCTGGATCAACCAGGGCCCGACTTTTACACCTCGTACCTCCAATTCGCGTACCCGGACACGGCCGTGATCGTCAAGGCCGCCGGCGATCCGTTTACCTTCGTTCCGGTGCTCAGAGCTGCCGTTGCGTCGGTCGATCGGTCGACGCCGGTCTACGATGCGCGGCTGCTCGATGACCGCGTCGCCGAATCGCTCTCTCGGCCGCGGGTGACCGCGTTCGGAATGATCGCGTTCGCGGGAATCACAACGTTCCTTGCGGCCATGGGAATCTTCGGCGCGATTTCCGCGGGTGTCGCGGCGCGCACCCGCGAGCTTGCGATTCGCCTTGCACTTGGCGCGTCGGCGAGAGGATTGCGAAGGCTCGTCATCGCGCAAGCGCTGCGATTGGCGGTCGCCGGCAGCGCTGCGGGACTCGTCGCTGGCTGGATCGTCTGGCATGCAGTGCGAGGCGTGCTCGAGGGTGTCACGTCTGCGAATCTGGTGCTGGTTGCGACGGCGACGGCATTCATGATTGCTGTCGCAGCGATGGCCGCATTCCTGCCAGCTCGCCGGGCTGGCGCGACGGATCCGGCCGTGGCGCTTCGCGCCGAGTGACGATGGAGATCGGCTTTTGGCTCAGGGCTCGCGGCTTTTGGCGCTACCTGTAAACGAGATGCAGTTGCCGACTCATGACTACCACGGCTTCCTTCCGGATTCGTTTGCGTTCGCATGAGCTTGTAGGGCGCGGCCTTCAGGCCGCGCCGCGCGGGCGGGGTCTGAATGAAGACCCCGCCCCACAGCAACGACAGTGAACTCTGGGATCGATAGAAGCAGTGATTGAGAGCCGAGAGACGCACAGAACTCCAGAACGCAAGTCGCCCAAAGCCCAGAGCCTTGAGCCCAAAGCCTGAGATCGAACAATGTTCACCGACTTCCGTTACGCACTGCGCACACTCTCGAAGAATCCCGGCTTCGCGGCCGCGGCGATCGTGACGCTGGCGCTCGGCATCGGCCTGAACGTCACGGTCTTCTCGATACTGAACGCGCTGCTGCTCAAACCGCTCCCTGTTCCCGAGTCGAATCGGCTCGTGTGGATCACCGGCCTCTCCACGGGGCCTGATCCCGTCAGGGAAAACCTGACGTACGCCGATATCGTGGATTTCCGGAGCGCCACGAACGTATTCAGCGACATCTGCGCGTACGCCGAAACACCATTTGCAGTTCGCGCGGGGTCGCAGGCGCTGCGCGTCACGGGACAGATCGTGACGGGCAACTATTTCTCGACGCTCCGCGTGTCGGCCGCACCAGGGCGATTGCTGTCGATTGACGATGAAAAGCGAGCCGGCGACGAACACGTAGCCGTGATCAGTCACAGCCTCTGGGAGCGTGTTTTCCAGAGCAGTCCGCACGCGGTCGGCGCGCCGATTGAAATCAATGGCCAGCCCTTCTCGGTCGTTGGAGTGGCTTCGCGAGCGTTCAGCGGCGCGGACATCCTTTCTCCGGCCGACGTGTGGGTTCCAATCTCGGCGGCATCGCGTGTCATGTCGATCGAGCGGCCGTACGGGCGCGCCTCATGGTGGCTGCGCGGTCTGGGACGGCTTGCGCCGGGTGTGAGCGCGAGTCAAGCCGCGGTCGTGCTGCGCGGCCTCGCAACGGGGATCACGCAGGCATACCCGGCGACGCACCAGGGCTTCAGCGTCAGGCTCGACGCGGTCCGTGGTGTGAATCCCGGCGATCAGGAAAAACTCGGTGCGCTGGTTATCCTGCCGGCGGTGCCGTTGAGCATCCTGTTGATTGCGTGCGCAAACGTCGCGAATCTGCTGCTGGCGCGCGGCGTCTCGAGGGGACGCGAGATTGCCGTCCGCAAGGCGCTCGGGGCGACACGGTGGCAGCTCGTTCGTCAGCTCATGGTCGAGAGCGCAACACTCGCGACGCTGAGCGGCGCGGCAAGCCTCCTGCTGTCCCTCTGGACGCCGGAGCTCCTCGTGAGAATAGCCGGTGCGCCGCTCACGGCGGACTTCACGCCGGATCGGCGGGTCGTGGCCGTCGCGCTCGTCATCAGTGCAGTCACCGCACTCGCGTTCGGCCTGGTTCCGGCGTTCAGGCTGTCGCGGCTGCCGGGCACGTTCCTCCGCGCCGAGCCGGGAGCGACTGGCGGCGTTGCGAAGTCAGCGCGGTTGCAGCGCATGCTCGTCGGCGGCCAGCTCGCGCTCTCGCTGGTGCTCGTGATTGCGGATGCGCTGTTCATCGAGAGCGTCGCGCGTGCGCGTCGCGCGCCGGTCGGCTTCGAGACCCAGGGGCTCGTCACGCTGTCCATGGATCTCCGGATGCAGCGTTACAACGACGATCGCGCGAACGCGTTCTGCCGCGCGCTGCTCGATCGTGCAGGCGCCGTTGCCGCCGTTCGCTCGGCGACGTTTGCCGCGTTCGTTCCGCTCGGCGGTCGGGTGATGTTCATGCCGTACTTCGCGGGCGTCCAGCCTGTCGATCCTCAGGCGAGAACTCCGACCGTCGCGGTGAATATGGTCGGCCCGTGGTTCTTCGAGACGCTTCAGTTGCCAATTCGACGTGGACGCGCGATCGACGAACGTGACCTGTCGTCCACGCCGCGCGCCGTGGTGATTAGCGAGGCGATGGCGTCACGTCTCGCGCCGGGAAAAGACGCAATCGGCTTGCGGTTCAGTCTTGGCAGCCCGGACGCCCCGTCGGTCGAAGTCGTTGGTGTCGCGGCGAACGCGATCCTCGACGAGTTCAACGAAGCGCCCCGCCCGATCGTCTACATTCCTCACGATCGACGGCCGGGTGAGATCTCACTCATCGCCTCGACGAGAGTGACTCCGGGAATCGCGCTGAAGGAGCTCGAAGCCGCCATCCACGCGATCGATCCCGCGGTTGCCGTCTTCGAGTCGAGGAGCATGGCGCAGCATCTCGCGGATCGCACCGACGCCGAGCGCGGCCTCTCGCGGCTGCTCGCGGTTGCCGGCGCGCTCGCGCTCGGCCTGGCAGCACTCGGCCTGTACGGAATCATGGCGTATGCGGTGACCCGCAGGACCCGAGAGATTGGCGTACGGGTCGCCTTGGGAGCGCAGCCTGGCGACGTGATCCGCCTGCTCGTGCGCGAGGGCACCCGCGTGGCGCTCGCGGGCGTCATCTCGGGCCTCGTGCCAGGGCTGGCGTTGACGTTCCTGCTCGCGAACGTGCTGTTCGGGGTTCGCCCCGCGGATCCGGTGGCGATCGTCGGAGCGGTTGCGGCCTTGATGGCGACTGCTCTGGTCGCCTCGTACTTGCCGGCGCGCCGCGCGCTGCGCGTCGATCCGATTGCGGCGCTTCGCGCGGAGTAAAGGGAAAAGGGACAAGGGAAAAGGGATAACGCCCACATTCGGCCGTAAACATGAACCTTCATCGTCATCTCTTTCCCCTTCGGTTCTCCTCATTTCCCTTTTCCCTTTTGTCCCTTTTCCCTTTTCCCTTGAAAGAGTTCTCCAATGTTTACCGACTTCCGCTACGCCCTGCGCACGCTCTCGAAGAGCCCAGGCTTTGCCGTGATCGCCATCCTCACGCTTGCGCTCGGGATTGGCGCTAACACGGCAATCTTCAGCGTGGTCAACGGTGTGCTGCTACGGCCGCTGCCGTTCCGCGATTCCGATCGGATCGTCGACGTGTGGACGTCGACGAAAGACGAACAGCGCGGCAATCACTCTGCGGGTGACTTCATCGACTTGCAGCAGTCAAATCAATCGCTCGCGGCACTGGCTGGGTATCGATCGAACCTGTTCAGTGCCGCGGCGCGCGGACGGGAGCCGGTCCAGCTCGCGGGCGAGTACGTCACCGTCGACTTCTTCGATGTCCTCGGGGTTTCCGCAGCCGTCGGCCGAACCTTTACGCGTGCGAGCGATGGCGGTTCGCGCGAGCCGTCTGTCGTCCTCAGCGATGAGGCGTGGCATCAACTTTTCACGCGCGACGCTCACGCCGTCGGGGAACGGATCCGCGTCAACGGCGAGCCTCACACCGTGGTCGGCGTGCTGCGGCCGAAGACCGAATGGCCGCAATCCGCGCGGATCTGGATTCTGTCGTCGAAACCGGTTCCTCCGTCGCCCATCGAGTCGTCTGACGCACAAACCGACCGCGAGGTCCAGTACTTCAATGCCATCGCGCGCCTGAAGCCGGGCATCACGCTCCAGCAGGGTCAACAAGACGTCCATCGCGTTGCGCTCGACAACCACAAACAGCATCCCCGATCGGCGGGCGCACGCGACATTCGCCTGGCGCCGATCCGCGAAGGGTTGCTCGGTGGCGTCAAATCCGGACTGCTCGTGCTGCAGTTCGCCGTCGGGCTCGTTCTGCTGATTGCGTGCGCGAACGTGTCGAGCCTGCTAATCGCGCGAGCGACCGCCCGCCGCCGCGAGCTCGCGATTCGCGCCGCGCTTGGCGCACGGCGTGGGCGTCTGATTCGACAGCTGCTGACGGAAAGCCTCGTCCTGAGCGTCATCGGCGGACTCGCCGGCCTCCTGCTTGGTACGTGGTTGACGACCCTCCTGGTGCGGGTGCTGCCGGAAGCGGTCCCGCGCGCCGGTGAGATTTCGATGGACCGCATCGTGGCGTTCTCCACCCTCTTGACGGCGCTCTTCACGGGAGCGCTATTCGGCGTCATGCCTGCGCTGCAGGCATCTCGTGCCGACGCAAATGCCGCGTTGAAGCAGGCGGGAGAACGCGGCAGCGCAGGCCGTGCTCGCGCCCGTGCCGCGATGGTGACGAGCGAAATCGCGCTCACGTTGGTGCTCCTCGTTGGCGCAGGCCTGTTGCTCAACAGCTTTCTGCGGCTGGCGCATGTCGATTCCGGCATGCGGCCCGAGAACGTGACCGTCGCAGGGCTCGTTTTGCCGCAGTCTCGCTACCCGAAAGCCGCGTCGCAAATCGAGGTGTACCGTCGGGTCGTCGAGGGCCTGTCCAGGCACGGCGAGGTGCAGGCGGTCGGTGTCGGCTTCCCGGGGCCGCTCCGGGGGAGCAGCGCCAGCGCACACTTCGAGATCGAGCGTCGACGGTCGGCGGACCGGTCCGAGCGTCCCTTCGCGCACATCGGTACTGTCTCCGGTGGATATTTCGCGGCGATGGGCGTGCCCTTGCTGGCGGGACGAACATTCACTGAATCGGACACGGCGACTGCGCCAGGGGTGGCGATCGTGAGTGTCACGCTTGCGCGGAAGTACTGGCCCGGCGAGAACCCGCTCGGCAGGCGTCTGCGGTTCGACGAGAGCGACAACAACTGGGCCACTGTCGTCGGTGTCGTCGGCGATGTTCGTCAGCTCGGACTTGATGAACTGCCACCGCCGATTGTCTACATGTCCTACCAGCAGTTTCCGCTGCCGTTCACGAATATCGCCGTTCGAAGCACCGCGCCGGCGGAAGCCATCGAGCGATTCGTGAGAGCGCAGCTTGCGGCGATTGATCCGGATCTGCCGCCGAACGACATGTCGACGCTGCAGGGCGTACTCGATCGTTCGGTCGACCAGCCACGATTCAGGACGCTGCTGCTGATCGCGTTCGCCGTGCTCGCTCTCGTGCTTGCGGCAATTGGTGTCTACGGCTTGATCAGCTACTCCGTGGCGCAGCGAACGCGCGAGATCGGCATTCGGCTCGCCCTCGGTGCACAACCACGACAAGTGATGATTCCCGTGCTGCGCGAAGCGATCGCGTTGGCACTCGCCGGTATCGGCATCGGTGTCATCGCCGCGCTGGCATCCGGACGCGTACTCTCGGGCTTTCTCTTCGACGTACGACCGACCGATCCGCTGACGCTCGCGTCCGTCGCACTCCTGCTCCTGACGGTGGCGGTGTCCGCGAGCTACGTACCTTCGCGGCGAACGCTTCGAATAGATCCGGTGACCGCGCTCCGCGCTGAATAAAGCGCCTGCGACAAGGGACAAGGAAAAGGGACAAGGGAAAGGGACAAGGGAAAGCGCCTGCGGCTGCGGAGGGCCCGAAGGCGGTCC
The DNA here is from genome assembly GCA_046727175.1 of Acidobacteriota bacterium. Classification (GTDB taxonomy): domain Bacteria; phylum Acidobacteriota; class Vicinamibacteria; order Vicinamibacterales; family 2-12-FULL-66-21; genus JBKPCD01. Next base: position 8,939 of record JBKPCD010000196.1, on the reverse strand, counting down.
CGCCGCGGGCGAGCGGGGGTGGGGCCCCGCGAGCGCTGAGAAAGACAAGGGACAAAGGAAGAGCGACAGGGACACAGGACAAGGGACAAGGGCGAAAGGAAAACGGGAGAGCGCCAAGGACAAGGAAAGGCACCAAGAATGCTGACGGATTTCCGGCTGGCGCTGCGCACCTTCGGTCATGCGCCTGGCTTCACCGCTGTCGCCGTGCTCACGCTCGCACTGGGCATTGGCGCAACGACGGCCGTGTTCACCGTTGTCGATGCCGTCCTCCTGCGCCCGCTCCCCTACGCGGCCGCCGATCGACTGGTCGTTGCGCGCGGCTCGTTGCCCGACCTGCGTGACCTCGCCGCCGCGAGTCAGTCGTTCGACGGCGTCGGCATCTGGGCATCGAACCTCTACAACCTCGAAGCAGGCGGCGAGACGCAGCAGGTCCTCGGGGGCGTCGTCTCACGTGAGCTCCTGCCGCTCCTTGGGGTCGAGCCGATACTCGGACGCACGTTCTCGGAGGACGACGCCCGGACGGATACGGTCGTCGTCGGTTATGGCTTGTGGCAATCGCGATTCGGCGGCGATCCGAAGATCGTGGGCCAATCGATCCGGCTCAGTGGCACGCCATACACGGTGGTCGGCATCACGCCGGCGTGGTTTCGATTCCCGAGCGCGGACTTTCAACTCTGGGCCGCGTTCGGCAGCGCGGAGACGAGGGCGCCCCAGCAGGTTCGCAATCGGGCGCTTCGCATCTTCAACGCCGTTGCGCGGCTCCGGAGCGGCGTCACGCTGCAGCAGGCGCAGGCGGAAGCAACGGCCGTCAGCGCAACGCTCGCAAAGACGTATCCCACGACGAACGAAAACATCACGATCCAATTCGAGCGGCTTCTCGATCGCCTTGTCGGCGACGCTCGTCCAGCCCTGAGGGTCCTTCTCGCGACTGTTGGTCTGTTGCTGCTCATTGCCTGCGCGAATGTCGCGAATCTCATGCTCGCGCGAACGACGGTGCGGGAGCGCGAAACGGCGATCCGCGTAGCCCTCGGCGCTGGACGCTTTCGGATCGTGCGACACCTGGCGGCCGAGAGCTTCACGCTTGCGCTCGCGGGCGGCGCACTGGGCGTGCTCGTCGCGATGTGGGGCGTCGACGCGCTTCCGTCGCTCCTCGCGGCTCGACTGCCGCGCGCAGACGGCATCAGCATCAATCTCACCGTGCTCCTCTTCGCTCTTGGCGCCACACTGCTCACGGCGTTGTCGTTCGGGTTCGCACCGGTACTGCAGACGCTCTCTGGATCAGGCAGCGCGCTCAGGGAAGGTGGACGTGGTGTTGCCGGCGGTCGGCGTGGCCGTCGCATCCGTCAGTCGATCATCGTCGTGGAGGTCGCGCTCGCGGTGATCGTGCTGATTGGCGCCGGGCTCATGGTCCGCAGCTTCGTGCTGCTGTCGAACCGCGATCCTGGGTTCGACCCTGTGGGTCTGCTCTCATTCAACGTTCAACTGATCCAGCAGCCCGATCAGGCGGCGCGAGCTCGCGCAGTCGAGGCGCTTCTGGAGCGACTTTCCGGCCTTCCAGGGGTCGAGGTCGTCGGAGGTTCGACAGGGTTTCCGAGCGTGACAGCGCAGCGCGGTACGCGCTTCGCGCTCGAGGGACGCACGCTGAACGGCGTCGAAGACACCTCGTACTTCATCGCCGCGACTCCCGGCTACTTCCAGGCCTTGCACACACGCGTGCTGCGCGGCCGCGCATTCGATCGCCGTGACGATGGCTCGTCACCGCCTGTGGCTCTCATCAACCGCAGGCTGTCGGATCTGTTGTTTGCCGGTCAGGACCCGGTCGGGCGCCGCCTGCGACTGGTCAACCCGGAGCAGCAGGACGTCTGGCGCACGATCGCCGGCGTTGTCGACGACATCCACTACGAGGGCGTCTCCGAGAACGTGCCTCCGACCATCTACACGCCGTTCTCGCAAACGCCCTTCCTGTGGCTCTACGTGATGGTCCGCACCAACGGTGAGTCTCAATCGCTCGTTCAGACGATTCGCACGGTCGTCCCGACCGTCTCTCCGACGCTGCGCGCCGCGAACCTGCGCCCGATGCGCGACGTGCTGTCCGGCGGGATTGCGGAGCCGCGGCTGAACATGCTGCTCATCTCGGGGTTCGCCCTCGTCGCGCTGCTGCTTGCCGCGATTGGGGTCTACGGCGTGATTACGTACTCGGTCGCGCAACGCGTGCACGAGATTGGGGTGAGAATGGCGCTCGGCGCCCGCCCGGGCGATGTGCTGCGGCTCGTCGTGCGGGAAGGTGTGGTCCTCGCGGCGTGCGGCACTGCCCTCGGCCTGGCCGCCGCCACGGCCGTGACACGGACGATGTCCGCGCTCCTGTTCGGCGTCACGCCGCACGATCCGATGGCGTTCATTTTGGGTGCCGTCGTGCTGCTCGTGATCGCCTCAGCGACCAGCGCGCTTCCAGCGATTCGGGCGACACGCGTGGAACCGAACACCGCGCTACGCGCGGAATAAAGGGAAAAGGGAAAAGGGACAAATTCTTTTTCCATTGTCCCTTTTCCGTTTTCCCTTGACGCGACCACGATAAAATCCTCCGCATGCTCCCTTCCAGGAACACATTTCTCGCGCTGATCGTGTGCGCGATCCTGGGCGCGACTCCGACCGCACAGGACGCACAGACGCCAAACGAATCGGACTCGCCGAAGGAATTCAAGGCACTGAAATATCGACTGATCGGCCCCGCCGCCGGCGGGCGCGTGTCGCGCGTGACCGGCGTGGCAGGCGATCCCACCACCTATTACGCAGCTGCAGCGTCGGGCGGCGTCTGGAAGTCGGTGGACGGGGGCGCCACGTGGAAATCGATCTTCGACGACCAGCCGATTTCGTCGATTGGATCCATTGCGGTCTCGCGATCGAATCCGAACGTCGTGTACGTCGGATCCGGAGAAGCCAACATCCGCGGCAACGTCGCTGCAGGAAATGGCATCTACAAGTCAGTCGATGCCGGCAAGACCTGGACCCACGTCTGGAAACAAGAGGGACAAGTCGGCACGATGGTCGTGCATCCGACGAACCCGGACGTGGCGTTTGCCGCCGTGCTCGGTCACGCATTCGGACCGAATCCCGAACGCGGTGTCTATCGCACGACCGACGGAGGGAAGACGTGGCAGCAAGTATTGAAGAAGGATGCAGACACCGGAGCGTCGGACGTCGCGATGGATCCCTCCAATCCGGCGATCCTGTTCGCCGGTCTCTGGCAGGCGCGGCGGCGTCCCTGGGATCTCGTCAGCGGAGGACCGGGCAGCGGCCTGTACGTCTCGCGCGACGGCGGCGACACGTGGACGGCGCTCACCGGCAACGGCCTGCCCGAAGGAAATTGGGGAAAAATCGGGATCGCCGTCGCTCCATCAAACGGACAGCGCGTCTTCGCGCTGATCGAGGCCGAGAAGGGCGGCCTGTTCCGGTCTGACGATGGCGGCACGAATTGGGAGTTGATCAACCCGTCACGTCAGTTGCGTCAGCGTGCCTGGTACTACTCCACGCTCACCGTCAATCCGCAGAATCCCGATGACATCTGGTTTCCTCAGGTGCCCATGTTGCGATCGATTGATGGCGGTAAGACCGTGAAGATCGCCAAGGGCTTTCATCATGGCGACCATCACGACATGTGGATAGATCCGTTCAACCCCAAGCGAATGATCGCCGGGAACGATGGAGGCGTCGATCTGACGACCAACGGCGGTGAGACCTGGTACGCTCCGCCGCTGCCAATCGGCCAGTTCTACCACGTGAGCGTCGACAGCCGAGTGCCGTACTACGTCGCGGGCGCCATGCAGGATCTCGGTACGGCGCAAGGCCCGAGTCTCAGTCGAACTGGACGCGGGATTCCACTCAATGCGTGGTACAGCGTCGGCGGGGGTGAGGCCGGGCATGTCGTCTCCGATCCCAGCGATCCCAACGTCGTCTTTGCCGGCGAGTACCTCGGCATCATCACGCGGTACGACCGCCGGACGGGTGAGTCGCGCAACGTGAGCGCGTGGCCGGAGAACCCGTCCGGTCACGGCGGTGAGGATATGCGCTACCGATTCCAGTGGACGGCGCCGATTGCGTCCTCGTCGCACGACCCGAAAGTGATCTACCACGGCGCACAGGTCGTTTTCCGGACCACCGACGGAGGACAGTCGTGGCAGGCGATCAGTCCAGACCTGACGCGCAACGACAAATCCAGGCAGACGTGGGCCGGAGGGCCGATCACCGGAGACAACACCGGCGTCGAGACGTACTGCACGGTTTTTGCTCTCGCGGAATCCCCACGTCAGCAGGGATTGATCTGGGCGGGGAGCGATGATGGCCTCGTGCACCTCACGCGCGACGGCGGCAAGAACTGGTCGAATGTCACTTCGGCCATGCCGGGATTCCCTGAATGGGGCACGGTCAGTCTCATCGAGCCCTCCCCGTTCGATGCCGGCACTGCATACGTCGTCGTCGACGCGCATCGTCTCGACGACATGCGGCCGTACTTGTACAAGACGTCGGATTTCGGCAAGAGCTGGACGCGCCTCGATTCGAACCTGCCGAAGGACGTCTACCTGCACGCGGTAAGGGAGGATCCCGCGAAGCGCGGCCAGCTCTATCTGGGTACGGAGCGGGGCGTGAGGTTCTCGACCGACGACGGCCGGACCTGGACGCCGTTGAAGCTGAATCTTCCAACGGTCGCCGTTCACGATCTGGTCGTGAAGGGAGACGACCTCGTTGTCGCCACCCACGGCCGGTCCGTGTGGATATTCGACGATCTGCAGCCGATTCGCGAGATGAGAAAGGAAATCACGTCGACGTCGGTGCACCTCTTCCAGCCAGCCGACGCCGTCCGCTGGCGCCTTGGCGAGGGGACGTGGGCGGATCGCTACGCGCGTTTCTCGAACCCGCCGATGGGCGCGTCGATCTACTACTACCTGAAAGACAAACCAAAGGGAGAACTCGCGATCGAAATCCTCGACGGGCGCAACCAGGCTGTTCGAAAGTTGAGCAGCATCGCACGCGAGCCGGACTACAGCAGCGAAGGCGATGACCCGGAAGAGCTCAAGAAGGAGGCGCTGCCAACCGAGCCTGGCGTTCAGCGCGCGGTGTGGGACTTGCGTTGGGAAGGCGCGAGGAAGATCAAAAGTGGAAAGATCGACACTGGTGACCCGGCATCAGGACCGATGGCACTTCCGGGCAATTACGCCGTGCGCCTGTCGGTCGATGGCCAGACGCTGATGGCACCGCTGAAAGTCGTTCCCGATCCGATCGGCAGCGCATCACCCGCGGAACTGGAGGCTCAGCTCAAGTTCGGATTGCGTGTCCGCGACGATATCTCGAAGCTGACCGGGCTCGTCAACGACGTCCGCTCCGTGCGCGAGCAGCTCCAGGCTCGCGTCAAGGCGCTCGAGGGCCGCAAATCGGACACGGCCGTCGCCGGGCTGATCGACGCGTCCAACGAGACGATCAAGAAGGCGGATAAGCTCGAGGATCGGCTCCACAACCCAACCGCTGAAGTCGTTTACGACATCCTCGCGATGCGCGGCGGCACCCGGCTGTACTCGCGGTTGGCGCCGCTGCAGATGTGGGCAATCGAAGCCGAAGGTCCGCCGACCGCCGGGATGATGCAGGTGCTGGAGGAGCAGGAGAAGGAACTGGCTGCGCTCGAAGGCGAGACGAAGGCGTTTCTGTCGACCGATGTTGCGGCTGTGAACGTGCACGCGTCGAAGCTCGGTTTGGCGTTCGTCATCGTGCCGTAAAAGAGCGGGGTCTGAAGACCCCGCGCTACAGTCCGGGACTCGGTCTGACGTTCGTGATCGTGCGTGAAGGGCCGCGGGGTCTAAAAGACCCCGCGCCACAGCTCGTGACGTGGCAGCCGCCTTGCCTCGATTGTAGGGCGGGGTCCTGAGACGGACAGTTCGCGACGCGATAGCGGCCGCGCCTCGATTGTAGGGCGGGGTCTTCAGACCCCGCCGCTCTTACGCCGCCCGTTTTCGGCTACGCATCACGGCCAGGGACAGGACGAGTGTCCCCCACCCGGCCAGCGCCGCCGCCTGCGGCCATAACAGATCGAGCCCAATCCCCTTCAAGAAGATCCCGCGAACGATGACGAGGAAATATCGCAGCGGGATCAGATACGTGACCGGCTGAATCAGCGGCGGCATGTTCTCGATCGGAAAGATGAATCCCGAAAGATAAATCATCGGCACCAGGAAAAAGAACGTCGCCGTCATCATCGCCTGCTGCTGCGTCTCGGAGATGGTGGAGACGAACAGGCCGAGCGAGAGCGTGCACAGGACGTACACGAGGCTCATCGCGAGCAGCAGCGCCAGACTTCCTCGAAGCGGAACCTGAAACCAGTACACCGCGACCGCGATGACGAGGAACACGTCGATGAGACCGATGAAGCCGTACGGCAGCAGCTTGCCGACGATCAGCTCCCAGCGCTTCAGCGGCGTCACGTTGAGCTGTTCGAGCGTTCCGAGCTCCTTCTCACGAACGATGGCCATCGACGTCAGGTTCGTCGTGATGAGGAGCAGGACGAGCGCGAGCACGCCAGGGATCATGAAGTGCCGGCTCTCGAGCTGCGGGTTGAACCAGACACGTATCCTTGCGTCGACGCCCGGCGGCGCCGCTTCATCCGACGTCGGGCCCAGCAATTCCTCGGCGTACCCGGCAATGAGGCTCGTCGCGTAGCCGAGCGCCACTGTCGTCGAATTGGAATCCGTGCCGTCGGCGATGATCTGCAACGCCGCTGGCCGATGTGCCGCGACGTCGTTGCCATAGCCGCGAGGAATCGACAGCGCCATCCACGCGCGGCCGCGCTCCAGATAGGGTTCGATCGCATTGACGCTCGTCACCGTGTCGATGACGGTGAAATTCCGCGAGGCGTCGAACTTCTCGATCAATTCGCGGCTTGCCGGCGACCGATCCCCGTCTGCCACCACGACAGGAACGTCACTCACGTCCGTCGTCGCCGCGTAGCCCAGCATCGTCAATTGAATAATTGGCGCGACGATGACCAGGCCGAACAAGCTGGGCTGCTGACGAAGCTCGAGGAATTCCTTGCGGATAAGGAATTGCAGCCGCTGCATCAGCCACGCTCCTTCGCAAGGCGCAGCGAGGCGAGAGCGAGCGTAGCGCCTGCGTAGATCGCCAATGCCGCAATCTGCGGACCCAGATGGCTCAACGCCGAGCCTTTCAGGACGATGCCCTTGAGCGCGATGAGGAAGTACCGCGCCGGCACTGCATACGTCACGAGCTGCAGCGGCCGCGGCATGCTGGAAATGGGAAAGATGAATCCCGAGAGGATGAAGGTCGGCAGGAACGCCACGAACAGCGCCATTTGAAACGCCACCTGCTGCGAATCGGCGACCGTTGAAATAACGAGACCTGTCGCGAGCGCGCCAACGAGGAACAACGACAACGCGAACACCAGCGACAGCCAGCTGCCCCGCATGGGAAGATCGAAGAGCAGCATCGACGCGAAGATCACCAACGCAGCCGAGGTCAGCGAGATCAGCAGATAAGGAATCGTCTTCCCGACGATGAACGAGAACGTGCCGATTGGCGCCATGCGCACCTGCTCGATCGTTCCCGTTTCCTTTTCGCGGACGATCGACAGAGCCGTCGACACGACGGCGGTGATCATCGAGATGTACGCGATGAGGCCAGGGACGAGATACAGCGCGCTTCGGAGCTCGGGGTTGTACCAGATCCGCGGCTCGATCGAGAGCAGCGGCGCTGGTCGATACGCGCCCGGCACGAGCTGTGCGCCGGCAGTACGAACGATGTTCGACGCATATCCCATCACAGTAGTCGCGGTGTTGGCGTTGTCGCCGTTCAGGATCACCTGGACCGGAGCGGACCGTCCGGCGACCATCTCGCGGCGGAAGCCCTCGGGGATCACGAGAACCGCGCGGACTTCGTTGACATCGAGGAGGCGCTCCATCTCGCGCGGCGAATGGACCGCAGCGACCAGATCGAAGTAGCCCGAGTTCACGAACGCAGAAACGAGAGCGCGGCTTTCCGGTGTGCCATCTCGATCCTGCACGCCGAGCCGGATGTGCCGGATGTCGAAGTTCAGCGCGTACCCGTAGAGCAGCAGGAAGAAGACCGGAATGAAAACCAGAATCAGCAGGGTACGCCGATCCCTGGCGATCTGCCGAAGTTCCTTCCGATAGACGGCAAGCGTCCGGCTCATGCCGCCGCGCCTCCGCCCTTGTCGACGATGTCGAGGAACACGTCCTCGAGGGAGGGAACGACTTCGTCAACCGCGGTCACCGTCAGGCCCGACTCGCGAAGGCGGGCTGCGATTTCATCGGTGCGGATTCGATCGCTGCTCAGCACGGCGTGCACCGCGGTGCCGAACAGGCTCGTCTTCTCGACCTCGGCCATCTCGTCGAGCGCACGCATTGCTTCCACCGGTCGATCCGCGTGCACCTCCACGATGGGCCGACCCTTGAAGATGCCTTTGACGTCGCGCGGTGTCCCAAGCGCGGCGAGCCGACCCGCGTGAATCAACGCGATGCGATGGCATCGCTCCGCCTCATCGAGATAGTGGGTCGTCACCAGCACCGTCACGTTCGCCTGCGACAAGTCGTCGATGAGCTGCCAGAACTGGCGGCGCGAGACCGGATCGACGCCACCGGTCGGCTCGTCGAGAAAGAGGATCGTCGGCTCGTGAAGGATCGCGCAGCCGAGGGCGAGCCGCTGCCGCCAGCCGCCCGCGAGCGCGCGCGCCAGCGTCGATTCGCGTCCTCTGAGACCGGCCATCTCCACGACGAACTGACGTCGTTCCGAGAGCCGCCTCGCATCCAGGCCATAGATTCCGCCGAAGAACCGGATGTTCTGGTCGACGGTCAGTAGCTCGTACAACGAGAAGCGCTGCGACATGTAGCCAATTCGGTGCTTGACCGCCTCGGGATTTACGG
>JBKPCD010000195.1:0-14589 GCA_046727175.1 Acidobacteriota bacterium | reverse complement strand
CCCACGGACAGTGGATGTAATCCACGATGCGCTCGATCCGTTGCCCGATCACATCGAAACGGACGCTTGAGTAGGGCGTCCACGCGTCCGCACCACGTTTGAGAACCAGGACCACCGGCTCACCGTCCACTTCACCGACGGCCAATCTCCAAGGCCAAGGCCACCGCTCGTAATTGACGAAGTACGGCGCATCCGCAGCTTTTCCCGCAAATCTGTCGAAGACATTGAGCCGGGCGTCGGCGCTGATCAAATCGCGCACGCCGTCCCAATCGCGGCGGTTGAACCGATCGACGTAGAGTTGCATGATTCGCTTCAACTCTGGGCTTGCGCTTCGAGCCGGCTTCGCCGGAGGAGACGATTTCGCCAGCTTCGTCCTGGCACGGTTGAGCGCCGCCTTGACGGCGCCCACCGTCGACTCGGTCAGGTCCGCAATCTCCTCGAGGGAGTAATCGAACACGTCCTTCAAAAGGATCGATGCGCGTTCCCTTGGAGGGAGAGCAGCGACGAGGTGTTCAATTGCTTTGCCCATGTCTAACAGCGCCACATCTGCTGGCGAGGCCACCTCTGGCGCGCCAGCAGCCGCCTCTGCTTCGTCCCGCACTCCTCTCCGCCGCAGAAAGTCGATGCAGCGATTGTGGGCGATGCGGAACAGCCACGGCTTGAGAGGGCGGCTCTCGTCAAACTTGTCCAGCTTTCGATAGGCCTCAAAGAGCGCCTCTTGTACGACGTCTTCGCCGTCCATCACCGAACCCGTCATGCGGGCGCAGTAGCGGTGCAGACTCGGCCGAAGCGAGGAGATCGTCTCAAGGAACGCCAGGTAGCGCGCCTCGACCGGGCCCGAGAGATCCACGTACTGGTCAGGGTCGTTCACCATAGACCGGCCTGACCCACCCTTCCCTTTTTCTACGCGAACGCGGTTGAGTGTTCATAGCGCGCTTCCTCTCTCGTTCCGTCGGCTCCTTCACGCTGCGCTCGGTTGGATGAACGCTGCGAACTGGTGCTCGAGCGCTTTGGCGACGCTGGCGCGCCAGGCATCGGCGATCGACAGGGATGCCGGGTCTGGAAAAATGTCCTCTTCGCCTCTTTCCAACGCATCGAAAATGCCCCGCGCGGCATCGTCGGGCGAGGCCTTCGGTACATCGAAGCCGCGGTTCATATCTGTATCGACCGGGCCGAGAATGACGGCATGGACCGCCACCCCTTGACTCGCCAGGAGCGCTCGCAGCGACTGCGTCACGTTGAACGCGGCGGCCTTCGAAATCGAATAGGAGGGTATAACCGGCAAAGCCGCGAGTCCTGCCAAGGACAGGTTGTTGACGATGGAGCCACGGGATCGTTTGAGCAGCGGCAAGAACGCGTGCGTCACCCTGAGCAACCCGAGGAGGTTGACCGCAAGATGCTTCTCGATGACTTCGAAATGGCTCAGGTCGTCATAGAGAGCGATCCCGGCGTTGTTGATGAGGACATCGAGTGCGTCGACCTGGTCGACGGCTTGTCGGATCTGCGAAACATTGGTCACGTCCAGCGTCAGGGGCGTTACGCGCTGATCAGGATGCTGCAGTGGCCTGCGAGTACCCGCATAAACCCTCTTCGCCCCGCGTCGGAGCGCCTCATTGACGAGCGCCTGACCGATGCCGCGGTTTGCGCCCGTAATCAAGACTGTCTTCTGTTCGATATTCATTGCTCTTCTCCTCTCGGGCCTTCTTTCATTTGCTATTACGGCTGCGGGAGCCGAGAGGATACGGGAGGATCACCCGTGTTTATCCGCGGTCCGGTGCACGTCCATTGGAGTCCCTCATAGGCGTTCCCGGCGGCTGCTCATTGAATCGACTGTCGCGACTGATCACCCTTACGCCTCTTTCACGCGAAGGACGATCTTGCCTCCGCCATGGTCGCCCATGCTCCGATCGAACGCTGCCCGCGCCTCGCTCAGTGGGAAGACCCTGTCGATGATGGGTCGAAGCCTGCCACCATCGATCAACGCTGCAAGCTTCAAAAGCTCCGTCCGGCTGGGCTCAACGACAAAGTAAATCGCAGCTATCCCGCGCTCCGCTGCTTGATCGGCCGAGGGCTGCGCCGCTACCGACACGAGCCTGCCACCACGGCGCACGACAGCGGGCGAGCGCTCGAGGCGCGCGCCGCCGGCCGTATCGAACACCAGATCGACGGGATCAACGACATCCTCGAAACGGACCGCGGTGTGGTCGATGACCTCTTCGACGCCAATCGTCCGCGCCGTGTCAACGTTCTGTGGCGACACGGTTCCGATGACGTGGGCTCCCGCGTTCCGAGCCAGCTGCGCCGCAAAGGAACCGACACCGCCGGCAACGCCGTGAATCAACACCCGCTGGCCCGCAGTGAGATGCCCATGATCGAACAGCCCCTGCCAGGCGCTGAGCGCGGCGAGGGGGACTGCAGCCGCTTCCGTGTGATCGAGCGTTCGTGGCTTCGAGGCGAGGAATCGCGACGGGACTGCGATGTACTCCGCCGCCGCTCCATCACGATCGAACGCCGACAGCGCGAAGACAGGGTCGCCAGCTGCGATGTCCTCGACGTCACGCGCGACGAGTGCAACGACTCCAGAGAACTCGTACGACGGGACTGCTGGAAGCCGGTCAGCCGGCCAATCGAGTTCATCGCGCGTAATCGCTGCGGCATGAACGCGTACGAGCGTCTCTCCATGCCGGGGTTGCGGGGTCTCAATCTCTTCGACAGCGATCTCTCGGCGCCCGTCAACGACGTGTAATCGAACCGCCCGCATCACGTGAGGGATCGACTCCATCGCTTCCTCCGTCATCTACGCAACACTGACGACCAAGTTTGCCGAGTGGCTCGATCCTATTCGGTGCGTCAAGGCATTCATCTCGCAGCCACTCTCCGCTCCCGGAGCACGCGCGTCGAGCGCGACGTCGCCGAGCTCGCGACGCAAGAATCAGATCAGTCATCAGGGCCGCTTCCCGCTGAGGGCCGCAGCGAACGGCGCCATGTCGGGATTCTCCGTCTGTAAAAAGCCATTGCTCGCGAAGTCCTCGACCTTGTGTTCGTCGAGAGAAGCGAGCACGTCCCGAAGGTTGCTGCGGCCATAGGCCCGTCCCGCTACTTCGGTGAGGGTACGCATCAGCTTACGCTTGGCCTCGATCGGTAGCCCCGGAGGCGCGATGACCTCCACGTAGATACGAGCCGGCTCCGATTGCACCGCCCATGACTCGCCGCGCGTGACCTCGAGAAGCGGAGTGTGGCCGACGTTCTCGGCGAGCACTTCGTCAATGTAGACGCGATCATCGGGCATCTGATACGTCTCGGACAGAATGTGCAGGGTTCCCTCGATCAGATCCTTCTTCGCGCTCGTGCTGAGTCCCGCGGGACCCGTGATCCTCACAACTGGCATGGCTCTTCTCCTTCGTTCGGGTTTTCGGCCCCGAGGCAGCCGCCTCGAATCATTTAGGCGCTGGCGCCCCGATACGTCACCACCACGACGCCGGTGCCGAGCGTCTTGGTCGCCACCAGCTTCATCTTCCTTTTGGCACTCTCGCGAAACAGCCGTTCGCCACGGCCCACGAAGAGCGGGTGGATCCAGAGCTTGAGCTCATCGAGCAGATCCTGCTCCAGCAGCGCTCTCGCGAGCAGACCGTGGCCGTAAATGACCAGGTCTTTGCCGTCCTGTTGCTTGAGCTTCGCCGCCTCGATCGCCACGTCACCGGCGATGATGGACGAATGGCTCCAGTCCACCTTCTTCAGGCTGTTGGAGAAGACGTACTTTTGCATCTCGTTGATCCGACGACCGTAGTCACCCTTCTGGTGCGGGAAAGCTGCGGCGAAGAATTCGTAGGTCTTCCTGCCCATCAGCATCGCGTCGCTCGCCAAGAGCAGGTCCAGCGCATAATTCTCGGCCTCGTGATCGAAGTACTCGGTGGCCCAAACATGTGGGCTCTCGAACACGCCGTCCAGGGACACCAGAGTGGATTCGATGATCTTTCGCATTCGTGAACTCCTCCGGTTACGACACGTAGACGAGTCGCATGCACCGTCGCTGAGCCACCACTGGCGGGTCTCATCCTAACGGGCCGCCCTCGCCGCAGTCTTGAACGAACTGGCTGCTTCGAGGCAACAACGCCACGTGCGTGTCCGAACTTGATCGCAGCGGTATCTCGTCGTACGTGGAAGGCTGTTTCTACCTGAGACGTCAATTCGCCTCGGACGACAAGCCGATTTCCTTAGGAAGGGTGGCTCACCACTCTGGACAACTTACGCGTTGGCTCATCCATATGGCGTGCTTCTTCCACGCCTGTCTAGAGCCCTGAGCATCGCCGACTTCAGCGAAATCGCCCCGGATCGCTGGCGCGAGGAGATCATGCGATTTCGTACCGGCCGGCTGCCGCTGCACGCCGCGACGGGCGGATCGAGAAGGAAGCCGCGCCGCCGGGTTCGACGACGCCGAGACCGATTTATCCAGGCAAGCTCCCAGCACTCTGTGCCCCAGCCATTTCGCGGCTGCGGGCGACCTGTCCCGGCGTCATCCCAAGCACGCGCTTGAACCGATGCGTGAAATGACTCTGATCGCCGTAGCCAATGGCAGCAGAGACGTCCGCGATAGGGACACCGCGAAGCAGTAGCTCGCGCCCGTGCGTGATTCGCACGGTTTCCAAGTACGCGTGCGGAGGCAGTCCGACCTCTTTCTGAAAGGCCCGGGCAAAATAGAACGGGCTGAGGTGGACGATTGCAGCCAGTTCCGAGAGTGAGACGTCCGCATCATAATGCGCGTCGATGTACTCGCGCGCCCTTCGAACAGCCGATCGTTCGCTCAGCCCGCGCGAGCGCGAGCGCCGATCGTCGGCGTAACGTCCGATCAAATGCGCCAGGGCATCAATCAGATGCCATTCCACCGACATGTTCGGCGCGCCGTCGGCAATGGCGCGGTGAAAGCGAAGCAGACGTGCAGTCAGGCTCTGGTCACGGATGACCGCGTGCGTGAAGAACGGCGGAGCGGCGCGAACCGTGGTTTCTGCCGTCACGTCCACCATCAGCGCCAGCCTCGGTACACCGAGCGGTAGATGTATCCACCCGGTGTCGCCGCCTCCCCGGTGTGGGGCTCTCCCGGATTGACGAGAAAGACGTGGCCGGCGGGCGTGAGGTGTCGCACTCCCCGATAGGAGTACGCCTGAACGCCCGCTTCCACGACGCCGATCACGTAGTACTCATGCGAGTGACGCGCGAATCGGTGTTCGATGAATCGCGCATGAAGCACTTCGAGATCGTGCAACGCAGCCCGGCGGTAGTATTGCGACCACTCGCCTGTCATGGGCTCATTCTGAACCCCTTCCAGCTTACGCCGCCAGCTGGACGCGGTCTTGTCGAATCTTGCCCTCGATTGCTGCTGGTCGGACCTTTCCACGGGGCAAGATCCTGCAAGACTGCGAGAAGCCGCGTGTGACACGATCGCCCCCTGATGAACCCGAGGAATCATGTTGGACATCATTCTTAAACGCTTTGATCAGCCCGACGAGGTTCGCATCTTTGACAAAGGAAAGTTCGAGATCATTCGCATCGCAGGACTAGCGATCGGACGGGCCACATACGAACCGGGATGGCGCTGGTCGACGGATGTCGGCCCAGGAGCAGGGTCGTCGCGTTGCAACATCGAGCACGTGTGTCTCGTCTTGTCCGGTTGCTCCGGAGCTGCCATCGACGGCCGGCCCGAGCACATATGTCCAGCTGGCACCTTCTTCTATGTTCCCCCAGGCCCTCCCGGCCATGACAGTTGGGTTGTCGGCGACGAACCTTATGTGTCTCTCCACTTTTTGGGAACCGAGCACTACGCGAAAAAATGAGCACGTGCAGACCCGGTCTTCGGCCGCGAGCGGCAGAGCCCGCAGTTTCGGGCTGCGCTGCGGCGCGTCGGCCTACAGCACGACCTTCAGAGGATCTCGAACACCTCATAGACGACGTCGTTCGGTCGACGCTCCCCGATACCGACCGATACGATCGTGTTCAGCCACGCGTACTGCGGCGACGAGGTTTCGAAGAAGGGTGCGGTGCGAAGGTAGTACTCCGACGCGGCCACCTGCTCACCCCGCGCGATCCGCGCGTTGACCTCCGGCGCCGCATGCCGGACCCCGCGATACGTCATCACGATTAGCGCGCCATCGTCGGTGCGCAGGATCATCCGGACGTCTTGCTGCGACGAGCCGTCGGCGCGGGTCAGCAGCAGGTCGGAGCCGGCGACCGGCAGGATCGTGCCGCGTAGGCGGTCGCCGGCGAAGTCGCCGCCGGCGACGGGAAACACGCGGCGCGTCCCCGCCGGCGTGTTGCCGATCTCCTCAATCGCGTGGAGCTTGATGGTGATCGTGAACAGATGGCGGGATCGCAACTGAGTCATGGCGGTTTGCAACTGCGAAGGCTGCGCCGGTCACGGTTGCGCGTGTGGTGCCGGGGCGAATAGCACACAATCTGCGAGGACGGTCAATCGCGCGGTCATGCGCCAAGTGTGGACCGTGCTCTACCGAAATCCCTGGGCCAGGAACAGATCGGTCAGCAGTCGTGAGTAGGCGTGAACATAGTGCTGTCCATCCGGCGCAATCGCCAACACACTGAGTCGAAGGCCGGCGCCGTCCGGCGCGCGTACCTCGAGCGCCGGCGTTCGTTGACCGGATGACAGATCCAGCCGGTCGACGCGCCAGGGCTGCCCGCCGCCCCGCGCCGCAAGCACGCTGCGGCCATCCGCGAGCCACTGCACTATCAGCTCGTCGTCTTGCAGTCCGGGGATCGCTGTGGATCCACCGTCGCTGAGTCGTATCGCAGCCTGTTTGCCGTCTTTGCCCACCGCGACGACGCGAGTCCCGTCGGGAGAAACTGGGAGCAGCCACCAGCGCGCGCTGCGAACACCTTCTGGTGTGAAGGGACGCGGCGGACTGCCGTCGATATTCTGCACATACCCTCTCGACATTCCACCGTGCGCCTGTCCGAACATGACGACGTGACGGCTGTCGGGCACCCACGCAGCGGAGTCGAACACGAGGTTATCGGGATTTGGAAGCTTTCCTCGTCTGGCCGGCGCCAGTCGGATGAAGCAACAGGGGACTCCCGCTCTGCGGCACCGCGAGCAGCCAGCGTCCATCCCTCGACACGCCGAGTGGCTGCCCTTCGCCGAGCAGAACGGGCTCCGCATTCGCCTTCCGGAGGTACGACGAATAGGTTGGCGTCGCCTGATCCACAATCGTGACGACCGTTCCATCTTCGGAGATCCACAGGCTGGTCGAACTCGACCTGAGGCTCACGTCCACAGCGGAGGTTGCGCCCGCGAACAGCGCCCAGACGCGCCGTTCGGGCGTTTCACGGCCGAGAAGGACACTGCCGTCCTGAGCGATGTCGTACAACTTGACGGATGACGGACTCGTCCACACCGTGCGCTGTTTGCCGGCTGCGGTGACGGCAAAGATCCCTGATTGACCGTTCCTGATGCCGCTGAACCAGATCTCGCTCCCATCCGTCGTCCACGCCAGGCCACGGACGGTCTGATGAAGATCCGTGAGGACCGTTCGCCGGCCCGAGCGATCGACCATCGAGAGGAACCCGGCATCGTCGGCGAACAGCGGGTGATCGGCGAATGCGATATGGGAGCCGTCCGGAGAGAAGCGGATGTCGCTGATATATCCCGAACTGCGATAGAGCACGTTGCCGATCGGGAACTCGAGACATTCGAGTGTGTCTGACCGCCGAACGATGGCGAGGTCTCCGCCGTCGGGGGTCCATTCCCCTTCACGAACCTCCTCGGCCAGGACGCGCGGTGCGCTGCCCAACACGGAGGTGCGGGCGAGCGTGCCGGCGCCCATCCAGCCGTCGAAGCGGTGTCCGAGCGAGATGGCGATCTCCGATGAGCGGGAGATAGAGAGCAGCCGCGCATCGGGCAGCGAGAGTCGGACCGACTCGGTGGAGTCGGTGCGTGTCATGAATACCCGCAGTGGCGCGGCGTTCCACGCCGCGCTGTAGACGATCGAGCGCCCGTCGGGCGCGAAACGCGCGTCCGGAACCATGCCGCGCTCGAACGTCAGCTGCCGGAACTGCGGTGCCGTATGGGACGCGACCGGCTTAAACCATCGCGACGCGAATGCATCGAACGCGGCGCCTGAAGCGAGGCCGAGCGCCAGCAGAGCCGCGCCAATGAGCCAACGCCGCGGAAGCCGGGCGGGTCTGACCGCTTCGACGTCAGATCCGCTCCTCGCTTCGAGCGAGGATTCGAGGGCGAACGTGAGATCCCTCGCCGACTGGAATCGTTCTTCCGGTCGCTTTTCCAGACAGCGGCTGAGGATTCGCTCGACAGCGAGTGGTACGCCGCTGACGGTCGAGACCGGCGGCGACGGCTCTTCGCGCAGGATGGCCGTCATCGTTTCAGCGGCCGTGCCGCGCTCGAATGCGCGGCGTCCAGTCAGCATCTCGTGAACGATGCAGCCCAGCGCAAAGATGTCGGCGCGATGGTCGCTACGCTCGCCGCGCACCTGTTCGGGCGCCATGTAGCCGACCGTGCCCAGCACGATACCGGCCTCCGTGACCGGCGCCATCGTCGCTGTCTCCGAGCCTGGCAGCGGCTCGGTCGTCTGGCGTGCGAGACCGAAGTCCAGGATCTTGACGGTGCCGTCGGTTGCGATGAACACGTTCTCGGGTTTTAGATCCCTGTGCACGATGTGCTTGTCATGCGCCCCAGCAAGGCCGCGCGCGATCTGCGCCGCGATGTCGACCGCTTTTCGCAGCGGCAGCGGACCCGACGCCAGGCGCGAGCGGAGCGGCTCGCCCTCCAGCAGCTCCATGACGGCGTAGGTCATCCCGTCGCTGGCGCCGAACTCGTAGAGCGCCACGATGTTCGGGTGCGAGAGCATCGCGACGGCGCGCGCTTCGCGTTCGAACCTCGAGAGGGCAGTCGCATCGGCCGCGACGGCCGGCGGAACGATCTTGACGGCGACGTCCCGTCCGACACGGCCGTCGTGCGCGCGATAGACCTCGCCCATGCCTCCGGCGCCGAGGAGGCCTTCAATCTGATAAGGACCGAGCTTGGTGCCTGAACGGAGCGGCATTGCGCCACCGCGATTGTAATGGATGGTAAACATCAGCCACCCGGACGCAGGAACTGAATCAATCTGAACCCAACCGTTCTCGACAGGTGGAACCTTGTCGTCCGGTCGCGAGGACTTACCTGTACTTCGAGCCGTTCGTCGAGGATGAGCACACCTGCGACGTCGCCACCGAGACGAGGGAACGATGTGCGACTTAAGTTGCGGAACCGGGGTACGGCCGTCCGCTATCGTTCGAATGTGACGTGCTTGTCCTTCGCATTCGCAAGAAGAACTTGGGGACTGACCATGCGCTGTCTGGATCGGTTGTTACCGCTGTTCGACTTCGCGTGGATGTCGCGACACGCACGACAAGTACCTCGTGTCGCGATGGTGACCTGCGTGTTCGTCGCGTCGATCGCACCTGGAGCACGGTTGACGACCGCCCAAAACCAATTCGGAGAGGTGCATTTTCCAATCTCCTGCGACGTCGGCGTTCAGAAGAAGTTCGACCTGGCGCTGGCGATGCTGCATGCATTCTGGTTCCCCGCGGCAGCCAAGACTTTCGAGGCCGTTTCCCGAGAAGATCCCGACTGCGCCATGGCGCATTGGGGTCTTGCGGCGACTGCGGTCGGCAGCCTATACGGTGGACGGCCAGGCCCCATGGCGTTACAAGGGGAAATCGCCGTCCAAAAAGCCAAAGCCATCGGTGGGAAGACGGCGCGTGAGCGCGATTACATCGTCAGTATCGAAGCGTTCTACCGAGGCGCGGGCGAAATGGACTACACGACGCGTCTGCGTGCCTACGTGAATGCTCTGGAGCAACTCCATAAGAAGTACCCCGAGGATCACGAGGCCGAGATCTTCTATGCGTATGCGCTGTCCGCCCTAGGGTCGCCGACGGACCAAACCTTTGCCTACCAGCTCAAAGGCGCCGCGATCCTTGAAAAGTTGCTGGTGGAGCTTCCCAATCATACGGGAGTCCTCCACTACTTGCTCCACGCTTACGATAACTCCGTCTACGCCTACCGTGGCCTGGCCGCCGCCCGTCGTCTGGCCGAGGTTGCACCGTCGTCGCCGCATGCGATTCAGTTTCCGGCTCACATTTTCGTTCGCTTGGGCCTCTGGCAGGACTCTATCGTCACCAACCGCGCCGGCGCTGCTGTCGACGACCTATTCTTCAAACCCCACGCGATGGATTTCCTCGTGCACAGTTTGCTCCAGACCGGCCAGGATGCTGCGGCGAAACGCGTCGTTGATGAGGCCGCGACAACCACAGTCGTCGCCCACATTCTGGATGCGTACGCGATGGCCGCGATGCCTGCCCGTTACGCCATAGAACGCCGGCGTTGGAGCGAGGCGGCGTCCCTCGCTCTCCCGCACAGCGAGTTTGCCTGGAACCTGTTCCCACATGCCGAAGCGACTCTGGTATTTGCCCGGGCCTTGGGCGCAGCGAGAAGCGGTCGCATCGATGCCGCCACGAAGGATCTCGATCGCTTACAGGAGCTTCGCGCCAACTTGATCAACGCGGATAGCGAGGGCAGCTGGCAGGAGTACTGGGTATCCCAGATCCAGATCCACCATCAGATGGTAGCGGCGTGGATCGCGTATACACAGGGCCGGCGCGACGAAGCTGTGCAAATGCTCCGTGCCGCCGCCGACCGCGAGGACTCTACCGAGATGGATCCGGTCACGCCCGGCCATGCCATCTCCGCTCGTCAGCTCTTGGGAGACCTGCTGCTGGAGATCCACGAGCCGGCCCAGGCGCTGCAGGTGTTCGAGGCCGCGCTGAAGAGGGAACCGGGCCGCTTCTGGACGCTCTCCGGGGCAGCACAGGCGGCCGATGACGCAGGAGATTCGGCAAAGACGAAGATCTATTACTCACAGCTCGTGGCGCAGACGGAGCATGCCGACTCCGACCGCGGAGTACTCAAAAGGGCAAGAGCATTTCTCGCAGGCCAATGATGAGGCCTGCCGATCCAGTTCCCCTTGATTACCGAGCGAAGCGGCGGTATTCTTAGCTCGGTAACCGAGGAGACCATGAGCAAACCTCAGGATCTGGTGCAAGGCACGCTGGATCTGCTGCTGCTGAAAATCCTCGCCCTCGAGCCGATGAACGGGCATGCGATCAGCCTCCGCCTCCGCCAAGTGTCGGGCGATGTCCTGCAAGTGAGCGACGGCTCACTCTACCCCGCGCTGCACAAGCTGGAACAGCAAGGCTGGATCACCGCGACCTGGAGAATCACGGAGAACAATCGGCGCGCGAAGTTCTACGCGCTGAGCCGGCTGGGACGCCGGCATCTCGACCGCGAAGCGGAGAACTGGACCCGTCTGTCCACGGCGATCACTCGGGTCGTCAAACTCGAGCGCGCGTGACGAGGAAACGCCATGAGGTTCGAACGCTGGCTCTACATCGTTCCACTCAAGTGGCGCTCGATCGTACGACCTCAGGAGGTCGAGCGCGATCTCGACGACGAGATCCGGTACCACCTCGAACAACAGGTAGATGCGCTCGTGGCGCAGGGCGCCGACCGCGACGAGGCGTGGCGCACCGTGCGGCGCAACTTCGGCGGCGTCGAGAGGGCGAAGGAACAGTGCCGCGATGCCCGGGGGGTGCAGCTCATCGACGTGCTGCGGCAGGACGTGCGCTATGCGTGCCGAACGCTGCGCCGCAATCCGGGTTTTGCAACCGTCGCGGTGCTGACTCTCGCATTGGGGATCGGCGCGAATACAGCGGTGTTCAGTCTCGTGGACGGCATCCTGCTGTCGCGCCTGCCCTACGCCTCACCGGAACAGCTCGTCAGCATCAAGGGTGCGAATTACCCGAACGGCGGCTTCGCCGCAATGTGGGAGGAGGTCACGAGCCTGGACGTCGCCGCGTATGCAGAAGGGCACTCCTTCACGCTGACCGGCGGCGGCGAGCCGATGCGCCTCACTGGATCGCGCGTGTCCGCGGAGCTCTTCTCGATCCTCGGAGTGCATCCGGCGCTCGGCCGGTGGCTGCAACGCGGTGAGGACGTCTCGCCCCAAGACCGATACGTCGTGATCAGCCACGACCTGTGGGCGAGCCGTTTTCATCAGGACCGAACGATTATCGGTCGATCCATTCAGCTCGATGGCGTATCGCGCGAAGTGGTCGCCGTGATGCCGGCGTCGTTTCAGTTTCCGTCGCCGCGCACCCAGATCTGGGTGCCGCTCGGCCTGGACGCGCGGGACACGACGACCTACTGGGCGGGCGACTACATGCCTATCGTTGGGCGGCTGCGGCCTGGCGCGACGATAGCGAGCGCGTTGGGCGACGTTCGAGTCTTTCAGTCGCGCATTGGCGCGCGCTTTCCCTGGCGCATGCCGGATTCGTGGAACCGTGATCTGACCGTGATTTCCTTGCAGGAAGCGCTGGTCGGTGATGTGCGCCCGCAGCTGTTGATCCTGGTTGCGGGCATCGCTCTCGTACTGATGATTGCCTGCGCCAACGTCGCCAATCTCAGCCTGTCGCGTGCGATTACGCGCGAGCGGGAGATCGTCGTCCGGACCGCAATTGGCGCGGCGCCGCGCCGCATCGCCATGCAGCTTCTCACCGAGAGCGTCGTGCTGGCGTTGATCGGCGCGGTGGTCGGTCTGCTGTTCGCCACGCATGGACTCGCGATAATGAAGCTCGTGCTTCCGCCGGACACACCGCGACTCGCGGACGCGAATTTGAACTGGCGCGTGCTGACATTCACCGGGCTCCTCGGCGTGCTCACCGGCTGCGTCCTCGGCCTCGTCCCGGTCTTGCAGGCGCTGCGGCTCAAGCTCCGGGCCGCGCTGGACGCGGGCGGTCGCGGCGCCGGGGGGGCGGTGGCAATGCCGCTGCGATCCGCCTTGACCATCGGTCAGATCGCCTGTGCCGTGCTGCTGGTGATCAGCGCGGGCCTCCTGGTGCGCAGCTTGTGGCGGTTGTCCCACACCGATCCCGGATTCCAGGCGGCGGACGTCATCACGGCGCGCATTTCGCCGACCGAGTCGGTCTGCAAGGATTCCGAACACTGCCTCGCCTTTTATCGCGCGTTCGAGACCGAGCTGCGGGGGACGGCTGGTATCGCGGGTGTCGCGCTGATCAACACGCTGCCGTTGACCGGCGCAGTCGCCAAGCGGTCGCTCGAACTCGAACGCTTCGTCACGCCAGAGAATCAGACGGCGCCACTCTTCTGGATGAACGCCATCACGCCAGATTACTTTCACGTAATGGACATCCGCCTCGTTTCAGGGCGAGCGTTTACGCGCCAGGATCTGACCGGACATCCGGCGACCGCGATCGTCACTGCGTCGACGGCTCGGAGGTTCTGGCCCGGCGAGAATCCGGTTGGGCTGCACATCCGATTCATAGGTGAGGCCGGATGGCACCAGATTGTTGGCGTCGTCTCAGACTTCCGCGCCTACGACCTGACAAGGGATGTACCCGAGTGGATCACCGGATTGATCTACGTACCGTACGGCCCGAATGCAACGATGGAGGACAAGCGTATCCCGAGTGATATGACGCTCACGCTCGGGACAACGTTGGGACCGGCGCAGGTCGCCAGCATGATCCAGCGCGCGGCTCTCTCTGCAGAGGGAGAGGTCGCGGTGAGCGACGTGCGTCCGATGGAGTCGATGCTCGCCAATGCGGTGGCGGCTCCCGCCGCTACCGCATCGTTACTGGTGACGATGGCCGGGCTTGCGCTGGTGTTGGGCAGCATCGGCGTCTACGGCGTGCTATCGTTTCTCGTCTCGCGACGGACGCGTGATTTCGGCATCCACATCGCCCTCGGCGCGCAGCCCCGCGATCTGTTCTGGCTCGTCTTCAAAGAAGGCGGCATCCTGTGCGGCGCGGGCATCTTGACCGGTTTTGCTGGTGCGCTGGCAGCGACGCGCCTGATGTCGAGCGCGCTCTATGGCATCAGCCCGACGGATCCCCTGACCTACGCCACCGTCGGCATAGTCGTCTCGCTGGTGACGATGATGGCGTGCTACGTGCCAACTCGCCGGGCAATGCGAATGGACCCGCTGGTGGCGTTGAGGGACCAGTAGGAGGTGCTCCTTATACGAGCACCATGAGCCAGTTGCCATCGATCTTCCGAAAGCTTTGGTCAGCGGAACGCCGACGCGTGCATGGTCGCCCACTGTTTGAACGTCCGTGGCGGTCGGGCGGTGATTTCTTGGACCGTAGGATAGACCGTTGATTCGTCGTATCGGCCGCCGCGAAACAAATCGAAGAACGCGGTGACATACTCACCCGACATTGAACTGCTCATATCCATTCGTGCTTCCGTGTCGGACATCGGCTCGAAGCGCAGATCGCGTTCAAGCACGCCTCCCAGGATGCGGACACGATCGTCGGCTGACACCGCCTGGGGCCCCGTCAGTCGATAGCTGCGACCGATGTGTGTCGTCGAGCACAACGCCTCCATCGCGACCGCGGCGATGTCGTGCGGATCGACCGCGGCGACGCGCACGTCGCCAAACGCCTCGCGCACAATGTCACCCCGACGAAGCTGCGGAATCCATCGAAGCGCATTCGACATGAAGC